>JAJFTZ010000078.1 GCA_021372675.1 Eubacteriales bacterium
TTTTTTTCGCCTATGTAAAAAGCTCTCCGCACGAAAGGATTGCCCCGCTGCCGCCCACGCGCACCACCGGGGTATCGCCGCGGTGGACGAGCGTCGTCAGCACGGAGGAGGGCCGCTGCATGGCCTCGCCCTGTACGAAGCGGTTCACCGTATCGGTCTCCAAAAAGCCGTGCCGGTACAAATAGTAGGTGAGCGCGCCGTTGGAGGTGCCCGTGGCGGCCTCCTCGTCGATGCCGTAAACGGGCGCGAAGTTGCGGCAGTAGGCGCGCACGCCGTCGCCGCCGAGGGCGAACACATGAAGGCCCACCACGCTGTGCTTGAGAGAAAGCTCGGCGATGGTTTTAAAATCGGGCACGATGTCGTTGAGCGTTTCGCGGTCGCTCACGGGGAGCATGATGTCCGGCAGGCCCGAGGAGATGATCTCCGCGGGGAGCTTCGGCATGTCCGCGGCGCGTAAGTCCAACGCCTCGTAGAGGGCGTTAAGATCGCGCGCGCCGATCTTGGAAAGGCTCACAGGCGCGGCCATATCCATCCACACGCTGTCGGCGAGCACGTCGATGCGAAGTAACCCCGCATTTGTTTTCATGTCGTACGCGGCGCCGGGCCGCACGATGCCGGCATGGCGAAGCGCGGTGAAAGCCGCGATGGTGGCGTGCCCGCAAAGGGATACCTCGTCGGTGGGCGTAAAATAGCGCGCGGAAAAAGAACCGCCTTCGTAGAGCACGAAGGCTGTTTCGCTGTAGCGAAGCTCCGCCGCGAGGTAGCGCATGTAGCGCTCGGGAAGCGGCGCTTCCGTCAGGACAACGCCCGCGGGATTCCCGCCGAATAAGGATTGCGAAAAGGCGTCCACGATGTATAGCTGCACAGCGTCACCTCGGCAATGTATGATAAAGAAAATATACGGCATAACCGCAAGGAAGGAACGATATCATTATAGCATGAATACGTATGGTTGACATCAAAAATCCGAGTGTTATAATATTTTTGGTTAGCTAATGCTAACCGTCGATGCTGGTCTACTTTCGGAGGATGCTACAGATGCAGAGAAAAACGCTTGCCGAGCTTGCGGCAGGGCAAAAGGGGTACGTGTATTCCGTGGACGCCGCGGACGCGCGCATCAAGCGGCGGATCGTGGATATGGGCATCACGCCCGGCACCGAGGTTGCGGTCGTGAAGCTTGCGCCTATGGGGGACCCCATCGAGCTTTCCCTGCGCGGCTATGAGCTTTCTTTAAGGCGCGACGAGGCGCTTCGCATCGCGCTTATGCACGATAACGAGCGGGAGCGGCTGCAAAAGGAGCTCGTTTTGACGAAGCGGGAGCAGGAGCTTCGCGGACGCGAGCTTCTGCACGAGATGAACCATAAAAGCGATGCCGACCGCGGCGAGCATGAGCGCGCCGCCATGCTTACGGGCTTCATCCTCGACGACGGCCCCTCCTTTGACGGCGCGGCGTTTATCAAAAAGCAAAAAGTGGATAACCAGCCCGTGCGGCTCGCGCTCGTAGGCAATCCCAACTCCGGCAAGACCACGCTTTTTAACGCCATGACCGGCAGCCGCGAATACGTGGGCAACTGGCCGGGCGTGACGGTTGAGAAAAAAGAGGGTAAAGTAAAAACAGGCTTCAAGGGAAGCAAGGCGGAATTGAATACGCTCGGGCACGAGATGACGCTCGTAGACCTGCCGGGCATCTACTCGCTTTCGCCCCACTCCATGGAGGAGCTGATCGCGCGCGATTTTATCATAGAAGAAAAGCCCGACGCCATCATCAACATCGTGGACGGCACCAATCTTGAGCGCAACCTGTACCTCACGGTGCAGCTACTTGAGCTCGAGCGCCCCATGATCATCGCGCTCAACATGATGGACGAGGTGCAGAAAAACGGCGACCATATCGACTGCAAACGGCTTTCGCTGGAGCTTGGCATCCCCGTGGTGCCCATCAGCGCCCGCACGGGTGAAGGGGTCAATGAACTTGTGGAGGGGGCGCAAAAGCTTCTGCTCGCGGTGCATACGCAGCTTCACGAGGGCTTCAAGATCGAGCCGGACGACGTGTACGACGATTTGACGCACATTGAGCACCATCGCATCGGCGCGCTCGTGGAGACCTACGCGAAAAAGGCGGACATCCCCCTGCACTGGGCGGAGATTAAGCTTTTGGAGGGCGACGAGATCGTAAAAAAGGCGCTCGCTTTGCCCGACGGCATAAAAAAACAGGTCGATTCTATTGTAAAAAGCTACGGCGTTACAAGCCCTCTCGGGGATAACGAAACCATGGTGGCCGACAGCCGCTACCGCTATATCGAGCGGGTGTGCGCGGTCGCCTTGAAGCGCGCGCCGCGGAAGGAGGGCGGTAACCGCTCGTCGAGGATCGACGCGGTGCTCACCCACAAATACCTTGCTATGCCGCTTTTTTTGCTTATCATGCTCCTTATTTTCGCGTTCACCTTCTCCACGCTCGGCGCATGGCTGTCAGACGGCATGGGCGCGCTCTTTGACGCGTTCGTGAGTCCGTATGTGCGGGGCGCTTTGGAGGCCGCGAGGGCGGGCGCGTGGTTTGTCAGCCTCATTTGCGACGGCATCATCATGGGCGTGGGCAGCGTACTCACCTTTTTGCCGCAGATCGCGCTTTTATTTTTGTGTCTCTCCATTTTGGAGGACAGCGGCTATATGAGCCGCATCGCGTTTATCATGGATAAGCCCATGCGCCGCTTCGGGCTGAGCGGCAAAAGCTTCATACCGCTCCTCATGGGCTTTGGCTGCACGGTGCCCGCGTCGATGGGCGCGCGCACCATGGAGAACATGAAGGATAAGCGCATGACCATACTGTTGGTGCCCTTTATGAGCTGCTCCGCCAAACTCCCCGTCTATGGGCTTCTCGCGGGCGCGTTCTTCGCTAAGGGAAGCGTGCTCGTGATCTTCGGGCTGTACATTTTGGGCGTCGTTTTAGGCATACTTTCGGGGCTTTTGTTTAAGGACTCGCTGTTCAAGGGGAAGGACGCGCCGTTTTTGATCGAGCTTCCGCCCTACCGGGTGCCGACGCTCAAAAACACGCTGCTGCATGTGGGCGAGCGCGTCGGGCACTTTTTGGAAAAGGCGGGTACCATCATTTTGGCGATGAGCGTTCTACTGTGGTTTTTGCAGAGCTTCGACCTTTCGTTTGCCATGGTGGAAACGCCCGCGAACAGCATTTTAGGCAAGCTCGGCGGGCTTATTGCGCCCGCGTTCACGCCCATGGGCATGGGCGCGTGGCAGGTGGCGGTGGCGCTCATCACGGGTTTCGTGGCGAAGGAGGCGGTGGTTTCGGCGCTCGCCATGTTTTACGGCTTTTCCGCCGCCGCGGGGGATACGGTGGTGCGCACGGCGCTTTCCGCCACGTTTTCGCCGCGGAGCGCGCTCGCCTTTCTCGTATTCGTGCTGCTTTATCCGCCCTGCATGGCCGCGGTCGCCACGATGCGGCGCGAGCTTGAAAGCCGCGCCTACACCACGCTCGCTGTTATTTACCAAATTGCGCTCGCCTACGTCGCGTCGCTTGCCGTATATTGGATCGGAGGGCTGTTTTTCTGATGGACGTTTTGTTTTACCTGATCGCGGCAATCATCGTTGCATGGAGCGTTTTCTGCCTCGTGCGCGCGTTCAAAAACTCCAAAAAGGGCTGCGGCTGCTCCGGCGGCGGCCGCGACGGCTGTTCGGGCTGCGGAGCCGATTGCACGCGGCGCGGGAAGAAAAACTGAGCTTTCTTTTGCCCTTAACAGTTCACAAAAATAACGCGATTCCTAAAGGATTTTATGCTATCCTTGAAGAACAAAGCAAATAGGCAAGGCGCCGCGTCAAGCGGCGCGTGAAAGGGGAATAAAACGATGCGTATCTCGATCATCGGCAAAAACATCGAAATCTCCGACCATCTCCGCAAGCTTGCGACCGACAAGGTTCAAAAACTCGACAAGTACTTCCCGGAAAATACCGAAGCGCATGTCGCCATGTCCGTGGAGCGCTACCGCCACATCGTAGAGGTCACGATACCCTACCCCGGCGGCATCATCCGCGGCGAAGAGGTCACGGGCGATATGTACGAATCCATCGACCGTGTGCTCGACAAGCTCGAAAAGCAGATCGTCCGCTACCGCACCAAGCTCGAAAAGAACCTCCGCGCCGGCGCGTTCAAGCTTTGCGGTCCGGAGCTTATAGAGCAGGCGGACGACGGCGAGGAGATCGAAGAAAAGCGCGTGGTGAAGGTGAAGCATTTCAGCCTTAAGCCCATGACGGTGGACGAGGCGATGCTGCAGATGGAGCTTTTGGGCCATTCCTTCTACATGTTCACCAACGGCGACACCGGGCAGGTCAACGTGATCTACCAGCGCAAGGATGGCAACTACGGCCTCATCGAGCCGGAATATTAATCATCTTAAAGCCATTTCGGGGCGCGATGATATAAATCGCGCCCCTTTTTCTATGCAAAAAACACCCTACGGGTGTTGTAAAATCTACGTGTTAAGGCTATAATCAACGAAGCGACCCCCATGTTCCATACATGAGGGCAAATGCGCGTGGAACGCGCGGAGGCGGTTATGTTTATCGTAGTAGGCTTGGGGAATCCGGGGTCGGAATACGCGCGGACGCGCCATAACATCGGCTATATGACGCTCGATGTGCTTTCCGACCGCTTCAACATCGACATCAGGCGGCATAACTTCAAGGCCGTGTTCGGCGAGGGGCAGATACGCGGCCAAAAGGTGCTTCTCGCGAAGCCCGAAACCTATATGAACAACTCGGGCTTTTCGGTGATGGAGCTTATGAATTTCTATAAATGCGCCCACGGCGAGCTTATCGTCGTGTACGACGATATCGATCTCCCGCTCGGCGCCGTCCGCGTGCGCGCTCTCGGCAGCTCCGGCACGCACAACGGCATGAAAAGCGTGATCTACAGCCTCGGGTACGACGATTTTCCGCGCGTGCGCGTGGGGATAGGCCGTGCGGGGGAAACGGAAAACATCGTGGGCCATGTGCTCGGCGCGCCCGGTAAGGAGGAGGCCGCGGAGCTTGCGGAGGCGATCGCCAAAGCTGCGGATGCCGTGCAGCTCATCGTCGTCGGCGAGCTCAATAAGGCGCAGGAGCTTTATAACATAAGGCCGAAGAAGGAAAAGAAGGAAAAAATGGGGGAGGAAGCGGAGCGTACCGATGACAACTGAAAGGCACCCGCTTTTATCCGCCCTGAAGGGCTATGCGGAATATGAAAGGCTACATGGCGCGCTCTTAAAGGGAGAGGGCGCGTTCAGCGTTTTTGGGCTCGGCGAGGCGCACAAGGCGCATATGGCCGCGGCGCTCTATCGCGGCTTAAATAGGAGCATGCTCTTTGTGACCGCAAACGAAAGCTCCGCGGCGAAGCTTTGCGCGGAAATGAATGCTTATACGGATAGCGTCTATCACTTCCCGGCGCGCGAGCTTCCGCTTTCCGCCAAGGGCTTTACGGCGTCGAGCGGTTTATCCGCGCGCAGGGTGGGGGTGCTTTACTCGCTTTGCGAAGGAAAACGCATGGCCGTCGTGACCTCGGCAGAGGCGCTTTTGCAGCGGCTCGCGCCGCCTGAGGCGATGGCGGAGGCGTCCGAAACGCTTAAGGCCGGGCAGCGCCTGGAGCCGCGCGAGCTTATAAAAAGGCTCGTGGAGTTCGGCTACGAGCGCGTGGAGCTGTGCGAGGGTAAGGGGCAGGCCGCCATGCGGGGTGGCTATGTGGACGTTTTCCCGCTTACCTTGGAAAACCCCGTGCGCATAGAATTTTTCGACGACGAGATCGACACCATGCGCGAGTACGATCCGCTCACGCAGCGCTCGCTTAAAAATGTGGAAAGCGTGCTGCTCCCGCCGGCGGGCGAGGTGCCGCTCGACGCGGCAGCGCGGGCGCGCGCCTTGAAGGCGCTTTCAAGCCGCGAGGGCTTCGGCGAGGAATGTGAGGCGCTCCGCTCAGGCGGCACGCCGCGCGGCGCGGAGGCGCTTTTGCCCTTCTTCTACAAGGGGGAAACGACGCTCCTCGATTATTTCCCGAACGGCGCTTGTATCTTGCTCGACGAGCCGCCGCGCGTGGAGGAAAACGCAAAGGCCGTTTACGATGAATTCATCGAAAACGCGGGGCTTCTCCTTATGGCGAAGGCCATCGAGCCCGAGCAGGCGGAGCTACTGTCCCTGCCGCAAACCGTGCTCAAGCGGCTCGACACCCCGCGCACGGCCATGCTTTTCGCGTTCACGCGTACCTTCGCGCCCATAGCGCCCAAGGGGCTGTTCCGCTTTGAAACGCGGCCCGCCACGAAGTATCTGGGCGGCGAAGAAATTTTAAGGGACGATATCAACGCCTGGCGGAGGAATTCGGAGACCGTCGTGATCTACGCGGGCGCGCACTACAAGCGCTTGCAGGATAGGCTTATGGACTTGGGCGTGTTCTCGCCGGGTACGGAAAGCCTCAAGCGCGAGCTCGTGCCGGGCGAATTTCTGATCGTCGGCGAATCGCTCGAAAAGGGCTTTTCCTACCCGGAGCTTAAGCTCAACGTCATAAGCGAGGCGGAGCTTTACGGCGAAACGCCCAAGCGTGCCGCGGCGGCGAAGCGCAAGCGCCCGCAGCTTGCGTTTTCGGAGCTTGGCGTGGGCGACCTCGTGGTGCACGAAACGCACGGCATCGGACGCTTCGTGGGCGTGCAGACGCTCCGCGTTGGCGACGTGGAGCGCGATTATCTGCACCTTGCCTACGCGGGCGGCGACAAGCTCTACATCCCCACCGATCAGCTCGACCGCGTGCAGAAGTACATCGGCGGCGACGAGGGGGCGCAAAAGCTCTCGCGCCTGGGGAGCGGCGAATGGCAAAAGACCGTGAGCCGCACGCGCGAAAGCGTGAAGAAGCTCGCGTTCGACCTCGTGAAGCTCTACGGCGAGCGCTCCAAAAGAAAGGGCTTTCGCTTTTCGCCCGATTCGCCGTGGCAAAAGCGCCTCGAGGAAAACTTCCCCTACGAGGAGACTCCCGATCAGCTCACCGCCATCGCCGAGATTAAGCGGGATATGGAAAGCGAGCGGGTGATGGATCGCCTCCTCTGCGGCGACGTGGGCTACGGAAAAACCGAGGTCGCGCTTCGCGCCGCGTTCAAGGCGGTGATGGACAGCAAGCAGACGGCGCTTTTAGTGCCCACGACCATCCTCGCACAGCAGCATTTCAATACGCTCGCCGCAAGGTTTGCGGGCTTTCCCGTGCAGGTGGCGCTCCTTTCGCGCTTCCTGAACCCGTCCGAGGAAAAGGCGACGCTCAGAAAAATAGAGAACGGCTCGGTAGACGTGGTGGTCGGCACCCATAAGCTCCTTTCCGGAAGCGTAAAGTTCAAGGACTTGGGGCTTCTCGTCGTGGACGAGGAGCAGCGCTTCGGCGTGGGGCATAAGGAGCAGATCAAAAACCTCAAGGCGAGTGTGGACGTGCTGACACTTTCGGCCACGCCCATACCGCGCACGCTCCACATGTCTATGACGGGTATACGCGACATGAGCGTGATCGAAACGCCGCCCGAGCAGCGCTACCCCGTGCAGACCTACGTGATGGAGTATAACGACGCCGTCGTGCGCGAGGCGATCCTCAAGGAGCTTACGCGAGGCGGGCAGACGTATTTCGTATACAACCGCGTCAGGAACATGGAGCAGTTTGCGGAGTATTTAAGGTCGCTCGTGCCGCAGGCGCGCATCGCCTACGCGCACGGACAGATGAGCGAGCGAACGCTCGAAAAGACGATGGTGGATTTTCTGGATCAGCAATACGACGTTTTGCTTTGCAGCACCATCATCGAAAGCGGGCTCGATATACAAAACGTGAACACCATCATCGTGTACGACGCCGATCACATGGGGCTTTCGCAGCTTTACCAGCTGCGCGGGCGCGTGGGGCGCGGCGCGCGGCTCGGTTACGCGTACCTTACGTTTCGCCGCAACAAGGTTTTGAGCGAGGTGGCGGAAAAGCGTTTGAGCGCCATACGCGAGTTCACGCAGTTCGGCTCCGGCTTCAAGATCGCCATGAAGGACCTTGAAATTCGCGGCGCGGGGAACCTTTTAGGCCCCGAGCAGCACGGGCACATGGCGGCGGTGGGCTACGACCTTTACTGCAAGCTCATCGGCGACGCCGTGCGCGAGGCCAAGGGAGAGCCCGAGAAGCGCGAGGTGGAGACCGCCGTGGAAATACCCATCCCCGCGTCGCTGCCGCATTCGTATATCGCCCGCGAGGCAGACAGGCTCAACATGTATAAGCGCATCGCGCTTGTGGAGACCGACGACGACGTGCTCGACGTGCAGGATGAGCTGATCGACCGCTACGGCGAAATACCGCAGATGGCGCAGAACCTTCTTTTTATCGCGAAGCTCAAGTCCGACGCTTCCAAGGCGTACGTCACGAAGCTCAGCGTGAAGGAGGGGGAGGCGCGGCTCACGCTCGACGCGCAAGCTCCCATGGATTTAAATAAACTTATGGGGCTCATACAAAAAACGCAGGGCGCGCAGCTCATAAACGGCGAGGAGCCCATCGTCGCGATCCGCCGCAGAAACGCGGAGGCGGCGATACTTTGCCGCGATTTGCCACAGTTTGTTTACAGCCTCCGCGATTGCATCGGGGGTTGAGCGTGATATAATAAATGAGCATGTACGCATGAAAGAATACAGTTGGGAGATTGTTATGAAAAAAGTTTTACCGGTGCTTCTCGCGGCGCTCATGGTGCTCGGCCTGTTCGCGGGCTGCAGCCTCACGGATGACAAAACAAACGCGCCGGCGGACGAGCAGACCGCGGATGCCGTCGCGGACGACACCCCCGTGGTGACCGTGGGCGGCGAGGTGGCTTTGACCTGGGGCGACCTTAAGCTCGAATACCAGAATTACTGGAGCCAGTTCTATCAGTCCAACGGCATCACCCTCGCGGACGCGGGCTATGTGGACAGCGCCGTGCAGGAGATCGTCGATTACTATGCGGAGTCGCCCATCATCGCCTATCAGGCGAAGCAGCAGGGCTTCGGCGAGCTGACCGCGGAGCAACAGGCGGCGCTTCAGGCGAAGATCGACGAAATGCTCCAAAGCTACGACGAGTATTACCGTTCCCTCGCGGAAGAGGATGCCGAGGCCGATGCGTCGATCGACGTGGAGGCGCGCATCAGGGAGCTGATCGTGGAGGATGCGTCGTACTACACCGGCAAGGACATGACCTACGACGAATACATGGATTGGATGAAGCAGCTCATCACCGAGCAGTACCTCGGCGACCTTCTTAAGGAAAAGGTGCTGAGCACCGTCGTCGCGGAGGACGATTACCTTCAAACGTGGTACGACAACGCTCTCATCTCGCAGACCTCCGATTACGACGCCAACCCGGCCTATTATCTGGACGACCGGGAAAGCTTCGAGCTCGGCGTCGAGGGCGCGAGCCCCGTGCTGTACGTGCCCCAAGGCTACGCCCGCGTGATGGATATCCTCGTAGCGCCCACCGGCACGCTGCCCGAAGATTACGACGAGAAGGTTTCCCGCATGAATGATCTTCAGGCCGAATACGGCAAGCTTTCCTTCAACGACGCGCTTGGCGGCACAAACGATAGCGCCGCGCGCCTCGCGGAAATCCTCGCGGAGTACGGCACGCTCAAGACGGAGACCGACGCCGCGCACAGCGAATATGTGAAGGACGCGAAGGCCGCCGTCGAGGCGGCGTATGCGGAGCTTCAGGGCGGCGCGGCGTTTCGCGAGGTGCTTGAGAAGTACACCGTAAACGAGAAATTTACGGAAAACGAAATCTTCCGTGAGAAGGGCGCGCTTTTAAACGCAGAAAGCAACAGCACTTGGTCCAACGCCGTAATCGAAGCGTTCAAGGGCCTTGCCGCAGGCGGTTATTCCGCCGTGTTCGAGGATGACGACGGCTACCACATCCTTTGCTATGTGGGAGATGAAACGCCCGGCATACGGCCTTTCGACGAGGTGAAGGAGGAAATCCGCCCCACCGTGCTCGAGGACAAGAAGGACGAGGAGTGGAATACGCTCCTGGAGGCGTGGAAGGCCGACGACAGCGTTGTGTTCGACAAGGAGCTGATCGCGCTCGTGAGCACGATCGCGGTCGGATAAGGATAGCGGTGTAAGAATAAGTCTGAGGACAGCTTTTCCCGAAAAGTTACCCTCAGACTTTCTTTTATTTGCGGGTCATTGTAAAATAAGGGAAAACGCAGCCTCAAAAAATGGAGGATACGATATGAGACTCGACAAATACCTAAAGGTGTCGCGCATCATCAAGCGGCGCACCGTGGCGAACGAGGTGTGCTCGCTCGGCCGCGTGAGGATCAACGACAAAGATGCAAAGCCCTCCGCCGAGGTGAAGGAGGGGGATGTGCTCGATATCCTGATGGGCGGCAAGCACCTGTACGCAAGGGTGCTGAGCGTGCGCGAGACCGCCACTAAGGCGGACGCCTCCGATATGTACGAAGTGATACGGGAGGGCTAGGCGTGAACGTCGCATGTGTGCTGCTTGCGGCCGGAAGCTCGGAACGCATGGGTGAAAACAAGCTCCTTTTCTCCTTCGGCGGGCAAACGCCGCTCGCGCTCTGCGCGGAAGCGTTTTTCTCGGCGGAGAGGGAGCTTTATAAAATGGCCGTCGCGGTTGGCCCCGCTACGCGCGCGCAGGGGGAAAGCCTCAGGGCGCGCTACGGCGAGCGCGTGGTAATCGTAGAGGGCGGCGCTACGCGCGCGCAGTCGGTCTACAACGCGCTCAAGGAGCTACAAGGCGCTCAGATCGTATCCATCCACGACGCGGCGCGCTGCCTCGTTTCGCCTATGGTGATCGCGAATAGCATCAAAAGCGCCGCGGCCTGCGGCAGCGGCGTGGCAGGTATCCCCGCGCGCGATACGGTGCGCCTTGCGGGCGCGGGCGTGATCGACAGGAGCCGCGTGACGCTCGCGCAGACGCCGCAGAGCTTTCGCTACGACCGCATCATGGAAGCGTATGAGAGGGCTGTCACGGAGGGCTTCGAGGCCACGGACGACCTCGCGCTGTACGAAAGGATGGGGTACACCGGCGTGTTTACCGAAGGAAGCATCCTAAACCAGAAGCTCACGTATCCGTCGGACATGCCTATGTTCGAGGCGGCGCTCGGCGCGTTGATTCGGGTAGGCTACGGGGAGGATACGCACAGGCTCATGGAAAACCGCGCGCTCGTTTTGGGCGGCGTGGAAATACCCTGCAAGCTCGGCCTTATGGGCCATTCGGACGCGGACGCGCTGACGCACGCCGTCATCGACGCGCTTTTGGGCGCGGCGGCGCTCGGCGACATCGGCCGCCATTTCCCGGATACGGACGAGAGCTACAAGGGCATATCGTCACTTATCCTACTCGAGCATACGGCGGCGCTCCTCTCCCGCGCGGGCTACCGCGTGGCGAATATCGACGCCACGGTCGTCGCGCAGGAGCCGAGGCTTGCGCCTTACATCGGTGAAATGCGCACGCGGATCGCTCGTGCGCTCGGCGTTGATACCTCGCTCGTAAGCGTTAAGGCGACCACGCCGGAGCATTTGGGCCCCGAGGGGCGGCTCGAGGGCATCACCGCAAGGTGCATCTGTTCCATTAAAACACAACCGCAACGCAATTAGAAGCACAAGAAAACTCTGGGGGTTCGGGGGCCTCTCGCAGTTCGCAATAGTCGTTCCGCTCCCTTACGGTCGCGTTACTTCTTTGCTCACTGGGCTTCCGCCTCGCTCCTTCTGCCACTGGCAGCGCGCGGCTTCGCCCCCCGGAGGTTAAGTTCGCGAGCGGTGACATGTGCGGCGCGAGCGAAAAGCCTTGCGTAGCAAGGCTTTCTTTGCAGGAATCGCCGACCGCAACCTTGATTTGTCGCCGTAGGCGACATCCGTAGTGCCCGAAGGGTATGCAACCGCACAGGCTATTCCTGTAACTTTCAAAAAAGTGGCTATCCACTTTTTTGACAAGAAAAAAACCCCGAACCTGCGGTTCGGAGTTATTTTTGACAAACATGGAATTAGTTGATCGCGTCTTTAAGCGCCTTACCTGCCTTGAAAGCGGGGGCCTTGCTGGCAGCGATTTCGATTTCCTTGCCGGTCATGGGGTTGTGGCCCTTATGGGCGGGGCGCTCGCGAACTTCGAACACGCCGAAGCCGACCAACTGAACCTTTTCGCTCTGCTTGAGAGCGTCGGTGATGGCGCTCAGGGTTGCGGCGACTGCCTTTTCGGCATCCTTCTTGGAGAGAGCGCTCTTTTCGGCCACTGCCGCGATCAATTCGGTTTTGTTCATGAATCCTATCCTCCTAGCATTTTAAGAAGCTACGTTCTTAAGTTCGTTCATTATTTTACCAGCCTTTTCCCTGAGATACAAGCACTTTTTCAGCCTTTTCCCGGGTTTGAGGGATTTATTTTTTGATTTTTTCCCAATAAGCGTCCATTTCGGAAAGGGTCATGGCCTCGAGGCGTTTTCCGTCCTCCAAAATGCGCTTTTCCATGCGCTTGAAGCGGTCGAGAAACTTGTCCACGGCCGCGGCGAGCGCGTCTTCCGGGTCGAGCTTCAAAAGCCTCGCCACGTTGACCGCGGAAAACAGCAGGTCGCCCATTTCCTCCCGGAGCCGCTCCGCGCTTTCGCCGTTCGCGATGGCGGCGTTAAGCTCGTCCGCCTCCTCGTATATTTTGCGCAGCGCCTCCGCGGCATTATTCCAATCGAACCCTACGTTCGCGGCTTTTTTTTGCACCTTCACGCCGCGCATCAGGCTCGGGAAGGCGCGCGGCACGGCCTCCATGGCGCTTGCGACCGTATCGAAGCCCTTTTCCGCGCTCTTGAGCTTTTCCCAGTTTTTCAGCACCTCGCCGGAGCCCAGTACGCTCGTGTGCGCGAACACGTGCGGGTGGCGGTAGACGAGCTTTTGCACGATGCCCGTGGTGATGTCTCGCATGGAAAACGCGGCGCGCTCTTCGCCGAGGCGCGCGTGGAAGGTCACCTGCATGAGCAGGTCGCCAAGCTCCTCGCAGAGCGCCGCATCGTCGTTTTTATCGATGGCGTCCACGACCTCGTAAGCTTCCTCCACCGCGCTCAGACGGATCGAGCCGTGCGTCTGCTCCGCATCCCACGGGCAGCCGCCTGGCCCGCGCAGCCGCTCGAGCACAGCGCAAAGCTCGTCGAGCCCATAGCGCTCGAGCGCTTCGAAACGCACGGGGGGCACGATAACGACCGTATCGGCCGCATAGGTCTTTTGCCTGTCCAGCTCGTATAAAGCAAGCCTGCGGGCACGGTACGCGCCTTTTTCATCGAGCGCGCAAAGCCATACGGGTGCCTCGTCAGGATAGAAGTCGCTCAAAATAAGCTTTACCTCTCCCGCGCGAACAGCGGTATCCATCTGCTCCACGCAGAGCGCGCGGCGGGGGTCGAGATCCTTTTTGAGCGCGTTCGCCGCGCAAACGGTATAGGTGTCGAACGCGCCTTCGCCCATGGGGAGCGCGCTCAAGGCCGCCTCCGCGAAGCCCACGCCCGGGAGGCAATTTATGCGCGCATTCTCCTTTTCGGCCTTCAAGCGAAGGAGCGACAAAAACGCTTGTCCCGCGCCGCGGCCCAAAACGGCGTACACGGCGTTTTCGCCGCATAGGAGCCGCTTGGCAACGCTTAGGTTCAGCTCGTCAAAATCCGCGCTCGTCTCGTAAAGGTCGTCCATGGAAACGAAGGGAAACCCCTCGTCGATGAGCCATTGCGCGCCCGCATGCTGCGCCGTTTGTAAAAAAAGCTTTTTTGCGCCGAGGATCGCCGCGCGCGAAGCCTCCGTGAGGAAGCCCGGAACGCTTAGGGGAGCGATGGTGATGGTGTACATGGCTGTTCCTTCCCAAAAACAATAGGCTATTTGGCGCGCCTGCCGAAGCGGTTGATAAGGCTTTGCAGCTTGCGGCCGCCGGGGATCATTTCGAGCTCGTCCTCGGAGAACATTTTAAAGGCCAGCATGAGCGCCGCGTATACGAGCACGGCGATGCCGATGGCGCCCACCGTCGCCAGCGTGTGGCGGCCCGCGCCCTTCAAAAGGCCGTAGCTCGCGCTTGCCGCAATGCCCATCGCGAGCGAGGCCAAAGCGGGCTTTGCGAACACGTCAAAAATGTTGAGGCGCATCCCGGTTTTCCGCACGGTGTACACCGTATCCGCAATGCCCGCGAACGCATAGCACACCACGGTGGAGACCGCCGCGCCCTGTATGTTGATGCCGGGAAGGTTCATCAAAACCAGCATGGTTACGACCTTGAGCACGAAGCCGACGAATAGGTTGAAAACGGGGGCGTTGGGCTTGCCGAGGCCCTGTATCACGCCCGTCATGGACTGTACGAGGGAGAGGAAGATCACGCCTACCGACGCGGTTTTAAGAAGCTCCGAGGCGAGGCTCAACTGGCCGCCCGTGAGCGAGGGGTACAAAAGAAGGAGCACGGGCTCGCTCAGCACGAAAAGGCCCGTCGCGCACGGAAGCCCTATGATGAGCGCGAGCTTCATCCCGAGGCGCGCCGCGGTTTTGGCGCGCTTAAAGTCCTTTTTGGCGACGTAGGCGGAAATGGCGGGCACGAGGCTCACCGCGAGCGCCATCGTCAAAACGCCCGGCATGTTCACGAGCGTGGTCACGTTTGCGCGAAGGAGCGAATACGCGATGCCCGCGGTGCTTTCGCTAAAGCCGAGCTTCAGCAATAGCCTTATGATGAGCGCGCTGTCCACCATGCCCGCGAGCGAGCTGATGGAGGCGCCTATGGTGATGGGAATGGCGATGAGGAGGAGCGGCTTCAAAAACGAGCCGTTTTTATAGGTGCGCATTTCGCTCCGCTTTAAAGCGCGCGCAAACCTTTTGCGCTTGCTCATGTAGAAAATCCATATCACCGCGAGCCCCAAAAGCTCCGACGCCGTCACGCCGATGATCGCGCCCATAGCGGCGTATTCAGGCCCCCGCGGCAAAAGCCTTACGCCGAGGTACAGCCCCAAAGCGAGCTTTCCGACCTGCTCGGCGACTTGTGATACGGCGGTGCCCGTCATCTGCTGCATGCCCTGAAGATAACCGCGGTACGCGCACATGATGGAAACGAGGAGCAGCGACGGGGCAAGCGCGCGAAAGGAAAGGTAAGCCGCTTCGGACTTGGCAAACGCCGCGATCGACTCGGCGCCGAAAAACATGATGAGGGAGGTGGATACGCCTATGGCCGTAAGGAGCAGGAACGCGTCCTTGAACACGGCGCGCGCGCCGTGATAATCCTGAAAGGTGACGCGCTCCGCCACGGTTTTGGAGATGGCGGTGGGGAGGCCCGCGCTCGAAACGGCTAAAAGGAACGAATAATAGGGGTAGGTGATCTCGTAATAGCGCATGCCCTCCACGCCGATGAGGTTGGCGAGGGGAATGCGGAAAAACGCGCCGATGATCTTTACGATCAGCCCCGCAACGGCGAGGATCGCCGCGCCCTTAACAAACGAGTTGGACCTTTTCTCCATAAGTTTAAGCTGCTCCCGGCTTGGCCTATGCCTTTATGTTGCCAAGCACGCCTTATTATATCAGATTTATTACCGGCTGTAGGGAAAAATCCCATTGTTTTAAATTTTGCAATATTTCCACCCTTTTTATCGGGATTTATAGTATAATCAAACAGTTAATACTGTATCTTTTTGGAGAAGCGTCGCATGAAGAAAAAGTCCCAGCTCTCGCGTTTCGCGGCGTATTATAAGCCGCATCTGCACCTTTTTATCATCGATATGACCTGCGCGCTCATCATTGCGGCGGTGGATGTGGTCTATCCGCTGTATTCGAAGATCGCGCTCGAGCAATATCTGCCGAACGGCCAGTTTCAGGCGTTTTTCGCGGTCGTGATCGCCTTTTTCATCGCGCACGCTGCGCGCGCCGTGCTCGAATACGTCGTGACGGCCATAGGCCATTATCTCGGCGTGCTCATGGAGGCGGATATGCGGCGGGACCTGTTTTCCCACCTGCAAAAGCTGTCGTTCCGCTTCTACGATAAATCGCGCACGGGCGTGCTGATGGCGCGCGTCACGCACGACCTGTTTGAGATCACGGAGCTTGCGCATCACGGCCCCGAGGACGTGTTCATTTCCGTGCTCACTTTCTTGGGCGCGTTCGTCGTTATGCTCACCATCGAGTGGCGGTTAGCGCTTGTTTTGATGGTTTCCGTGCCGGTGATGATCGTGGTCACCATAATGCTTCGCAAGCGCATGAACGACGCTTCGCGCAAGGTCAAGGAGGGGCTCGCGGGCGTCAACGCCAGCATCGAATCCTCCATTTCCGGCATGCGCGTGGCGAAGGCGTTCAACAATGAGGAATACGAGATCGATAAATTCAACACCGGCAACGGCATTTACGTGCGTTCGCGCCGGCGCTACTATACGGTGATGGGCCAGTTCATGGCGTCGCTCGAGTTTTTTACGAGTATCCTCAAGGTGGTCGTGCTGGGCGTAGGCGGCTACATGATCATGAAGAACCGCATGGATATGACGGCGCTTTTGATCTTCACCATGTACGTGGCCTCCTTTACGTCGCCCATCCGCAAGCTCGCTATGTTCGCGGAAACGTATGTGATGGGCATGACGGGCTTTCGCCGCTTCGAGGAGCTTATGGATACCGAGCCCGAAATCGAGGACGCGCCCGGCGCGAATCCGCTTAAGGATGTGCGCGGCGGCATCGAGTTCGACCATGTTAGCTTCGCCTACGACCAGGATCAAACCGTGCTTCGCGACGTGAGCCTAACGATCACGCCGGGTCATACCGTGGCGCTCGTAGGCCCGTCGGGCGGCGGAAAAACCACCATCAGCCACCTTCTGCCGCGCTTTTACGACCCCTCCGCGGGCGCCGTCAGGATCGACGGGCAGGACCTTAAGCGTGTCACGATGCGTTCGGTGCGCGAAAACATCGGCATCGTACAGCAGGACGTGTTCCTGTTTGCGGATACCGTGCGCGAGAATATCCGCTACGGCCGCACCGACGCGACCGACGAGGAGATCGTGGCGGCGGCGAAGGCGGCGGAGATACACGACGATATCATGGCCATGCCCGACGGCTACGACACCGTCGTGGGCGAGCGCGGCGCCACGCTTTCGGGCGGGCAGAAGCAAAGGGTAAGCATTGCGCGCATCTTCCTCAAAAATCCGCCCATCCTCATTTTGGACGAGGCCACGAGCGCGCTCGACAGCGTGACCGAGGCGCGCATCACGGCTTCGCTCGAGCGGTTGAGCGCGGGCAGGACCACCATCGTCATCGCCCACAGGCTTTCCACCATAAGGAACGCCGATGAAATAATCGTCATCGACGACGGTATAATAAAGGAACGCGGCACGCACGACGCGCTCGTGGCGCAAAACGGGGAATACGCACGGCTCCACACCGCGCAGGCAGGGAATTGAACATTCAGGAGGTAACAGCATGAACCTCACCATCGACGGCATCGTATGCGGCGTGGAGCAGGGAGAAACCATCCTTGACGCCGTAAGGAAACTAGGGCTTGACAGCGATTCGCTGAAGCTTCGTCCGCTTGCCGCGCAGATCGGCGGCGAGGTGTTCAGCCTCCGTTACACGCCCTTTCGGGATGTAAACATCCATCTGCTGCGCTACGGCGAGGAAATGGGGCGGCGCGTGTACGAGCGCACGCTTGAATTCGTGCTCATCACCGCGGCCCGCAAGCTTTTTCCCGGCGCGCGCGTCTACGTGCGCTATTCTTTGGGGCCGGGGCTTTACATCTCCGTCGAGAAGGCGGGCAATAACGGAGCGCTCACCGAGCAGGACGTGCTCGATATCGAAAGCGAAATGAGAAGGCTCGTGCGCCTTTCTTTGCCGCTCGAGCGAAAACGCCTTTCCATCAACGAGGCGGTCAGGCATTTCGAGGAGGACGCGCAGGCGGACAAGGCGGCGTTGCTTCGCTGGCGCAGGTTCAGCTACTTCGACGTGTACAGCGCCGAAGGGTATATGGATTATTTCTACGGCGAAATGGCGCCCTGCACCGCATATGTGGACGTGTTCCGCCTCAAGCCCCTCGAGGGCGCCTTGGTGATGCTCATGCCGCGCGGCGACGCGCCCGACGTGCCGAGCGACTTTAAAGACATGCCGAAGCTCGCCTACGTGTTCCACCAGAGCGACAGGTGGGGCAAGCTCATGCGCTGCGATTCGGTGAACCAGCTCAACTCGCATGTGGAAAACGGCACCGTGCGCGAGCTCATCCGCGTGAACGAAGCGCTGCACGAGCGCAGCTATTCGCAGATCGCGGATAAGATCGTGGCCCAGAAGGCGCGCGCGGTGATGGTGGCGGGGCCGTCGAGTTCGGGCAAAACCACCTCGGCGCACCGCATCGCCACGCAGCTTAGGGTGCTCGGACAAAACCCGGTGATGCTCTCTCTCGACAATTACTACCTCGACCGCGACGCCATACCGCTCGACGAACACGGCGAGCGCGACCTCGAGCACATCAACACGCTCGATATCGAGCGTTTTAAATCCGATATCGAGCTTTTATTGCAGGGCGAGCAGGTGGAGGTGCCGGAGTTCGATTTTACTACCGGCAAACGCTCGCCGCACAACGTGCTCATGAAGCTCCACAGTGACGAGCCGCTCATCGTGGAGGGCATCCACGGGCTTAACCCCGTACTTGTGAGCAGCAAGGTGGAGCCGACCGATATTTTCCGCGTGTACGTGAGCGCGCTCACTACGCTCAATCTCGACGACCATAACCGCATCCGCACCACCGACGTACGGCTCCTAAGACGCCTCGTGCGCGATTATAAGACCCGCAACGCCTCTATGGAGCAAACGCTTTCCATGTGGCCGAGCGTCCGGCGCGGCGAGGAAACATGGATTTTCCCGTATCAGGAAAACGGCAACGCGCTATTCAACACCACGCTCGTGTACGAGATCGCGGTCTTGAAAAAATACGTATACCCGCTTTTGACGGCCATGCCGCCGGAAAGCCCGTACTACGCCATGGCGCGCGACATTGTGAAGTTTTTGAATTACTTCGTCGATGCGGATGCGGAAAACGAAATACCGCCCACGTCCATCTTGCGCGAGTTCATAGGGGGCAACACGTTTTATCTGTAGAAATTTGGGGGATAACGCATGAAATTCGTATCGTGGAACGTGAACGGCCTCCGCGCGTGCGTCGCGAAGGGCTTCGCGGACTTTTTCGCCGCGGCGGACGCCGACGTGGTGGCCATTCAGGAAACCAAGCTGCAGCCGGGTCAGATCGACCTTTCCTTCGAGGGGTATGAAAGCTACTTCAACAGCGCCGTCAAAAAGGGATATTCGGGTACGGCGGTCTACACGCGCGTGAAGCCGTTGAGCGTCGCGTTCGATTTCCCCGAGGAGGGCGAAGCGTATTTTTACGGCGAAGGCCGCGTGATCACGCTCGAGTTTGAAGAATATTATTTCGTAAACGTATACACGCCCAACGCCCAGCGCGAGCTTACGCGGCTCCCCTTCCGCATGGAGTGGGAGGACGCGTTCCGCGCGTACCTTTTAAGCCTCGACGCAAAAAAACCCGTGATCCTCTGCGGCGACCTCAACGTGGCGCACCGGGAAATCGACATTAAAAACGCCAAATCGAACCGCGGCAACGCCGGTTTTACCGACGAGGAACGCGAAAAATTCACCGTGCTTCTCGCGGGCGGCTTCGTGGACAGCTTCCGCCACCTGTACCCCGATAGGAAGGACGCCTATACGTGGTGGAGCTACATGGGCAACGCGCGCGCGAAAAACGTGGGCTGGCGCATCGACTATTTTGTGGTGAGCCAAAGCATTAAAGAGCGCGTAAAGGAAAGCGCCATTTTCCCCGAGGTATTCGGCAGCGACCATTGCCCGGTAATGCTTGAGATCGATTAAAAAACCATGGAGAGCATGTGGCTCAAAAATGCCGCGGGCAGCGTGAGAAGCGCCCATAAGAGGCTAAACTTCAGGCATATTTGCCCGTAAAGGTTGAAGCGCGCTTTGGAATAATCCCATACGCCGCGCTTCAATTTTATGTTGACGATGTACCCCGCGATAAACTCCACCGCCGTGATGAGCGCCATGCCGACCAAGGGCTTAAGCAAAAGCGGCATTTCGTAGCGCGAGAAAAGCGCGTGCAGCAGCAAAAAAGCGCCTCCGCCCGCGAGGAACATGGAAATGTGGCTCCGGCGGCGGTAAACAAGCTCCAATATCACATACAGCGTGCCGCCTATGAAAAAGGCGGCGCCTATTTCCTTTATATTCATATTCTATCTTTTGCAAAAACGCCTCTTTCATGCAAACCCCCTTTTCGCGCCTTCCGTTTCCGTGCTATAATGGCAGAAAATGGCGAAACATGGAAGAGGGGGACCGCACATGGCAACCAAGATATGGGCGCACAGGGGAGCGAGCGCATATGCGCCGGAAAACACCATCCCCGCCTTCAAGATGGCGCTTGAAATGGGTATGGACGGCATCGAGCTCGACGTGCACGAAAGCGCCGACGGTAAGCTGATGGTCATACACGACGAAACGGTGGATCGCACCTCCAACGCTAAGGGCCGGATCGCCGACATGACCTGTCAGGAGCTTAAAAAGCTCGACTTCTCGATGGGCAACGAAAAATTCAAAAACGCCCGCATCCCCACGCTTCGCGAGGTGTATGGGCTCGTTAAAAACACGAACGTCACCATCAATGTGGAAGTCAAATGCGACGTGGTGATCTACTACGGCATTTGGAATAAGCTTATCGAGCTGGAGCGCGAAATGGGCATGCAGGGGAGGATATTGTATTCCTCCTTCAACCACTACGTGCTCATGAAGCTTCGCGAGGTGGACCCCAACTGCAAGATCGGCCTTCTTTACAGCAACGGGCTCGTTGACCCGTGGGTATACGCCAATTACCTTAAGGCAAACGCCGTGCACCCGCATTACCTCGTGGCGCTCAAGGCCGAGGGGCTCATCCCCGGCTGCCGCAAGGCGGGCGTGGACATCAACGCGTGGACGGTCAACGACCAAAACGCCATGCGCGAGCTTATCGACGCCAACGTCAACGCCATCATCACCAACTATCCCGACGTGGCGCTGGGGCTGCTGGGGAGATAGGGCCGCGTAAAAGGGTAAACGAACGGATACGGGGCGGGATGTTATCATCCCGCCCCGTTTGCTCGCCTCTTTATTACTCCACAACGATGATCTTATTCATATCCGGCTCGTGCGGCGCCTTTTTTGTGTTGGCGTAGCCTAAGAGCACCGAGCAGCCGAATGTATAGCCTTCGGGGAAATGCAGGCGCTTTTTGAATTCCTCGCCGCGCGCGCCCTCGAACACGACGCGCGCCAAGCCGCAGATGACGTTGGCGATCCCAAGCGACGTCGCCGCAAGCGCCACGGTTTGGCAGAGGATGCCGCAATCCACCTCGGAGGGCTGCTTCCCGTCGAGGGCGATCACGACCATGGCCGTCGCGCCGTAAAACAGCGTGCCGCCGCGCTCCATCATCCTGTTGTAGAAGCTTTTATCCTCCCACGCCTTAAGCTTTTCCATGCCTAAGGCATCCATCTCCTCGATCAGGGCCTTGTTTTTTACAACGATTACCCGCCACGCTTGGCGGTTCATCCCGCTCGGGGCCTGCACCGCGGCTTTGGCGATAGCATGCAGGGTTTCCCCGCTCAACGGGTCGGGCTTAAAATTGCGGCAGGAGTACCTTTCGGCGATCACGTTTAAGGTTTCGTTCATAACATAGCCTCCTTCGGTCTGCTTTGTTCAGTCGCCGTCGGGCGTGTCGAACGCCTCGAGCTTGCTCCTTAGCTTCGCGGGCTTGCTGTCGCCATGGCGGGTGGGAAGCATGGTGAAGAAGGAAAGCGCCACCATAACCGCCGCATAAGGGAACAGCGTATAGTATCCCACATGCTCGAGAAGATAGCCCGAAAGCGTGGGGGTGATGATCTGCGCGGCCATGGAAAACAGGTAATAATAGCCCGTGTATTTGCCGATGTTGCCATAGCGGCTTATTTCCACCACCATGGGATAGCTGTTCACGTTGATGGCCGCCCATGCCGCGCCCACGAGCGCGAACATCACGTAAAGGCTCGCGCTGAACCTCTCGGCCACGACGCCGCCGAGCGCGAAGCAGGCCGCAAGGAGCGCAATGCCGAACAGTATGGTTTTTTTGCGGCCGACCTTGGTGGCGAGAAAGCCGATGGGCAAATAGGAGATCACCGCGCCGACGGTGGCGATCATAAGGCAGGTGGAGGCCTGGCCCACATCCTGCTGCCACACCTGCGTGGCGTACTTGGTGAATGCGGTGGTCACGGCGTTATAACCCATGAACCAGAACAAAATGGAGAACAGGATCAAAAGAAGGCTCTTGAGCATATCCTTGGGCAGCTTTTCCGCGGCGGCCTCCGGCGCTTCCTGCGGCTCCTCCGCGGGATCGACGCCATAGTTGATGCCGCGCATTTCCGCTACGAGCTTTCTTTCGTTGATGGTCAAAACGAGGAAGATCACCGCTACGACCATAAGTCCCGCGACCGAGATGAACAGCGCCTCATAATCGGGCGGGACGCCGTCGGCCGCCTTCCTGACGAGGATTTTGGTGGCGATAAGCGTGTATACGCCGCCGAGCGTACCCATAAGGTTGATGACGGCGTTCGCCTTGCTGCGAAGCGGCTTGGGCGTTACGTCGGGCATCAGCGCAACGGCGGGGGAGCGGTAGGTGGCCATGGCGATAAGCAAAAGGCCGAGGCAGACGAAAAACAGAAGGAGCGAGCCGTTCGCCACGGTGATGGGAAGCACCACCGTAAACAGCACCGCCGCTACCGTGCCGAGGATGATGAACGGCATGCGTCTGCCCGCTTTATCGGAGAACGCGCCGAACAGCGGCAGCATGAAAATGGCGAGTATGTTGTCGATCGACATGATGAAGCCGCCCAGCGTGTCGCCAAGATGGAAGGTATCGCGAAGGATCAGGGGTACGATCGCGTCGTACATCTGCCAAAACGCGCAGATGGAGAAAAACGCGAGGCCTACGAGCAGCGTGCGCTTGTAATTGAGCTTCATTCACTTACCTCCAAAGTTTTCATGGGGCAACAAAACGCGACATATGTAGAGATTGCTTCATCCATTATAAATCACAGATTTTGGCCGCGCAAGGAGCCGCCGCGCTTTTATCGGGGGAGAATATACTTTCATCAAAGAGGAAGCTGTACTATAATAAAAGCGTCCCGCAGCATTTCATAATTGAAGAGGCAGTTTATAATGTACGATTTTCAAAGCATCATCGACCGCGCCGATACGGGCGCCATCAAGCACGATATGGCGCCGGAGCCGGTGAAAAGCGCGGGCTTCACCCCGCTTACCATCGCCGATATGGAATATAAAACCCCGCCCGCCATACAAAACGCCGTGATAAGGGCGGCGGAGCACGGCGTGTACGGTTACACCCGCGCGGACGACGCGTACTTTTCCGCCGTGCGCGGCTGGCTTGAAGGCCGCTTTTCCTACGCCCCGGAGCGGGACAGCATGTTCAACACCGCCGGGGTGGTGACGGCGCTCGGCATGGCCGTGCGCGCGTTTACGGAGCCGGGCGACGGCATCGTGATACAGCCGCCCGTGTACCCGCCGTTTCGCTTCGCCGTGCGCAACAACGGCCGCACGCTCCTCGAAAACCCGCTTCTTTATAAGGACGGCCGCTACGAGATGGATTTTGAGGGCTTGGAGGCGCTTTGCAAAAAGAGCGCACCCAAACTGCTGGTTCTGTGCAGCCCCCACAACCCCGTAGGCCGCGTGTGGACGGCGGAGGAGCTTAAGCGCCTCGGCGGGATATGCGTAAAATACGGCGTGTTCGTAATCGCCGATGAGATTCACTGCGACATCGTTCACCACGGCGGCAAGCACACGGTGTTCGCCACCGTGCCCCAAATGGACGAGCATTGCATGGTGTGCACTGCGGTCAGCAAAACCTTTAACCTCGCCGGCCTTTCCTGCTCGAATATCTTTATCGCGAACAAGGCGCGCCGCGACGCGTTCGATGCGGTCGCCACGCGCGAGTCGTCCGATATCATACCGTACTTTGCGCGCGCGGCCACCATCGCCGCTTATACCGCGTGCGGCGAATGGCTCGACGAGTTCTTAATGAACATTGAGGGAAACTTCAATCAATTGGATGCGTTTTTGAAGGAGCGTTTGCCCGTGCTGAAGCTCATTCCCGCGCAGGGCACCTACCTCGCGTGGGTGGATATGCGAAGCCTTGGGCTAAGCGATAAGGCGCTCGAGGAACTGATGCTTGAAAAGGCGCTGTTGGCGCTTGACGAGGGCTATATTTTCGGCACGGGCGGCGGCGGGTTCGAGCGCATCAACCTCGCGCTGCCCCAAACGGCGCTCGAAAGCGCGCTTTTGCGCCTGGAGCGTGCGGTAAGGGGAATCCTTTCCTAAAACATACAGGGCCGGATTTTATATCCGCCCGAATCGCGGCAGGAGGTTATCATGCCCAAGCTCAAATTGATCTCTACCGGCGGCACCATCGCCTGCGTGCCCGGCGAAAACGGGCTTATGCCCGCGCTCGACGCCGCGCAGCTTTTGGAATACGCGGGTACAATCGGCGCGGATACGGACTGTGTGGATCTATTCAATATGGATAGCTCCAACATCCAGCCCGAGGAGTGGCGCCTCATCGCCGCCGAGGTAAAAAAGAGCGTGGAGGAAGGGTATCAGGGCGTCGTGATCACGCATGGCACGGATACCATGGCGTACACCTCGTCCATGTTGAGCTTCATGCTCGTGAACATCCCCATCCCCGTGGTGCTCACGGGCGCGCAGCAGCCCATCATTCACCCGGATTCGGACGGCAGAAGGAACCTTCGCGAGGCGCTTATCGCCGCGCGAAGCATGTCGGGCGGCGTATACGTCTGCTTCGGCGGCGCGCTCATTCTGGGCTGCCGCGCGGTGAAAACGCGCACCACATCCTACAACGCGTTCGAATCCATCAATTACCCCTATGTGGGCACGGTCGCCAACGGCGAGTATGTGGAGCTTTATCCGCACAGGCCGCGCGGGGCCTTTCGCTTTTTCGACGCCATCGACGAGCGTGTGGCGCTCGTCAAGCTCATCCCCGGCACGAGCCCGGCCCTTCTTGAAACGCTCCTCACGTGCGACGTGAAGGGCGTGGCCGTAGAGGCATTCGGCATGGGCGGGGTGCACAACTTCCGCCGCGATCACGCGGAAAGTATCAAAAAGCTCGTAAAAAACGGTATACCCGTGGTGCTTACCTCGCAATGCCTTTATGAAGCAAGCTCGCCGGACGTATACGCGGTCAGCCATACGCTTCGTGAGGCGGGCGTCATTTCCGCCTCCGACATGACGACCGAGGCGGCCGTGACCAAGCTCATGTACGCGCTCGGGCGCGCGAACGGCGAGGAGAGGGTAAGGGCGATCATGCAGGAGGATCTCTGCGGGGAGCTTGGGATAACGCAGCAGTAAAGCGGACTAGAAAGCGGCCGGGCAAACGCCTGCACAGCCGTTTTTTTATGCCGAAAGCAGGAAAGCGCAGGGCGGCCACACGCTTTATCGCGCATCACATCAGCAAGGAACAGACCATTTCGATTACGAACAAAACCCCGATAAAACGCAAAACGGCGAGTTGATCTTAGCATATATGCGCGGCCTGCAAACCGCCGACGCGGAGTTTATGCTTGCCAAAGTGCAGCATAAAGCCGACACGAGGCCGGAGCTAGAGGGAAAGCATTAGAATGTTAGCTAAACGCCGCTTGACAAAAGACTCATATTTTGCCATACTCTATTTAGAAATTATTCTAAATAGAGTATGGTGGTTTTAAGTTGAGTTTTGCGGAGACCTTTAGGGCTCTATCTGACCCCGTTAGGCGTGAGATTCTTGTTATATTAAAAAAAGGCGGAATATCGGCAGGAGATATTTGCCGGCATTTTGATATGACTGGGGCGACAATCTCTTATCACCTATCACAATTAAAAAAAGCCGGCCTCGTTTTTGAAACGAGGCATAAGAACTTTATTTATTATGAGTTAAACACATCGGTTTTTGAAGAGGCTATGCTTTGGTTAGCTCAGTTTAGGGGAGGGAAATTTGATGAAAACGAAAAATAATCATGTCGTGATGATACTGTCGTCTGTTGTTTGCTTATTGCCGATCATCTTATCGCTTGTCGTTTATAACGAGTTACCTGAAAAAATTGCCATCCATTGGGATGTAACTGGGAGCCCTGACAATTATGCTTCCAAAGCTTTTGCGGCTTTGGGGCTACCGCTCCTGTTTATGATAATAAACATATACGTTAATTTTCATTTGCACAACGCTCCGAAACGGGCGAACGCTTCAACAGCGGTAATCGCAATTACCTCGTGGTTCTGTCCGTTTCTGTCGCTGATTTTGACGCCGATAATATTGTTTGTTGCTATGGGAGCAGCGATACCCATTTCCTTGATGGCTTCGGTACTTATGGGCATCAGCTTAATCCTATTCGGCAACTATCTGCCAAAAAACAGGCAGAATTATGTTATCGGAATAAAGCTGCCTTGGACGCTTGACAATGCCGATAATTGGAACAAAACGCACCGGATGGCAAGCCGCCTGTGGATTTTCGGAGGAATCGTTTTTCTTATCGGCTCTTTTCTGTTTCCCGGAAGTTTAGTTTGGAGCATATTATCTTTAGCGATAATCGCTTTACTCATCATTGCACCGCGGCTCTATTCCTATTCGCTCTACAAAAGACATGGGGAACGCGAGGATAATGATTGAAGAATAATTCCGAAAATTGGGCCAACTTAACCCGAAGATAGAAAAGCGGCCGGGCAAACGCCCGGCCTATAATACACGCTATTTCTCTAAGCGAACCTTCAGCTCGTTCAAATTTTGATCCATGCGCTTGAAGCCCGCGAGCATGCTCTCGCGCTGGTCGAAGTTGGAGCCATCGAGCATGGTCGTGAAGATCATTTCAAAATCGATGTCGCACCAGCGCGCGTACTCCTCGCCCTTTTTGGTGAGTTGGATGCGGATGCAGCGCGAATCCTCCTTGTCGCGCACGCGCTTGATAAAGCCGGCGTTCTCGAGCCTTCTCAAGGAGACGCCCACGGAGGCCTTGCTGATGGAAAGCGTCGCGGCAAGCTCGTTTTGCGTGGGCCTAATCAGGCTTCGCACGGCGAACAAAAGCTGCGGCTGTCCGGGATATAGCCCGTACTTCATAAGCGTTCGCTGCATGCAGGCGGAATAGGTATGCTCCAGCGCCTGAAACGCTCTGGAAAAGTCCAAGGCGCTCGTTTTTTCGCTCATACTGTAAACTATGCCTCCCGCAGCTTGGTTTGGGAACGGAGTCCGCAAAAGAGATGCGCAACTACGCGGCGGTTTCGTGAATACTATATCACATGGGCCGTTTCGCGTCGAGCGCAAAGCGCCGCGGATAAAAACGGATTTGCGCGCAGAATGTCGATATGGTAAAATAACAATTCGGTGACGACCTTAATTACAGGAACGGGGAATGGACGGATGATCTTTAGCAACGCCATTATGCAGCGTATGGAGCAGGAGCTTGAAAGCCGCTATCAGCTCGAGCTGCACGAGGCGAGCACGGTTCAGCTTCACAACGCGCTCGGCGAGGCCGTGATGTTTGAAATAGCTAACGATTGGCGCGAGAGCAGGCGCGCGCACGAGCGCGTGCGGCGCGCTTATTATTTTTCCGCCGAATATCTGATGGGGCGGATGGTGTTCAACAACCTCTACTGCCTTGGCGTGCTCGAGGAGCTTCGCGAGTTGTTCCGCGCGCGCGGCGCAGACCTTTACGCTATGGAGGATATTGAAGACGACGCGCTCGGCAACGGCGGCTTAGGGCGGCTCGCCGCCTGTTTTTTGGATAGCGCGGCGACGTGCGGTATCCCGCTCGAGGGCTATGGGCTTCGCTACAAATTCGGTCTGTTCAAACAGTATTTTGCGGATGGCTTCCAGGTGGAAAAGGCGGACGACTGGCAGCGCTTTGGCGACCCGTGGAGCAGGCGGCGCGACGATAAGACCGTAACGGTGGAGTTCGCCGGGCAAAAGGTGCTCGCGGTGCCCTACGATATGCCCATCCTCGGCTACAAAACGAAAAATATCGGCACGCTGCGCCTTTGGCAGAGCGAGCCCTTCGAGGAGTTCGATTTCGCGTTGTTCAACGACCAAGAGTACGCGCGCGCCATCGAGGAGAAAAATTCCGTGGAGGATATCACGCGCGTGCTCTACCCCAACGACAGCACCGACGCGGGCAAAAGATTGAGGCTCAAGCAGCAGTACTTCCTTTCGAGCGCGTCCCTGCAGGATATTTTAAGGCGCTACGTACGCGTGCGCGGCGGGGATTTTTCCGCGTTCGCGGCGCATTGCGCCATACAGCTCAACGACACGCATCCCGCCGTTTCCATCCCCGAGCTCATCCGGCTTCTTATGAAGGGGGGTATGGATTTTGAGGCGGCGCTCGACGTGGCGCGCGAAACGTTCAGCTACACCAACCACACCATCATGGGCGAGGCGCTCGAAAAGTGGGATATGGAGCTTTTATCGAGCGTCATCCCCGAGATCGGCGCCATTTTAAGGCGCATCGACGAAACGCTTCGCTCGGAGCTTTCCGCTTTGGGCGCAGACGACGCGCGCGTCGATCGCATGCGCATCATCTCCGACGGCCGCGTGCACATGGCGCGGCTCGCGTGCTACGTTGCCACCTACGTGAACGGCGTGGCGAAAATCCACTCCGATATCCTCAAAAACGACCTGTTCGCCGATTGGTGCGCCGTGTACCCGGAGCGCTTCAAAAACGTTACCAACGGCATCACGCAGCGCCGCTGGCTGGGACTTTGCAACACGGAGCTCACGGGCTTTTTCGCGGAGAAGATCGGCGACGGCTTTTTGACCGATCTCAACGAGCTTTCGCGCTTCCGCGCGCATATCAACGACGATGCCGTGCGCCGCTTCAATGAGATCAAGCATCAAAAGAAAAAACAGCTTGCCGCCATCGTCAAGGAAAAGGAGGGCGTATCCTTGCCCCCCTCGTTCCTGTTCGACGTGCAGGTCAAGCGCATGCACGAATATAAGCGCCAGCTATTGAACGCGTTTTCTATCATGGATATCTATTTTTCGCTCAAGGACGGCGGTCTAAACGATTTCACGCCCACCGCCTTCATCTTCGGCGCGAAGGCGGCTCCCGGGTATTTTAGGGCGAAAAGCGTCATCAAATACGTCAACGAGGTCGCGAAGCTCGTCAACGCCGATCCCGATATGAAGGATAAGCTCCGCGTGGTGTTCGTGCAGAATTACAACTGCTCGTATGCCGAGCACATCATACCCGCCGCGGATGTGTCCGAGCAGATATCGCCCGCGGGCACCGAGGCGAGCGGCACGGGCAATATGAAGTTCATGCTCAACGGTACGGTGACGCTCGGCACGTACGACGGCGCGAACATCGAGATCGTGGAGCAGGCGGGAGCCGAAAACAACTACATCTTCGGCGCGACGGTGGACGACATCGCCCGCATAAGGGATTGCTACAACCCGCGCGCTCTTTACGAAAACGACGCGCGCATCCGCCGCGTTGTGGATACGCTCGTCAGCGGCATGCTGCAAGACGGCGGCACGGGCTGCTTCCGCGAGCTTTACCACGCGCTCCTCGACGGCGCGAGCTGGCACGCGCCCGACCATTACTACGTGCTTCTCGACCTGATCCCGTACATCGACGCAAAGCTCAGGGCAAACCGCGATTACCGCGACGGCGCCGCGTTCGGCCGCAAATGCCTTTTGAACGCCGTGGCCGCGGGTAAATTCTCGAGCGACCGCGCCGTGAGGCAGTACGCCGCCGAGATATGGCATGTGGCGGGGATAGAGAACAAGTAAACGAAACGGTTATGAAAAAGGCTTCCCGAAGGCGCGCTGTCGCAGAGAACTGTTGCGGCGCGCTTTTAATTTTGCTATTCTTTACGAAAGAGTAGCGGGATTTTCGAACGGTTTTGGCTACAGGGAATTTAGATTGGGTGGGAAAGAAAATGAAAATTGCTACGTACAATATTTGGTATCCAAATATAGACATCAGAGCTGAGCAGTTAATTAAAACGCTAAATAATATCGACGCCGATATTGTTGGATTACAGGAAGTTCCTCCGAGTTTCTATGAAAGATTGATTGCCAATGTAAACTACCCTCACCATGCTTATGTTCTCTACGATAATGAACACGGAATGGGGTTGGCTTTTTTGAGCAAGCATGCCCTACGCGATCAGTTTTCTCTATTTGAAAGTGCGGCGCTCAATAATAGCATAGCTCACAACTCGATATTTGAAGTAGATGGGATTAGATTTTCGGTTACCAACGTGCATTTGCCGTGGGATTCGGTTTTAGCTAAGGAGCAGCAAGTCGTGGCTATTGATAAGTACATTCACGCGCAAAAAGACAAGGCTCACTTTTTTATTCTGCTTGGCGATTTCAACTGCTCTTTAAGCTCAAGTGCGCATCATTATCTGCTTGGCGATCAAACATTGTCAGGCTAC
>JAJFTZ010000079.1 GCA_021372675.1 Eubacteriales bacterium
GCAGGCAGCGCCCACGGAAATGACGTTTTCCTCAGCCCGGATCTCCCTTAAGCATTTCATCTCCGACAGGCTGATCAACACATCGGCATGCCAAGTTTTGCCATTGCGCTGTGCAAGAAAATCCGTGCAGCCGGCGACAACAAAACTGTCCGCTGTCAGAAAGGACAGTTCGCGGATCAACGCTTCCATAGTAATCAACGCGAAAACCTAGAAATTAGGAGCTTTTTTGCTGCCTTCTCGGATCAAGAGAACTTCTGTAAAATGTATCGGCAACAACGCTAGCTAATACCAAGATTAGAGCCCGTCCCTAATTCAAAAAGAGCACAAAAAGCAAAAGATACCATGGTATCCCACTCTCAGGGAAACTATACTGAAAAGGAATATCCTACGAAAAGGCGGGCAGCGCATGACGGAGTTGGATTTTTCCCTACTTGAGGGAAACGGCTTTCAGGAGAAGCTATGCAGCGCGGAGCGGGCGCTGAAAGGCGCGCGGGGCGTTATGCTGCGCTTGCCGCCCGGAACCTACGTCGTTTCCACGCCTTTTGCACGCAAGCTGATGCATGAGGTGCTTTCCGGCGCCATGGGTTTCGACCCGGAACGTGAGATATTTCGTCCCTACTACCCTTACGATACGATCTTCAAGCTTACGGACGCCAAAGACGTTCATATCTTCGCGCAGGGCGTCAAACTCATGATCGACGGCTTTCCCGCGCCCATGGAGCTGATGCGCTGTACGGGCGTAACGTTGGAAGGGCTTAGCATCGACTACCTGCGAAAACCGTACAGCGTAGGGGTTGCCGAGGCCGTGGGCGAAGATTGGGTGGAAGTGCGCTACGACGCCGCGCTCGCCGTGGACGAGCGCACCCCCGCGCCGCGCATCGTCTTTTTTGACGAGGAGAACCGCCGCTTCTCGGGTGTGGTCCTGGAGTCGGCGCGCGCCGAACCCGCCGGAACGGATCGCGTGCGCTACTATGGCCAAAGCCCCATTCTAAAGGGGATGAACTCTCGCCCGGTGATCGCGATTCATACCTATCACTATCGTCCCGCTATTTTTCTGCACGAATGCAAAACGGTTTCCTTGAAAAATATCGCCATTCACGCGCAATGCGGCATGGGGGTGCTGGGGCACCGCTGCGAAGGCATCGCCATCGAAGGGCTTGCTGTCGTCCCTTCCCCGGGAGAGCTTATCTCTACCAATACCGACGCTACGCATTTCACTTCCTGCAAGGGGGAGCTTACGGTGAAAAACAGCCTCTTCGCCGGAAGCGAGGACGATGCTATCAACGTACACAACTACTACTATACCATCGGCTTCCTCCATGCGGATCGGTGCGATCTCTTCGTTGAAGCGCCTACCTTTACCCATGCGCAGGTCGTGGACGAGCCCGACCCGGGAGATGAACTGCTTCTTGCGGAGCGGCGCACCTTGGCGGAGCGCGGGCGCTATACCGTGCTGGAGCGCAGTGCGGATCGGGATGCGCTTTGCGCCTACATCAGGCTCAATGCGCCCTTGCCGGATGATGCGCCCGAAAACTGTTTCCTCCTCAACCAAACCCGGCAGCCGCGCCTTATCTTCCGAAACAATCGCGTGGATTATAATTTGGCGAAATGCGTCCTCGTCAAGACCCGCGAGGCGTTGATCGAGGATTGTGTTTTTAGGGCCTCGACGGGTACCGCCGTCCATATAACACCCGAGGTTTCATGGCGCGAGGGGGGCGGAACCGGGCATGTCGTCCTCCGCCGCAATCGCTTTTTCGGCACGGGTTTTGGCAACTACGCGAGGCATGGCGGTGCCTCCGCCATCTGCGTGGAAGCGCAATGCGAGGACGCGCCCTCCGCTTTGGTACATGGGAGAATCGAAATACTGGAAAACGAAATACGGTGTGAAGACGCCGCGTGTGCGGTCAGCATTTGTGCCGCGCGGGAAGTTGTTATGGAGGGAAATCGCATCGAGGGCGCGGCATTGCCCATCGCGGCCCCAAACGGCTGCGCTTAGGAAGACCGGTTTTGAAACGGGGCCCGGGGGGCGCTGCGGGCGCTTCCTTTTATAACTGTTGCACTTCTTACCATGGAAATCAAAAAATACCATGGAATTGCCCCGGTTGGGGCGGCTATGCTGAAAGCATAAAACGGTCTTTCGACCAAACGCGAGGAGGAAGAGAATGAAACGGTATCAAAAACCCTTTGCGGCACTGTTGGCCCTCTTCATGCTGCTATTGATGCTCGCGGGCTGCGGCGCCGGTACGACGCAGCCTGTTTCCACCCCGCCGGGGAGCGGCGATACAGCCGAGCCCGGCGCTGCCACGGGGGAGATTTTAGGCACGAACCTCCAATACGACACGGCGGCCCCCGTCAACGGCGGCGAGCCCATTGAGATCAACTTCTGGTACCCGGAAGACGTGAAGGATATCTGCGCGGAATACACCGCACGCTATACCGCGATGCATCCCAACGTTACCTTCAAGGCCACCGTCTCCCCGTGGGACGATTACTGGACCAAGCTCCCCATCGCCATCACGAGCGGCACTGGGCCCGACCTTTTCTGGATGCACAACGCCTATACCGATACGATGGTTCCCATCACCGAGCCCATGCCCGAGAGCGTGTTCCCGCTGGATCAGCTCAATGCCGACTTCCGACAGGTCGAGCTGCATAAGGTGGATGGCAAGCTCTACTACATCGATACCGGCCTTATGTCCTCCGTCGTCATGTACAATAAGACCATGTGGGCTGACGCCGGCCTTACCGATGCGGATATCCCCACCACGTGGGACGGCCTCGTGCAGGCCGCCAAAAAGCTCACGCAGACCGATGCCGCCGGCAATATCATCGTAGCGGGCTTCAGCTACAACGGCGAAAACAACTTCGTTTCCCTCCTGCAGGCCATGGATTACCAAAAGGGCGTCTTCCAGTTTTCGGCGGATGGAAAAACCTCGGTCTACAACAACCCCGCCACCATCGAGAACATGGAATACCTCCAATCCTGGTACACGGTAGAAAAGATCGGCGACAACAAGGGCGCGCTCAACCGTGAGGCGCTCGGCCAAGGCAAGGCCGCCATGATCTGCGATTGGACATGGATTCCGGGCTATATCAACGGCACCTTCCCCGACATCGACCTCGGCATCTTCCCCACGCCGTCCTTTGACGGCGATCCCGCCGCTTTCGACCGCAACAACGGCGAGTGCTCGCCCTGCGTGAGCGCGAAAGCCGGCGATGCCGCCAAGGCCGTAGCCTTCGATTTTGTGAAATACCTGCTGGCGGGGGATGATTTCATTCGTGACTTCTCCCTGCTCAACGGTATTTTCCCCAGCAAATACTCGCTTGACAACGACCCCGAGATCAACGCGAGCCCTGTCCACCTTGCGCTGAAGGCCACCATCAACAAAACCGTGTGGCCGGGCCCCGTGCCAAGCCAGGTGGAGGAAATTCAAGGCAAATACCTGCAAGACGATTTCCTTAAAAACAATACCCCCGCCGCAAAGGCTGCCGCCAATACCGATGCCATCATGGCGAAGGACCTCGCGAACCTTTCCTTTGTTCCGGTAGAACGCCGCTACGAGGGCGCCGACAGATTTACGAACTAAGCGATATCCGGGGGACCCCGCCGGAGGGGGAGGGGTCCCCCGGGTATACCCTGGAAGGCGGCTCTTATGAAAAACATATCCACAAAGCGTTTTCTGACGGTTTCTTTGGGAAGCATGCTTCTTCTCTACGGCGTTTTTTTTCTATTCCCGTTGGCCTACGGCATGGTCGGGAGCTTTGCCGACTGGAACCCCATCAAGGGAACCTTTGCTTTTATCGGCCTTCGTAACTATGTGGAGCTGCTCTCCGATGCATTATTTTGGCGGTCGGTTATAACGACCATGGTCTTTACTGTGATCTGCACCGTTATCACCACCGCGCTTGGGCTTTTGCTGGCCGTGCTGATCTTCCGCATCAAAAAATTACAAAGCCTGTTCAAATCCTTTATTTACATGCCCTATGTTACCGCCATCATGTCCATCGCGGTGGTATGGCGCTGGATCTTCCTGGCGCAGGGCGGCTTGCTCAACAATGTGATCGCCCTTTTCGGCGGGCAGGGGCTGGATTGGCTCAACAGCGCGTCCACCGTTATGCCCAGCCTTATGATGATGACCATCTGGCATGATGTGGGATTCGCCCTCATCCTTTTTATCGCGGGGCTGAGCGAAATTTCCCCATCTCTTTACGAGGCGGCGGAGGTGGACGGCGCGGGCTCGGCACAGCTCTTCCGCCATATCACGCTGCCCATGCTTTCCGGAACCACCGCATTGGTGGTGGTATCCAACATCATCACCTATGTGCAGGTATACGACCAAGTGATGGCCCTCACCAGGGGCGGACCGGGGGACGCCTCCTATACGGCCACCTATTACCTGTTTGATAAAGCGTTGGGCTACTACCGTTTTGGCTACGCCTCCGCGACCGCCATCATACTTTTGCTTGTGATATTGGGGCTTTCCATGCTCCAATTCAGGCTGAGCAACCGTAAGTAAAAGGGAGAGAGAAAACATGCACGCAGGCAGGAAAAGAAGCGCATGGAGTCAGACGGGGGCTTATGCTACACTCATCGTTGCGAGCCTCATTTTCATGGTTCCCTTCATTGCCATGCTCTTCAATGCCTTCAAGCCCGAATATGAGATTTTGGGCTATCCGCCCACCTATTTCCCCAAGGAGCTTACGCTCGACAACTTCAAGGCAGTCATTGAGAACGATTCCATGCATCTTTTTTCCTCTTTGGGAAACAGCATTTTCGTTGCGGCCACGCGCACGGTGCTGACGCTCTACCTTTCCGCCCTGTGGGGATATGCTTTAAGCAAGCTTCGGTTTCCGGGTCGCAAGGTGCTCTTTTATTTGGTGCTTTCGGCGATGATGGTACCTACGGCCGTCATCCTCCTGCCGCTTTATCAGGAGATGATCTGGATGGGGCTCAACGGCAAGCTGCTTTCCCAGATCGTCGTAGTCAACGGCACCACGAGCTACGCCGTGTTCATCATGAAGCAATTCATCGATACGCTGCCCAACGACGTGATCGAGGCCGGGCGCATAGACGGCTGCTCGGAATTTCAGATATTCCACAGAATTGTTTTTCCGCTCCTTAAAAACGCGGTCAGCGCGGTGGCGATCATCGTTTTTCTTTACATCTGGAACGACTTCCTCTGGCCGTACATGATGATCGACGACCCAAGTAAATACACCGTCACGGTAGCCATGCAGTTTTTAAACGGAAGAAACTTCATCCGGTACGGCCAGCTCATGGCGGCGACCGCCATTTCCATTTTGCCGATCGTGATCATGTATTTTATCTTCCAAAAACGGTTCACGCAGGGCATCGCTATGACGGGGGTGAAGGAATGAACGCAAACGAGGACCGGCTTTGGATCGTGGAGCTTGGCGCTTCGCCTGAGCGCGCCATCCCGACGCTGCTCACCGCCGGCAACGGCCGTATCGGCGTGCGCGGCGCCTTTCCGGAGCTTGGGGAGGGCGGGGGAGGGATATTCCTCGCGGGCTTTTACGATCAGCTTCCCCGCCCCGATCTTTTTCCCGAGCGGTTTACTCCTTTCCTTGTCAGTTGGAGCCATATGGGCAAGGTCGCCGGGTATAAGCGCGAGCCCTGCATCGTCAAATGCCCCGACTTTTTGGCCGGCAGCTGGCGCATCGGCGGCAAGGCGCTCGATACGGCAAGCTGCAAAGTGCAGCACAAGGCGCGCGCGCTCGACCTTCGAACGGGAGAGGTTCGGGTCGAGCTTCGCCTCGTTACGCCGGAAAGCATCGAGCTGCGCATCGTAAAGCGGCGTTTTGCCAGCATGGCGGATGAAACGGCCGTGTACGAGCGCACGGAGCTGGAGCTTTTTAATACGGAGGCCGAGGTGGAATACCGCGCTTATATCGACGATACCACCGCCAATTTCAATATTTCGGGTATCTATCAGGATACCTCCGACGGTACAGACCACGAATACATCCGCCTGTACGACACCACGCGCACACAAACACAGCAAGGGGCTCTCGCGATGGATATACGGGGTAGGGTGGACGGCCAACGCGCCGCCTTTGCTACCCGGCTGAACCTCCCTTGCGCCGTTAGCGGCGAGGCGCTGTGCATCCGCAGGCGCTTAAAGCCCGGCGAGGTATTCTCCTTTGAGCGCGAGTGCTCCTTCGAATGCTCTACCTTTCATGCGTCCCCGCTTTCCGCAGTCCGTTCCAGGCTGGACTCGCCCCAGATGGGCTACGAAGCGGCCAAACGCGAAAGCGACACGGTATGGGCCGCGCTTTGGGATACGAGCGACGTGTCGATCGACGGCGACGACCGCGCACAGCTTGGGATCCGCCACAGCCTTTATATGCTGCTCATCTCCGCCTGCCGAAGCTCGTCAAACGTTTCGGTCCCCGCAAAGGGGCTCAGCGGCGAAGGTTACCGCGGCATGGTTTTTTGGGACACCGACATACACATGCTCCCTTTCTTTCTCTATACGCAACCCGACACGGCGCGCCGCATACTTTCCTTCCGCCACAGAACGCTTGGCGGCGCGAGGGAAAAGGCGGCAAAATACGGGCAGGCGGGCGCAAGCTACCCTTGGGAGACGGGCGTCAGCGGCAGGGAAGAATGCGAGGACTTTTTAAAGCTTCTTACCCATCAGCTCCATATTACCTCCGACGTGGCCTACGCCATGGGCCGGTATGTGCAGGCCACGGGCGACGGGGGCTTTCTTAAGCGCTGTGCCGCCGAATGCTATTTGGAAACGGCCCGTTTCTGGGCTTCCAAAGGATATGAGGAGGGCGGAAGCTTCCACATTGCGGATGCCTCCGGCCCCGATGAATTGCATCTGGAATGCCGGGACAGCGCCTATATCAACAATATGGCGCTCCACAACCTGACGCTTGCCTTAAGCGCGCTCGGTCGCTTGAAGGCGGAGGACCCCGCATGGTATGATGAGCTCGTCGAGCGTACCGGCGTAACGAAAGATGAGCTAAAGCGCATGGAGCGTGCGCAAAGCGCGTTGGTCTCCATGAAAGGCCCGGGCGGACTCTACGAACAGTGCGAAGGTTTTTTTGCGCTGGAGGATCGCATCGTATGGGAGGATAGCGTCTACGACGTGCCCGCAGATACGCAGACCGTGAAACAGGCCGACGTGCTCATGCTCCTGTTTCTTCTGCCGGAACTGGCGGATCGCGAGGAGCTCCGGCGCAATTGGGATTATTATGAGCCGCGCACCACCCATACTTCGTCGCTCAGCTACGGCGTCCACGGCATTTTGGCCGCCCGCTTGGGGCTTGCTGAGAAAGCCGCGTACTACCTTGAAAAATCCCTCGGTATCGACCTGTGGGACACGCGCGGCGGCTGCGAGGACGGGGCGCATTTGGCCGCCGACGGCATGAGCTGGTCGGCGGTGATTTCCGGGCTGTGCGGCGTGGAACTCAATGCGGATGTCCTTTCCGTTTCCCCTGCCCTGCCCGAGGCATGGCGGGAGGTGCGCTTTACCCTTCTTTATCGAGGCGCGAAGCTTCGCTTTAAGCTCGATCATCAACAGCTTTTTATTAAAAATGAGGGGACGGAACCGGCCGCTGTGGTACTGGCGGGCCGGACGTGTACCGTGAAAGCGGGAGATTCGTTTTGCCGGAGTTTATGACCGCGCGCTTCACCCGGGATTTTGAGCCGGGCGCCCACGAACATAATTGGAGCGGCGCCGAGCGCCAACCCCTCACGCTTGTGGGCGGGGAGAGCTGTTACCGGGCCGAGGTCCATTTGCTCTGGTCCGATACCGGGCTTTATGTTCGGTTTGATTGCGAGGACGCGCTCCTTTCCTGCTCGGGGCTTCCCGATTTCGCCGACCTCTACACGGAGGATGCGGTGGAACTCTTTTTACAGCCCGACAGCGCTCTGCCGCTCTACTTTGAATATGAGCTTAGCCCCTTAGGCGCGGAGCTTCCTCTTTTGGTATGCAACAACAGCGTATCCTATTATGGCTGGCTCCCGTTTCAATACCGGGGCGCGAGGAACACACGCCGGCATACCCGCGTGCTGGGCGGGGGAATGGCGCCTTTTTCAGCCTGTACCGGTTGGGTAGCCGAGGCATACATTCCCTTTGCGCTGCTGGAAGGACTGCCCCACGTTCCGCCCAAAGCGGGCGATAGATGGCAGGCCAATTTTTGCAGGATCGACCATGACCGGAGCGGTGAACCGGCCCGTTGGGCGTGGGAGCCCGCAGCCGGGACCGAATTTCACGACTTTGGAAAATTTGGGGAGATCGTATTCGAATGACTCGAAAAAGGCTCAAACGTCCGCCAAAGTTCAAGCTGAGGATCATCGCGACATTGTTTTTCCTGCTCGCGGTGCTCCTTTTGGTGAGCACCGCCGCCGTTTCGATTATGATGACCCGCTCCATCACCAAGGATGCCATCGAGGTCGGCAACAATACGGCGGCGCAGCTCAAGCTTTCGGTGGAGCAGATATTGGGCGTCATGAACAACTCGCTCACGCAGATGTCGCTGGATACCGAGGTGCAAAGCTTTTGCGACCGCCTCGAGCTATTGGATATTTTTGATTGCGAAGCGGTATACGAGCGGCTCTACCAGTTCCGCGCCACCAACAAATACATTGAAAAGCTTTATATCTGCTACTATCAGGACGGCATGGTGATGGACCTTAACGGCTCCAACGGCCGCCTCGTTCCCATAGAAAAGCTTCAAGACCGCGAACTCGTCGAGCTAGCTGTGGCCCGCTGCCTCGAGGAGCGGATGCTCAAGCTCGTCACGATTTTTAATTTAGCGCCGCAGGATCAGGATACCCTGCTGGTCGCCACCAAGGCCGCGCCGCCGATGGCGCAGGTCCCGCGGGCGGTCATCGTCGTGACCGTCCGGCAAAGCTATTTTCAGGAGCTGCTTCAGGCCGTCACGCTGGACGATGCTTGCAAGGTCTATGTTCTTGATGCGGACGGCCGCTTTCTTTTCGGCAAGGAGAGCGAACGGCCCGTTTTCAGCGCGGGGCAGGGCGCGTTCGTACCCGCGGGCGACGCGAGCGGCTATGTCACCGCCACGACGCACTCGGACGATACGGGATGGGATTTCGTCTATGGCACCCCCGTGCGGCAGATACGCGAGCGCACGAACCGCTTTATCCTATCGCTCTGGCTTTTCAGCGCGGCGATGCTGCTCGGCGCGGGCATCGGCGTCAAATACCTTTCCCGCGCCCTTTATAAGCCGGTCGAAAATGTCGTCAGCGCCATTTCCGGCGAGGACGGCACCGCCATGGAGGATAACGACGAGATCGGCTACATCGATAAAAGATTCAAAGCTCTTACCGCCGAGAAAAGGCACGCGCAGGAGCTGCTGGAGGAAAATCTGCCTCTGCTTCGCGAGGATGTGCTTTACCAGCTTCTCAACCGGGAGGACTCGGAGGAGGCGGCTCTTCTAGAGCG
>JAJFTZ010000116.1 GCA_021372675.1 Eubacteriales bacterium
CCCGAGCGGACGCGCGCGGGCGTGAGCATAGGCCTCGGGGTGGGGAATGCGGGGCAGGGCGCCATCATCGAGATCGAATGCACGGCAGAGCCCGCCGAAAAAGGGAAGGGCACGCTCGACCTGGGCGGCTTGGTGGAAACGGAGGAGATCGAGCTGAACCGGCGCAGGCTCAAGCGAAAGAGCACGGCGCTCGCCTCCGTCGAAAACGTGCTGCGTGTGTTTCAAAAACGCTTTCTGGTGGATTGCCGCGATTACGACATCCGCTTTAACATCCCCGGCGGCATGCCCATGGACGGCCCCTCGGCGGGCATCGCGCTTGCGGTGGCGCTCATGAGCGCGCTCACGGGGAAGCCCGCGCTGGCGCTCCTCGCGCTGACGGGGGAGATCACCGTGCAGGGCGAGGTGAGACCCGTGGGCGGCGTGCGCGAAAAGCTCGAGGCCGCCGCGCTCGCGGGCGCGAAAACTGTGCTTTTGCCCGCCGAAAACTATGAGCCGCGTTCCATGAAGTTCGACTTGGAGATCGTGCCGGTTTCCGACATCGCCGAGGTCATGCGCGTGGCCTTCTCCATCCCGCGCGAGGCGGAGGGGACGGAGAACGTGTTGCCGCTTATCGTAAGCGCATAGCGCTTTCGCACAAGCGGCTGCGGCCGCTTGTGCGAGTGTCGCCTGCGGGCGGGTTTACAGGAAATATCTGCTCATAAACTCGCGGCCGATATTTCCTGAGAGGACCGAAAACCTGCGGCTTTCGTTCCTATCACGGTTTTGCGGCCGCGTCCTTGGACGCAGCAAAGCCGTGCAATACCCGTCCGCAGACGAAAACTCGCGCGCATGGCTCGCAAGACATGTGCGCGAAAGCGAAGCGCTCTTACTTTTAATACCTTTCATGGCAGGTACATATTGTTGTCAATTTCCTGTGGTACAAGTATAATCACAATAACACCTACGGAAATGGGGAATAACATGAATCACACGATACCTGTCGTCCCGCTCAGAGGCCTGGTCATATTGCCGGGCGAGCTTTTACATTTCGACGCCGGGCGCGAAAAAAGCGTCAGCGCGTTGCAGGCCGCCATCCAATTGCAGGACGGGATGATCTTTTTGAGCTCTCAGCACGACGCGCGCAAAAACGAGGTGGGCGTTGAGGATATCTTCGGCGTCGGCACGCTCTGCAAAATCCGCCAGGTGCTTTGCTTGCCCGGCGATTCCGTTCGCGTGCTCGTGGAGGGCGTTTCCCGCGCCAGGCTTAAGGAGCTTCTTTCCGCGGAGCCTTATTTTATCGCGCGCGTAGAGGAGCTTGCCGATTCCGAATACGACGAAAACACCGCCGAGGCGCTGCGCAGACGGCTTAAAAAAACCTTTAAGGAATACGCGCAGTACTCCATGAAGTACACCGCGGATATCATCGAGACCATCGAGGCGAAGGCGGGCCACGGCGAATATGCCGACGCCATCGCCAACAGCGTGATGAACAAAACCGAGGACAGGCAGCGTATCCTCGAGGAATTGAACCCCGTGGAGCGCCTTAAGGCCGTTTTGAAGCATGTGAGCGGCGAGATCGAAATACAGAAGATCGACCGCCGTATCTCGCAGGAGGTCAAAAAGCAGGTCGATAAAAACCAGCGCGACTTTTACCTGCGCGAGCAGATGAAGGCCATCCGCAAGGAATTGAGTGACAACGACGAGAGCGAGGCCGACGCTTACCGCGCACGCATGGAGAAAAAGGAATTTCCGGCGCCGGTGCGCACGCGGCTCGAGAAGGAGATCGACCGCCTCGCCGAAATGCCCGGTGGCTCGCACGAGGCGCCCTCCATGCGCAACTACATCGAGTGCATGCTGGACCTCCCGTGGACGGAGCGCACCGAGGACGATCTCAACATAGAAAACGCGCGGCGCATCCTGAACGAAAACCACTTCGGTATGGAAAAGGTGAAGGATAGGATCATCGAGCACATCGCCGTATCGCGCCTCACGGGCGAGCTTAACGGACAGATCATATGCTTTGCGGGCCCTCCGGGCGTGGGCAAAACCTCCATCTGCGAATCCATCGCCGCGGCGCTCGGGCGCAAATTCGTACGCATGAGCCTCGGCGGCATCCGCGACGAGGCGGAGCTTCGCGGCCACAGGCGCACCTACATCGGCGCCATGCCGGGCAGGGTCATCGCGGCCATGAGACAAGCCGGCACGGTGAACCCCGTGATCCTCTTCGACGAGATTGACAAGCTAGCGAGCGACTACCACGGTGACCCGGCGAGCGCCATGCTCGAGGTGCTCGACAGCGCGCAGAACTTCGCGTTCCGCGATCACTTCCTCGAGCTTCCGTACGATCTGTCCAAGGTGATGTTCATCACCACTGCGAACAGCAAGGAAAACATACCCCGCCCGCTTTTGGACAGGATGGAGGTTATCGACGTGCCGAGCTACCTCGAGACGGAAAAGCTCGAGATTGCCAAGCGCCACCTCATCCCCAAGCAGATGAGGAAGCACGGGATCAAAAAGTCCATGCTCACCGTGCCCGAAAACGTGGTGTCCGAAATGATCCGCGGCTATACGGCGGAGGCTGGCGTGCGCGAGCTTGAGCGCACGGCGGCTTCCATCTGCCGCAAGGCGGCGTGCGAGATAGGCTCCGGCAAGGAACATGTGCGCATGTCCAAGCAGAAGCTCTACGAGTACCTCGGGCAGCCTAAGTACACCCAAAACCTCGCCGAGCGCGCGGACGCCGTGGGCATGGCCAACGGCCTCGCGTGGACGAGCGTGGGCGGCACCACCCTCGAGGTGGAGGCGCAGGTCTTAAAGGGCAGCGGGCAGGTGCAGATCACCGGCAAGCTCGGCGAGGTGATGCAGGAAAGCGCGCGCGCCGCGCTCACCTTCATTCGTGCCCATGCGGATACCTTGGGCATCGAGCAGGATTTCCTTTCGCATAACGACATCCACGTGCACGTGCCCGAGGGCGCCGTGCCCAAGGACGGCCCTTCGGCGGGCGTCACCATGATGACCGCCATGACGAGCGCCTTAACGGGCATCCCCGTGAAGGCGGGCGTGGGCATGACGGGCGAGATCACGCTAAGGGGCAGGGTGCTGCCTATCGGCGGCCTTCGCGAAAAGCTCCTCGCGGCGGTGCGCGCGGGCATGCACACCGTGATCGTGCCGCTCGAAAACCGCAAGGATATGGAGGAGGTGCCCGCGGAGGTCAAGGAAAAGCTCCGCATCGTGTACGCCTCCGAGGCGTTCACGGTGCTCAAGACCGCGCTTTCCCACATGCCGGCGCATACCCCGAGGAAGCATCTCAACGTGACGGAAGTCAAGTCCGAAGGCGCGCACGCGATGCAGTAAGAACCGGAAAGAATAAAGAAGCGGCCGTTCTCAGGAACGGCCGCCATTTTCGCCTTTGAAGGAGACTATTTTGTCGCCATGTAGAGCCGAACCTCCATGGGTATCTCGGCCGCGCCGCCCGTAAGCGCGAAATAAGCGGTAACGTCCTCGAAGATCGCCTTTCGCGCCGCCTCGCCGATCTCGTGCAAGTCCGAATAGGAGTTGAGCAGCCTAAGATACCTCCCGGTATCGTAGGTTTCGCTCCAGCGGTAGGTTCTTGTTTCGACCGGGCCGAATAGATTGCCCGTTTTCACCTGCCCCACGCGCTCGAGGTGGAGCCTTTCGCCCTCCTCGGGGGAGACGTAATCGTCGAGCGAGGGCGCGTGTTTTTGAAGGATGCGGGATAGCTCGTTCTGAAGCTCCGTCGCTTGCCGAACGATCGATTCGAGATGCCAAAACAGCGCGATCACCCCGCCTTTTTTGAGGAGCCGGTAAGCCTTGGGGACCCCGAAGGACGGGTCGATCCAGTGAAAGGCGGTGGCGGAGAACACGAGGTCGAAGCTCTCCTCGGGCGCGTCGTACGCTTCAAACGGGGCTTGAACCGCGCGGAAATCGGGGAAGGACGCGTATTTTTCCCGCAGGAAATCCACCTGCTTTTCTCCGATCTCGAGGGAGGTCACGGAATAGCCGCGTTTTACAAAGGGACCGGTCGCCTGACCGGGGCCGGCGCCGATCTCCAAAAGACGCGCGCCGCGCCCGAGCTTGGCGAACGCAATCACGTCCTCTATCAGGCCCTCGGGGTAGCCGGGGCGGGCGAATTCGTAATCCGCAACAATATCGTTGAACGCTTGGCTGTTCAAGCAAAATCACCTTCCGTTTCGTCCCATTATACCGTTGTCCCATGCCCCTCGACAAGCATGGCATATGTGAAAGGGGAGGCAAAATCATGGCCTCCGTTCCCATTCCCGGGGAAATGCGGCTTCGGTTCACCAAAATTCCTCAAAAGTTCGCGCATTTTGGGTTGCCAAGCAGGGCGAACGCTGGTACAATGCAATGCGTCGGCAGCCGTAAAGGGCGCGGCGCACGCGAACGAGTCGGGGTGCATACTATAATGGAAGAATTTGCGATCAAAAAGGCGGAATTCATCACGAGCGTGGGCTTAGGCGGCGCGTATCCCCCCCAAGAGGGCGCGGAGATCGCCATCGTCGGCAAGTCCAACGTCGGCAAGTCGAGCCTCATCAACTCGCTTTGCAACAACTATAAGCTTGCGCGCACATCCGCGAGCCCCGGAAAAACGCGCCTTATCAATTTTTTTCGGTTGAACGGGGCATTTTATCTTGTGGACCTGCCCGGCTACGGCTTCGCCAAGGCGCCCAAAACGGAAAAGGAAAAATGGGGGCGGCTCATGGAGGATTACCTTTCCGCGGGTCGGCTTACGCACATATTCATGCTGCTCGACATCCGCCACGCGCCGACCGAAGACGACAGGCAGATGTTCCAATGGATCCTCTACTACGGCGTGCCGTTCACGCTCGTGGCTACGAAGAGCGATAAGCTCGCGCGCTCGAAGCGCGCTTCCGCCGCCAACGCGGCCGCGAAGCTCCTCGGCGCGCCGCCCGCGGCGCTTGCCTATTCTTCCGAATCGGCGGAGGGCAGAGAGGAACTTATAAGGCGCATCGGCGCGGTGCTCGGCGACGCCGCCGCGCTGCAAAAAGACGCGCCAAATACGCTATTGACATAGTATAAACGCTTTCGCATAATAGTGAAGTAAACTTAACAACAACGACGAAGCGCGCTGTATCGGCGGCTTTTAAACGCGGGGAGTCCGGCTCCCTTTACCTTAGGCTGGAGGAATGGATATGGGTCTTAGGAAGTGCCCGAGATGCGAGCTCAATTACATTCGGGACGAGGAAAAATACTGCAACGTGTGCAAACGCTACATGAAGGGCGAGCACGATGCGGAGGAAGGCGTCACGATCTGCGCCGAGTGCGGTGAAAATCAGGCCGTGAAAGGCTCGGAGCTGTGCGCGCTGTGCCTGAGGGAGGCGCGCAGGCAGGAGAAGCTCGAAAAGGTGAAGGGCGGCCTTTCGGAGGTCGTCTCGCTCGATATCGACGAGGTCGCGATGTCGGATATCGAGGTGCCGATTCCCGGCGACGCCGAGGATATCCCGGAAAGCGAGCTCGAGGTGATCGACAAGGAACTCGGAGAGGACGATCTCGATGATGCGGAGGACGATTCCGAAGACACTTTGCTTACGTCCATGCCCGAGGATGACGACGGGGACGACGATTTTTACGACGATAAAGACAGGGAGTAAGCTTCCTTGAGGATTTTTGCGATCGGCGACCTGCACCTGCCGGGCAATTCGGAAAAGCCCATGAACGTGTTCGGCGAAAAGTGGGACAGACACTTTGAGCGCATTTCGGACGCGTGGCAGACGGCGGTAGGCGGCGCCGACACGGTGCTGTTGCCGGGCGATATCAGCTGGGCGCTCAAGCTTGCGGACGCCGCGGACGACATAAACGCCATTTCGCGGCTCAACGGCAAAAAGGTGCTGCTGCGCGGCAACCACGATTACTGGTGGAGCTCGCTCAATAAGGTGCGCGCCATGCTGCCTGACGGCATGTACGCCGTGCAGAACGACCATGTTTTGATCGGAGGCGTTGCGTTCGCCGGTTCGCGCGGGTGGACGGTGCCCGGCAGCGTGGGCTTTTCCGCCGCGGAGGACGAAAAGCTCTACGAGCGCGAGCTCGCCCGCCTTACGCTTTCGCTTTCAAGCGTGCCCGCGGGCACGCCGCTTATCGGGATGCTGCATTTCCCGCCGTTCAGCGAGCGGCGCGCGCCCTCGGGCTTCTGCGAACTGTTCGAGCGGTATTCCGTGCGCGAGGTCGTGTACGGGCACCTGCACGGCAGGTCCTGCAAAAACGCGTTTGAGGGGGAACATAACGGCGTGCGCTATACGCTATGCTCCGCGGATCACCTCGGCTTTTCGCCCAAGCTGATCGCTCAGATCGATTAAAGGCAAAAGAACAGAACTTTCTGCATAATTATCGAACAAAAAACCATATTTTCGGGGACGCTTGTCCCCTGAAAAAGGAGCGGACCGCTTACGCGCGGCCCACTCCTTTTTCTTGCGCACTTTGTAGGAAAAAGGCGCATAATTTGGTAAAAAAATGCGTTTAATTTTCATAAAAGTGGTGACATGTGAAGCGAAGTGGTGTATAATAGCCTTAATCACCCTGCACGGTGGAGAACCGTATCTTTTTTACGGAGGTATGCGCGATGCTGATCGGCTCCTATAAGCATAGCGTAGACCCGAAAAGCAGGATATTTATACCCGCTAAGTGGCGGGAGGACTTGGGCGATACCGTCATCGTCACCCGCGGCCTCATGGGCAAGGGCGGCGGCAGGTGCCTGAGCGGCATGTCTTTGCCCGTTTGGAACGAGCTTTTGGAGCGCTTCAAAAAAACCGCCATGTCCGACGTTACGGCCCAAAACGCCATGCGTATGCTGTTTGCCAATGCCTGCGACTGCCAGCCGGACAAGCAGGGGCGGATTCTTATTTCCGCGCAGCTTCGGGAGCTTGCGCAACTCGGCGACGAGGCCGTGCTCATCGGTATGGGCAACCGCATCGAAATATGGAGCGCGCCCGTATGGGAGCGCCATTGCGGCGAGGACAGCGGCTTCGACGACGAGACGCTCGCCTATCTTACGGGGCTCGGCATATGAGCGCGTACCATGTGCCCATTTTGCTCAAAGAGGTGGTCGCGCTTTTAAACCCCGCGCGGGGCGGCGTGTATGTGGACGGCACGCTCGGCGGGGGAGGGCACGCGGAGGCGGTGCTCGAAAAGCTCCCCGGGGGCTCAAGGCTGATCGGCATAGACCGCGACACGGACGCCATCGCCGAAACAGCAGGTAGGCTTTCGCGCTTTGGTGATACATTCACCGCGGTGCGCGGCAACTTCTTTCAAATGAAACGGCTCCTTAGCGGGCTTTCCATAGACCGGGCGGACGGGATACTTTTAGACCTCGGCGTTTCCTCCCATCAGCTCGACGAAAAAGAGCGCGGCTTTTCCTACAACGAGGATGCGCCGCTCGACATGCGCATGGATGCTTCCGCCCCCTTTCGGGCTTACGACGTGGTGAACGGCTATTCCTTCGAGGAGCTTGCCAGAGTCATCCGCGAATACGGCGAGGAGCGCTACGCCTCTCGCGTCGCCTCCTTCATCGTGAAGGAGCGCGAGAAGAAGCCTCTCGACAGTACAACGGAGCTTGCGGCGCTTATCAAAAGCGCCATCCCCGCGGCGGCGCGGCGAGAAGGGCCGCACCCGGCAAGGCGCACGTTTCAGGCGCTCCGCATCGAGGTCAACGGCGAGCTCGAGGGCCTAAAGGCGGCGATCGACGACGCGCACGACCTTCTCGCGCCAAACGGCGTGCTCGCGGTGATCACCTTCCATTCGCTCGAGGATCGCATCGTGAAGCTGTGCTTTCGCGGCTACGAAAACCCCTGCACCTGCGACCCGCGCGCGCCCATGTGCACCTGCGGAAAAAAGCCCACCGCGCGCATCCTCACCAAAAAGCCCCTTGTCGCGGATGAGGGTGAGCAGCTTGAAAACCCGCGCTCCCGCAGCGCGAAGCTGCGCGCCGTGCGGAAATTGTAGGACCTACACACAAAGGGACAAGCCGGCTTGCCCCAATGTTCCATAGAGGGGTAATAGCTTTTAACGGAGATGAATAACATGGCAGTAGCGGCAAGGAAGGACGAGAGCGATTATCGGTATGCATCCGCGGCGAGCGCCACAAGGGTGTATGTGGATTCGCGCGCGTACCGTTCCTCCGCCGCGCCGAAGCTTGAGCCGCGGGAGATAGAGCCCTTCGGGGAAGCGGAGTATCCGCCCGCGCGGCCGGCCGTGAAAACGCGCCCCGCGCCAATGCCCCGCACAAGCTCCAAGCGCGCGAGCGCGGCCGCCGTATTTTTTAAAAAGGCCGCCGTGCTTTTGGCGGTCGCCTTCGTTGCCGCCGCGCTCATCGGCATTTTGATGCGCTACGCGCAGATCGCCGAGGAGTACGACGCGGTTAACGATATAAGGGAAGAGATATCCCAGTGCGAAATCGATCTGACCGAGCTTAGGGTAAAGCTCAACGGCGCCGTGAACATCGACGAAGCGCGCAGCGCGGCGGGGGAGGCCGGCATGGATTACCCCACCGCCGACCAGATCGTAAGGGTGAACGGCGAATGATCCCGCGGCGGCGATTTGCTTTTTGACCCGCCGCCGGCTAAAACGGAGGGAAAACCGATGGCCGCGCCGTCTGTTTCCAATAAAAAAAGGCTGCTTTGGACGCTCGGCGCGATCGCTCTCGTATTCGCCATTTTGCTCGGGCGTATTTTTTATATCCAGGTCGTCTGGAGCGACGAGCTGCAGCAAAAGGCGCTTTCCCAATGGACGCGCGATACGTCCCTTACGGCCGAGCGCGGCATGATCCTCGATACCAACGGCGTAGTGCTCGCGCAGAGCGGGACGGCTTATAAGGTGCTCGTATGGCCCCAACGGGTCGGCGACGCGGATCGCGTGCGCGTGGCGCGGGAGCTTTCGGAGCTTTTGGAGCTCGATTATGAGTCCGTGCTCGCCAAGGTAAGCGACCAAACCAAAATGGAGATCATCCTCAAGCGCGCCGTGGAGCGCGATATGGTGGATAAGATCATCGCCTTAAAGCTTGGCGCGGGCGTGGGCACGGCGGTCGATATCAAGCGCTATTACCCGCTCTCCAGCACGTTTTCGCAGCTCATCGGCTTTACCACCGTGGACGGCGCGGGGCAGGCGGGGCTCGAGCAGAAATACGATAAATACCTCAGCGGCGAAAACGGCCGCATGATCGCGGAGACCGACGGCAGGGGCAACCCGCTCCCTTACGGCATCGAGGAGATCATACCGCCATGGAACGGGGCGAGGCTTGTGCTCACCACCGACAGCGCGGTGCAATCGATCCTTGAAAAAGAGCTGAAGCTGGCTTTTGGCGTCAACAGCGCGAAAAACGCCCAGTGCATCATCATGAACTGCAAAACGGGCGAGATCGTGGCGCTGGGCTCCTATCCCGATTTCGACCTCAACAACCCCCCGCGAAACGACCTTAACACCTTAAGGGATCTGATGCGAAACCGCATCGTGGCCGACGCCTACGAGCCCGGCTCCACCTTTAAGATCGTTACGCTTTCGGCCGCGCTCGACAGCCAAACGGTAAGCACCGCCTCGGGCTATTACTGCCCCGGCTTTAAGATCGTGAACGGCGAAAAGGTGCGCTGCTGGAAAAGCGGCGGCCACGGTTCGCAGGAGCTTATAAAGGCCGTGCAGAACTCCTGCAACGTCGCCTTTATGACGATGGCGCTTGCAATGGGCAGGGAAACGTTTTATGATTACATATACGAATTCGGCTTCGGCTCGGTGACGGGCAGCGGCATACAGGGCGAAGCGGGCGGCATCGTGACGCAGGAAAAGTACATCACCGAAAACACGCTTGCGCGCATCGGCTTCGGCCAGAGCATCGCGGTCACGCCCTTGCAGCTCGCCACGGCGGTCTGCGCGGCGGTCAACGGCGGCGAGCTCATGCAGCCCTATGTGGTGAAGCAGATCGTGGCGTCAAGCGGCGAGATCCTCCTCGAGAACACGCCCACCGTGGTACGCCGCGTTATCAGCGAGGAGACCTCCGCCACCGTGCGGGCGATCCTCGAAAGCGTGGTAACGGAGGGCAGCGGCCGCAACGCGGGCATCCCCGGCTATCGCGTGGGGGGCAAAACCGGCACCGCGCAGAAGTACGAAAACGGGCGTGTTGCCGACGGGAAGCTCATCGCTTCCTTCATCGGGTTTGCGCCCGCGGACGATCCCGAATTCGTGTGTCTGCTTTTGGTGGATGAGCCGCAGGTGGGCACCGTATTCGGCAGCACCGTGGCGGCGCCGTTCGTGAAGGTGATCCTCGAGGAGACCCTTCGGCATTACGGCTATCTCCCCGAGGGGAGCGGCGAAAGCGTAACCGTGCCCGATGTGACGGGCCTTTCGGTATCGGATGCCAAGCACGCGCTTGAAGATGTCGGCCTGACCGCCGATTATCAGGCGACCGATACGGTCACGGCGCAGGTTCCCGCCGCGGGCTCGGTGGTGAACAAGGGCTCGGACGTGCTTTTGTATACCGAGTCGACCACCGCGGAAACGAGCGCGCACCAAGAGGCCGAAACCGTTACCGTGCCCGACGTGACGAACAAATCGCGCCTCGACGCGCACGATATCTTAGCCAAAGAGGGGCTTACGATCCGTATCGACCCGCCTGATCAAAGCGGCTTGGCGATACGCCAGAACCCGGCAGCGGGTACCGTGGTGGAGGCCGGTACGGAAGTATTTGTGGAGTTCTCCGCCGCGCAGATGGGCGGGGGATGATGGAGGAAACATGCTTTTAAGCGAGCTTTTGAAGCGCACGGAACACACCTTGATCGGCGGGGACGTTGAAGTGAAGTCCCTGCAGTACAACTCCCGCAAGGTGGAGAAGGGCGACGTGTTCTTCTGCATCGTGGGCAGCTTGGCGGATGGACACGCCTACGCGCCGCAGGCGGCGGATTTGGGCGCGGCGGTGATCGTGGCGGAGCGCGAGCTTCCGCTCAAGGTAACGCAGGTGCTCGTAAAAAATACCCGCGTCGCCATGGCGGAAATGGCCGCGGCCTATTACGGCTACCCGACCGAGGGGCTTCCCGTGGCGGGCATCACCGGCACAAGCGGAAAAACCAGCACCACCTACATGCTTAAGGCCATTGCCGAGGCGGCGGGGAAAAAGGTGGGGCTTATCGGCACCATCCAGAATATGATCGGCGACACGGCGCTCAGCGCCGACCGCACCACGCCCGAGAGCGTGGATTTGCAGGCGCTTTTCCGCCGCATGCGGGATGAAAACGTCGATCTCGCGGTGATGGAGGTATCCTCCCACTCGCTCGACCAGCATCGCGTGCACGGCATCGAATTCGACGTCGGGGTGTTCACCAACCTTTCGCAGGATCATCTCGACTACCATAAGTGCTTCGAAAGCTACTTGGACGCGAAAAAGCTCCTGTTCCGCCAAAGCAAATTCGCTATCGTCAACGCGGACGACGTCCATTCCGCAAAAATGCTCGAGGGCCTTAACATCCCCAACGCCTCCTTCGGCATCACGGAGCGCGCCGACGTTTCCGCCTCCGAGATCGATATCACCACGCGCGGGGTGCAGTTCGACATGGCGACTCGCATCGGCAAAACGCGCATCAACATCCCCACGCCGGGCCTTTTCAGCGTTTACAACGCCATGGGCGCCTCGGCGGCCGCGATCGAGCTCGGCTTCTCGCTCGACTTTATCAAGCGGGGCCTCGAGCGGATGGGCGTGGTGGCGGGCAGGCTCGAACCGCTCCCGAGCGGCGGGCGCGACTTTACGGTGTTCCTCGATTACGCGCATAAGCCCGACGCGCTCGAAAATGTTTTAAAGACCGTGCGCGGTTTCGCCAAGGGGCGCATCGTAACGCTGTTCGGATGCGGCGGCGACCGCGATAAGGCGAAACGCCCGCTTATGGGCGAGGTTGCCGGACGCTATTCCGATTTCATCGTGGTCACCTCGGACAATCCCCGCAGCGAGGAGCCCATGTCCATCATCGCCGCCATCGAGGAAGGCGTGAAAAAGACCGGCACCGAGTATGTGGTCATCGAAAACCGTTATGCCGCCATCGAGTACGCGCTCCATAACGCCCGCAGGGACGACGTTGTGATCTTAGCGGGCAAGGGGCACGAAAGCTATCAGGAGATCAGCGGCGGCAAACACCATTTTGATGAAAAGGAGATCGTTGCGGAAATATTGTCGCGTTAACGCCCCGCGCTGACGCGCCGCACCGATTCGGAGGATACGATGGAATACCTGATTTATGCGCTTCTTCTTGCCGCGCTGGTGGCGATCCTTCTGGGCCCGGTGCTCATACCGGCGCTCGTAAGGCTCAAATTCGGGCAGACGGAGCGCACGGACGGGCCTAAGACGCACCTTAAAAAAAGCGGAACGCCCACCATGGGCGGCTTGATGATGCTGGCCGGCATCCTCGCGGGCACGCTTGCGTTTTCCCTGAGCGCGACGGAGTTCGTGCTCCCGGCTTTGCTCGTGACGACGGGCTTCGGGCTTCTCGGCTTTTTGGACGATTTTTTAAAGGTGCGCTTCAAAAATACCGTCGGCCTCAGGGCTTACCAAAAGATCATCGGCCAGTTCTGCATCGCGGCGATCATCGCGCTCTACGCGTACAACAGCCCCTTCGTAGGCTCGAAGATTTATATGCCGTTTTTGAACGTAGAATGGGACCTCGGCGTGTTCTACATCCCGTTCATCATCTTCGTGGTCGTGGCCGTGGTCAACGGCGTAAATCTCACCGACGGCCTCGACGGGCTCGCCTCGGGCGTAACGCTCATCTACGCGCTGACGATGGCCGTGGTATTTTACTATATGGCGCAGGCGGTGCTCATGCCGTCCGACGCCGCGCAGGCCTCGCAGACGCAGTATAGCGCGGAGCTACGCTCCATGGGGATATTCGCCGCCTCCGTGGCGGGCGCGTGCATGGGGTTCTTAAGGTACAATTCGTACCCGGCGCGCGTGTTCATGGGGGATACGGGCTCTTTGGCGCTCGGCGGGGCGATCGCGTGCATGGCGATTTTCTCACGCGCGGTGTTTTTGCTCCCGATCATGGGTGCGTGCTTCGTGGCGAGCGACCTTTCCTCGGTGATCCAGGTCGGCTACTACAAGCTCCGCAAGAAGCGCGTATTCAAAATGGCGCCGCTGCACCATCATTTTGAGCTGTCGGGCTATTCCGAAACAAAAATTGTTTCGATGTATATGATAATCACAACTGTTTTATGTTTGGTATGCCTTTTGGCATATGTGTAACCGGAGGGTACGATCCTCCGCCTTGGAAACCTGTTTTTACAGCCGTCCGGTGATCTTATCCGAAAAGCCGTGGTTGCTTGGCGCTTGGCACGGCGGACGCGGGAAGGTTAAGGCGTTTGAGGCAGAGCGCGGCTCTGTTGCCTCAAGCACCTTGACGCATCGGACGGCTTTTTTTCACTAAAATTAAGCGGGAGGCTTTTCGGTTTTGAATCAACAGAAGAAGACGGCCCTCGTCGTGGGCATGGCGCGAAGCGGTATCGCGAGCGCAAAGCTTCTTTACCGCAACGGCTGGCGCGTTGTGATCAACGATATGAAAAGCGATATCGACGGTCTAAAAGAGGCGCTTAACGGCATAGAATATATAGATGCACTCGGCAGGGATCCCAGCGACCTTCTCGAGGGCGTGTCGCTCATGGTGCTAAGCCCCGTTATCCCCATCTTCGCGCCGTTTGCTAAGGAAGCGATGGCGCGCGGCATAGAGGTGATCGGCGAGATCGAGCTGGGCTACCGTTACGCGAGCCGCGACGCCCGCTTCGTGTGCGTGAGCGGCACCAACGGCAAAACCACCACCACCGCCCTCACGGGGGAGATTTTTAAGGCTGCGGGGAAGAGCACCTATGTGCTCGGCAACATCGGCATCCCTATCGCGGAGTACGCCCAAGAAATAAAGCCGGGCGATTACGTGGTGGCGGAAGTCGCGGCGCTGCAGCTTGAAAGCATCAGGGATTTTCGCGCGAATGCCGCGGGCATGCTCAACATCAGCGAGGATCACCTGAACCGCTTCGAGTACAAAATGGGAAATTATGTGGCCGCCAAATGCCGCGTGTTCGAAAACCAAACGGAAAGCGACTTTGCGGTTTTAAACTACGACGATCCCGCGGTGCGCGATATGGCGCGCCTCACGCGGGCGCGGGCCGTTTACTTTTCGGCGCAGCGAGAGCTCGACGAGGGGATGTTTTTACGCGGCGGGCGTATGGTGTGGCGCCTTATGGGCGTTGAGACGCCGCTCATCGGAACGCGCGAGCTCCAAATACCCGGCGCGCACAACGTGCAAAACGCGCTTTGCGCCGCATCGCTGGCGCTTTGCATGGGGCTTGACCCCGCGGCCGTATGCGAGGGCTTAAAATCCTTCAAAGGCGTGGAGCACCGCATCGAATTCGTGCGGGAGGTGGACGGCGTCGTTTTTATCAACGATTCTAAGGGCACCAACCCCGATTCCACCATCAAGGCCGTCGAGGCCATGGACCGCCCCACCGTACTCCTTTTGGGCGTGGGGAATTACGATAAAAAGAGCGATTTTACGCCGCTTTTTGAGGCGTTTCAGGGAAGGATCAAGGCGGTGTTCGCCTCGGGTGTCAACGCGCCGGCCATCTTGGAGGCGGCGAAGCGCGCGGGCTACGGAAACGCACATGCTTTCGAGGGGAGCCTCGACGAGCTCATTCGCGCCGCAAAGGCGCTGAGCTCTCGCGGCGACGCGGTGCTTCTTTCGCCCGCGGCGGCAAGCTGGGGCATGTTTTCCGATTATGAGGAACGCGGGCGCGAATTCAAAAAGGCCGTTATGCGCCTTTGACAGGGGGTTCAAGGGGTAGGGTGAAGGCAGCGAGCGGGCAGACGGAACTGAAAAAGCCGCTTTATACGCCCGGGCATCTGGATTTTCCGCTGCTTGTGGCGATCGTCGCGCTTTGCGCGTTCGGGCTTGTGATGCTGTTTTCCGCCAGCTATTATTACGCCTATACGTATAAGGGCGACGGCTTTTACTACCTCAAAAGTCAGGCGATGTACTGCGGCGCGGGGCTTGCCGCCATGTATTTCCTGTCGCGCATGAACTACCATCTGTTCGAAAAGCTGCGCGTCTTCGGCCTCATCGCGGTGCTCGTGCTGCTCGTGCTGGTGCTCGTGACAGGGCAGGAGAAAAACGAATCGCAGCGCTGGCTCGAGATACCGGGCACGGGCATCGCCTTTCAGCCCTCAGAGTTCGCCAAATTCGTTTTGATCTTATATATGGCTTCGTTCATGGCGCGCCACCCAAAGCGCATGGAAAGCCTTGCGCACGGCATCGCGCCTATGCTCATCATCATGGCCGTGGTCGCGGTGCTGCTGCTGTTGCAGCCGAACCTTTCCATGACGATCATCTTCGTGGCGACCGGCGTGGTGATGCTCTACGTGGGCGGCGCGCCGCTCAAATACCTTTTGATCTTGGTGGCCCTCGGCATCCCGGCGGTAATCCTGCTCGCAAAAACGCAGGAGTACCAGTGGGCGAGGCTTATGATCTTCCTCGATCCGTGGGATACCTCTAACCCCAAGGTAGATGGCTACCAGCTTCGCCAGTCGCTCTACGCGCTCGGCTCCGGCGGCCTGTTTGGGCAGGGGCTCAACTTCAGCCGCCAGAAGCTTCTGTTTTTGCCCTACGGGGAAAGCGACTTCATCTTCGCCATCATCGGCGAGGAGCTCGGCTTTTTGGGCTGTACGTTCGTGGTGGCCATGTATGCGTTCGTCGCCTACCGCGGCATGCGTATCGCCATCAAGTGCAAGGATCGCTTCGGCTCCCTGCTCGCGGCGGGCATCACGGCCGTTGTCGCGCTGCAGGCCGCCGTCAACATCGGCGTTGCCACAAGCTCCATTCCCCCCACGGGACAAACGCTGCCGCTCATCAGCCACGGGGGTACGTCGCTGCTCATTTTTCTTTGCGCGTTCGGCATATTGTTGAACATATCGAGAAATCTTGAGCCGCAGTAGAACGTTGCGTCTCCTGCCCGCATAGAATTATGGTACGGGAGGAGTTTTGCATGGCAAGGTTTATTGTTACGGGCGGGCGCCCGCTCCATGGAAGCTTGCGCGTTTCCGGCGCCAAAAATGCGGCGCTGCCCATACTCGCAGCCTGCCTCCTCTCGGATGCGCCGGTCGCCCTCGCCGAGTGCCCCGAACTGAAGGACGTGGGAAATATGCTCAGCATACTTTCCGACCTCGGCGCGGCATATGAAAGGGAGGGCGGCCTCCTTCACATCGACGCCTCCAAGGCGGATAGCTTTGTGATGCCGTCGCGCATCTCCAAGGAGCTTCGTTCATCCATCTTTACCTTGGGGCCGCTTCTCGGGCGGTTTCAAAGGGCAGTATGCACCTACCCGGGCGGCTGCGAGATCGGCCACCGCCCCATCGACCTCCATTTGAAGGGCCTAAGCATGCTCGGCGTGGAGATCACCGAGGAGCACGGGCAGATTCTCTGCGACGGCAGGAATATGCACGGCGCGGAGATACACCTCGACTATCCGAGTGTGGGCGCTACGGAAAACATCATCATGGGCGCGGTGCGCGCGGACGGGGAAACGATCATCCACAACGCCGCGCGCGAGCCCGAGATCGTGGATTTGCAAAGGTTTTTGTGCTCCATGGGCTTTTTTGTGAGCGGCGCGGGCACCTCCGACGTGCGCATCACGGGCACGAAGGCGCCGACAAAAAGCGTTGTGCACAGCGTTATCCCCGACCGCATCGTAGCGGGCACCATGCTTTGCGCGGCGGCCATCGCTGGCGGGGAGGTTACGCTCAATAACGTAAGGCCGGAGCACATGGCCTCGGTGCTTTCGAAGCTCAGGGAGGCGGGCGCCATCGTGCTCTGCGGGGAGCATAGCGTTTACCTTAGGGCGCCCGACAGGCTCAGGGAGGTCAAAATCATCGAAACGCTGCCGTACCCCGGTTTTCCCACGGATATGCAGGCGCAGTTCTTCGCGTTGTGCACCGTGGCGGAGGGCACGAGCGTGGTGGTGGAGAACGTGTTCGAGGGCCGCTTCAAGCATGCTGCGGAGCTCGCCCGTATGGGCGCCATGTTTACCCAGAAGGATAGAACCGCCGTGATACGCGGCGTAAAAAGGCTTACCGGCACGCAGGTGTACGCGCGCGATCTGCGCGGCGGGGCTGCGCTGACCATCGCGGGGCTTGTGGCTTTAGGCGAAACGACCGTGATGAACGCGGAGCTGATCGACAGGGGATACGAGGGAATGGAGCGCATGCTGACGGCAATCGGTGCGCGCATACGGCGAGAGGAAGATTGATGGCGGGCGAGCGCAGCTTGAAAACCGGCGCCCCAAAGAAAAGCAGGGGGAAGCGAAAAAAACCGCGCCCGGGCAAGGGCGCGGGGCATGCGCTCGGCATCGCGATCTTCGTCGTTTCCTGCGCCGCAGCGCTTATGATCGTGTACTTTGCGCTTTTAGTGGACAAGGTGGAGGTGCAAGGCTGCCATACGGTGAGCGCTGAAAGCGTGCTGAACGCCTCGGGCATACGCGCGGGACAGCATATGTTCCTGCTGGATGAGAGCGGCGCGCGCGCCGCGATCTTGAGCGACCCCTATGTTGAAAGCATGGAGCTCGTGCGCGAGTTCCCGGATACGGTGATCCTGCGCGTCGTGGAGCGCACGGCGCGCGCCATCATCGCGGACCCTTCGGGCGACAGCGTGCTCATCGACGGAAAGGGCGCCGTGCTGAGGATCGGCGCGCAAACGGACGATGCGCTCATGCTCGTTTACGGCATGGGCAACGCGGGCTACACGCTCGGGCAAAGCATAGATACCGGCACGGATTTTCAGGCGACCTCGCTCGTGAGCATCCTCGGAGCCGTCGATGCCGCGGGCCTTACCGGCGAGGTGCTCAGCGTGAACATGGCCAACGCGCTTTCCATCGAGCTTTCTTTGCGTTCCGGCTACCTTGTGAAGCTGGGCCAGCCCGATTCGCTTTCGGACAAGCTCTTCAACCTTTCCGCCGTTTTGAAGGAGTTGAAGGCCGAGGGAAAAACTGGCGGCGTCATCTATCTGGCGGCGCGCGGCGGTCCCGTTTATTCCCCGGAGGAGACGCCGGAGACCGCCGTCCCCCAGGATACGCCCGATCCCGGCACAACGCCCGATCCCGACGCCTCCCCCTCGCCCGGGGAAAGCCCCGAGCCTTCTCCCACGGAGGGGTTCAGCGGGTAGAAAGCCCCCCTCCGTTTTACCAATTCCTGACAAATTAGGTCGGGTTGTATTGCACAATATATAGTAGGTGTGGTATTCTTTAAATACTGGGCGGAGTATATTCGGCAGCTTGCGCCCGGTGTGGAGGCCCGATGAGCCAGTTTACGGCGATTTTGGATGTTGGCAGCTCCAAGATGATATGCTTGATCTGCAGCTCCGACGGTAAGGGCGGCGTGCTGGTGCACGGCGCGGGGGTATGCGAATACAAGGGGTATAAGCATGGCGTATTTGCGGACGAAAAAAATACCGTAAACGCCATTGAGCGCGCCATCGAAGCCGCCGAGGACGAATGCAAGCGCACCGTGCGCCATATAAGCGTGGGCGTGCCCGCGCCGTTTATCCAGCTTGTTTTGCAGGATGCCGCGGTCGCACCGCGCCGCAGGGGCGGTTTTTCTCAGGCCGATGTGGAAACGCTCCTCGATGAATCGCTCAATTTTGATTTTCCCGAGGGCTTCGAGTTGATGCACTCCACGCCCGTGGAGTTTGAGGTTTCCGGCACCGCGCGCCTCGAGGCGCCCATCGGCGTCAGCGCGCCGGAGGTGCGCGCCACCGTTTCCCACGCGTTCGTGGACGCGCGCTTCAAAACGCTCGTCGGCGATACGCTGCGCGCGTCGGCTATCCAAACCGATATGTTCGTGGCCGTTCCGCTCGCGGAATCGCTTTTTATCGTCCCCGAGGAGGACAGGCAGTACCCAAGGGTGCTCCTCGATGTGGGCGGCACGCATACGGATGTATGCGTCGTAAAAAACGGCGCGCTCGTCGATTTTCGCTCCATCCGCATCGGCGGGGCGCATTTCGCTTCCGACATCGCCTACGGGCTTCGTTTGGCCGTGCCCGTGGCCGAGAATATCAAGCGCCGTTATGTTTATTCGCTTGATTATCAGGACAGCATAGATATCGTAAAGATGCCCGGCGGCGGCATGCTCCGCGTGGACCATGAGGCCATTCAATACATTGTGGAGGCGAGAAGCGGCGAGCTCGCCGGCTTCATCGTCGAAGCGCTCGGGGACATGGGCGTTTTGGAGAGCTTTAAGCCCCCCGTTTACCTTACGGGCGGCGGCGTGGCGCTCATGCGCGGCAGCGCGGATTACTTCGAGCGCTGCATGGGCCTCAACGTGGAGGTCCGCATGCCGTGGATGCCGCGTTTAAGCTCGCCCAACTATGCTTCCGCGTTCGCGGTGATGGATTTTGTGATGCAATCCGGCGGCGACGAGGGCCAGTCAAGGCTCGAGGGCGCGGCGGAGCGTGGCGGATTCTTAAGGGCTTTTCGGGATTTTTTTGAAAAATAGGAGGAAAGCGTATGCCCATTGGTTTAGAGCTGGATTTTGAAAGCGGTCAATTTGCGCAGCTCAAGGTCGTCGGTGTGGGAGGCGCGGGAAACAACGCCGTGAACCGCATGATCCAATACGGCTTGCGCGGGGTGGAGTTTATCTCCATCAATACGGACAAGCAGGCGCTTTATCTTTCGCGCGCGAACCAGAAGATACAGGTCGGCGAAAAGCTTACGAAGGGCCTGGGCGCCGGAGCGGACCCGGAGATTGGCCGCAAGGCTGCCGAGGAGAGCCGCGACAGCATCACCACCGCGCTCAAGGGCGCGGACCTCATCTTCATCACCGCGGGTATGGGCGGAGGCACCGGCACCGGCGCTGCGCCCATCGTTGCGGAATGCGCAAAGGCTTTGGGCATCCTTACCATCGGCGTCGTCACGAAGCCCTTCGAGTTCGAGGGCCGCGTGCGCATGCAAAACGCGCAGCGGGGTATCGCCGCCCTCAAGGAAAGCGTGGATACCCTGATCACCATCCCCAACGAAAGGCTTCTCGACACGGTCGGCAACGTGAGCCTCATCGAGGCGTTCCGCATCGCCGACGACGTGCTTCGCCAAGGCATACAGGGCATTTCCGACCTTATCGCCGTGCCCGCCATGGTCAACCTCGACTTTGCGGACGTGCGCACCATCATGCGCGAAAAGGGAATGGCGCACATGGGCATCGGCATCGCGTCGGGCGAAAAGCGCGCCAACGAGGCCGCCAAGCAGGCGGTCGCGAGCCCGCTCTTAGAAACCTCCATCAACGGCGCGAAAGGCGTGCTCATCAACATCACCGGCGGCCCGGACTTCGGCCTGCACGAGACCATCGAGGCCGCGAAGCTCATTCAGGAGTACGCGGATACCGAGGCCAACATCATCTGGGGCGCGGGCGTGGACGACGAGATGGGCGACGCCGTGCGCATCACCGTGATCGCCACGGGCTTCGAATCGAAGGATGCGGCGCAGGCGCGTCAGGAGGCCGTACCCGAGGCCGAAAAGCAGCCCGCCGTGCCGCAGGATTCCGTGCGTCAGCCGCGTACGCTCAAGGACCCGTCGAACCTTGCGCGCAACGATTTCTGGAACCGTCCGCGCACCAAAACGCCGGATTACACCTCGCCCCTGCCCGAGGGGGAGGACGTGACACCGCATTACACCAAGACGGATATCTTCAAGGAGGAATATAACCCCAAGGAGAAGAATAACCTCGATCTGCCGAGCTTTTTGAGGAATAAGGAATAAGCGAATAAAGACCCTTGGGCGCCGCGCGAGAACACTCGCGCGGCGCTTTTTTTGCTGCCGTCTATTTCGACACATAGGGCATATATGCGCGTCATCGGTTCTACATATTCCTCAAAATGCGTATGGTATAGTACCGGCATCGGAGGTAAATGCCGTGTGGCTGGAGCTTTTCCTGCTGGATAACGCCGTGATGAACGCGCTTTTGCTTCGCGCGGCGGCGGCCGTGTGCTCCGCGAAAGCGCCGTTTTGGCGCACGCTCGCCTTTTCCCTCGGCGGGGCCGTCTATGCGGCGTTCGCGTTTTCGTACCCGGTTATGGGGTCGCTTCCGATGAAGCTCCTAACGGGCCTCCTCATGGCGCTGGCTCTGCCCGCGAAAAGCCTGCGGGCGTACCTTGCCCACGCGCTTTGCGTGTTCTTTTCGGCTTTTCTTACGGGCGGGCTTTGCATTTGCCTCGCGCTTGCCTTGGGCGGCAGGCTGCAAAACGGCGCGCTGCTGGCGTCGGTTCCTCTCCGCGCCGCGCTTTGGGGGGCGCTTTTGGCCTCGTTTCTGCCCCGGGCCCTGCGCGCCGTGCTCGCCCGCAATATAAAGGCGGCCTCGTCCGTGCGCCTCAGGCTTTGCCACAAAGGAAAGGAATACCTGCTAGGGGGCATCGTCGATACGGGCAATTTCCTGACGGAGCCGCTGAGCGCGCTCCCCGTCGTGGTGTTTTACGCGCCCGGCTTCCCCGGCAGCGGGGGTATGCCGGTGGTCGTGCGCGGCGCGGCGGGCAGCGCGGAAACGGTGCTGTACGCGTTTAAGCCCGACGCGCTGTACGATAACGCCACGGGCGCGCGGCTCAATGCGCTCGTCGCCCTGGCCCCCGCGCCCATGCGGGGCGTTGAGGCGCTCGTGCCGCCGGCGGCTTTGGGCCCCGCGCACGGGGGGAAATAGGATAGGGGGAAACTATGCTTCATCAGCTCCAAAATTTGCTCCGCGAGCTTTATCTGCGCCTCGACCTTATTCAGGAGCTTTATTATGTGAATTCCGGCGAGGCGCTGCCGCCGCCCTTGGGGAAGGAAGAGGAGGCGGAGCTTATCGCGCGCCTCGGGGCCGGCGACGAAAGCGTGAAGCAGACCCTCATCGAGCGCAATCTCCGCCTTGTGGTGTACATCGCGCGCAAGTTCGAAAACACGGGCGTCTGCATTGAGGATCTCATCTCCATCGGCGCGATCGGGCTCATCAAAGCCGTGAACACCTTCGACACGCAAAAGCGCATCAAGCTCGCGACCTACGCCTCCCGCTGTATCGAAAACGAGATTCTCATGTATTTGCGGCGAAGCTGCCGCCTCAAGCTCGAGGTATCGCTCGACGAGCCGCTGAATGTGGATTGGGACGGCAACGAGCTTTTGCTTTCGGATATTTTAGGCACGGAGGGCGACGTGGTGTGCCGCAACATCGAGGAGGAGGTGGATAAGGACCTTCTCGTGCTCGCCATGCAAAAGCTCACGCCGCGCGAAAAGCGCATCATGGAGCTGCGCTTCGGTCTTAGGGGGCAGCGGGAATACACGCAAAAACAGGTGGCCGATATGATGGGCATTTCCCAAAGCTACATCTCGAGGCTCGAAAAGCATATCATCAAGGTGCTCCGAACGGAAATGCTCTCCATGCAGTGAGCTTCCTGTATAACATAAAATACGCGCGCCCGAAAGGGCGCGCGTATTTTATGCAAAGGCAATGCTCTTTTTAATAGTTCTCGGCGCGAAGCTCGAAATAGGCCCTGGGGTGCTTGCACACGGGGCACATCTCAGGCGCCTTCTCACCGAAGTGGATATGGCCGCAGTTCAGGCATTTCCATGCGACCTTGGTGCCGTCAAAGGAAAATACCGTGCCCTCCTCGACCTTCTTAAGAAGCCTCATGTAGCGCTCCTCATGCTCCTTCTCGATGTTGGCGACCATCCTGAACGAGGCGGCCAGCTCCGTAAAGCCCTCCTCGGCGGCTTCAGCCGCAAACTGGGCGTACATTTCCGTCCACTCGTAATGCTCGCCACCCGCGGCGTCCTTAAGGTTAACGTCGGTCGCGGGAACCGCGCCGCCGTGAAGCCACTTGAACCAAAGCTTCGCGTGCTCCTTCTCGTTGCCCGCGGTCTCCTCGAAGATATCCGCGATCTGGTTAAAGCCTTCCTTCCTCGCGGCGGAAGCGTAATAGGTGTACTTGTTGCGGGCCATGCTCTCGCCGGCGAAAGCGGCCTCGAGGTTCTTAAGCGTTTTGGTTCCGGTTAAATCCTTCATAAACTGATGTGCCTCCTTATGTTAATTGTTTTTTTGAGATTTCTTCTCGCAAGCCTTGCAAAGGCCGTAAAAGATCATATTGCATGCGCTCACATGAAGCCCGGTGTTATCCGACACCGTGCCGCATACATCGGGCAGAGCGGAGGCGGGGATATCCGTGATGCCGCCGCACTCGGTACACAGCATATGCTGATGGCCGTCGTTTTTATCGTCGAAACGGTCGGCCTGACCGGGGACGGAAATGCGCATCACAATGCCGCTGTCCACAAGCTGGTTCAGGTTGCGGTACACCGTGGCGAGGCTGATGGTGGGGTTTTCCGAGCGTACCGAGGCGTATAGTACGTCCGCCGTGGGATGCCCGCGATAGCGGCGCAGCTGCGATACGAGCAGCTCCCGTTGCTTTGAATAAATCATTTCGCTCCTCAAGATTAAGAATTATTCTTGTTACATTATAAGCATATTTTCAGCTTTGTCAAGCAAAATCCTGAGCTTTTATTATAACGGAAGCGCGGCTTTTTGGCAAGCGCGTCCGGCGGTGCGGAGCGCTTGCATTTTAAAGGCCTCTGCACTATAATAAGCGGTGCGAACGGGAGGTAATACCGATGTCTGAAATCCACGCGCAAATGAAGCAAGCCGTCGAGGAGCTTTTCGCGGCGGCCGATAATTTAAGGGAAGGCGATATCGTCGTGGTAGGCTGCTCCACGAGCGAGATCGGCGGCAGGCGCATCGGCACCGCGTCGTCGGAGGCGATCGCGCACGAGGTGATGGAAGCGCTTTATCCGGCGGTTAAAAACCGCGGGCTTTTCCTCGCGGTGCAATGCTGCGAGCATCTCAACCGCTCGCTCGTCGTAGAGCGCGCGTGTCTGGAGCGCTACGACCTGCAGCAGGTATGGGTGCGGCCGCAGCTCCACGCGGGCGGCGCCATGGCTATGCGCGCGGTCGAGCTGTTCGATGCGCCCGTGATGGCGGAGGACCTTCGTTCCTTTGCGCGCGCCGGCCTCGATATCGGCGGCACGCTGATCGGCATGCATTTAAGGCGCGTTGCCGTGCCCATACACGCGTCCGTGCTTAAAATCGGCGAGGCAAACCTTGTGATGGCGCGCACGCGCCCTAAGTATGTGGGGGGGCCGCGCGCGGCGTACGACGAGATTGCGCCGCACTGATTTCTCTGAATCATTCATAAGCAAAAAAAATACTTATTGCATTTTTTAACAAGCTCGCTTATAATGTAAAAGGTTATTCAAAACCCGAGGGTCTGTGGTTGCAAGTCGATGCCAGTCGCAGGCGAAACGACCCACGTAAGCCGGCAAAATCGCCGGTGAGCATGGTGCGGCTTAGAAGTAAGTCCGGCCGGGGGGCATTTCCCCCGAGAGAAGTTGTAGTGGGAGGCCCTAAAGGCCCGGTAGCGAAGCTTCCCGCCGGCGGGTGTGGGGTCAAAGACCAGGTCAGCCTTGATTTTGAACGGCCGAAAAATTATTTTTCACAAGGGGATTTTCTCAAATGTTCGAAGACAAAGTGTTGGTGTGCAAGGATTGTGGTGCGGAATTCGTTTTCTCCGCCGGCGAACAGGAGTTCTACGCGGAAAAAGGCTTCCAGAATGAACCCATCCGCTGCAAAGGCTGCAGAAACAACCGTAAGAGCCAGCGCAATGGTGAAAGGGAGATGTACGACGCGGTTTGCGCGCAGTGCGGCGCCCCCACCAAGATCCCGTTCGTTCCCAAGAACGACAGGCCCATCTATTGCAGCGCCTGCTTCCAGAACCGCAAGGGGATGTAAGCTGAGCAGACCATCCGGCCGCGCCGCCTTTTACGGTACGGCAGAAATCCGCCCCCCGTCTTGGGGCTAATCCCCTTTGTTCCGCGAAGCGGATAAATCGGTGTATTAGCAAAGGCCATCAAAAAGCTCCGTTTTCGGAGCTTTTTTGTTATTGCTCGTGCGCCGTTGTACGGCAGGAAAAATCATGGTATATTTTAGTCAGAAATTTTGAGTGGCGGAGGGCGACGCATGAAAATCACGGGTATACGGCTCGGGCTTCTTTCGGTTCCGCTTCGCGTGCCGTTCAAAACGGCGCTGCGCACGGTGGAAAGCGTGGAGGATGTGATCGTGGAGATCCATACCGACTGCGGGAGCGTCGGCTACGGCGAGGCGCCTCCCACGGCCGTCATCACAGGCGATACGCAAGGCTCCATTCTCGGCGCGATGCGCGACCATATCGGTAAAACGCTCGCCGGGCGCGATGTGGACGATCTTGAAGGCGCGCTTCTCGCGCTCCACGCCTGCATCGAAAAAAACACAAGCGCGAAGGCCGCGGCCGATATGGCGCTTTACGACCTGTACGGAAAGCTCCACGGGCTCCCCGTATATAAGCTTTTGGGCGGCGGAAAAAACACGATCACCACCGATATCACCATCAGCGTAAACGATCCCGAGGAAATGGTGCGCGACGCTTTGGACGCGGTGCGCCGCGGCTACGACTGCCTCAAGATAAAAGTCGGCAAGGATGCGGAGATGGACTTAAGGCGCCTCGTCGCTGTGCGAAGGGCCGTTGGGGACGATGTGTGCATCCGCATCGACGCGAACCAGGGCTGGAAGCCGAAGGAGGCCGTGCGGCTGCTTTCGCGCATGGAGGACGAGTGCCTCAAAATAGAATTCGTGGAGCAGCCCGTAAAGGCGCACGATCTTGTGGGGCTCAAATACGTGACCGACCATGTTAGCATGCCCGTGCTCGCGGATGAAAGCGTGTTTTCACCCGAGGACGCGTTTACCATATTGCAGACGCGCGCGGCCGATCT
>JAJFTZ010000080.1 GCA_021372675.1 Eubacteriales bacterium
AAAAAAGCGGCCCGAGCGATTGGCTCGAGCCGCATGATCCGGCAAAACTTTAAACCGTTTGCCGCAACGCGAACCCAAGCCTGCTCGTAGAATAGCAGGCGTAGCTCGCATAAGCGTAAACGGCGTTGAAACCAAGCATATATTGCCTCCGGGCGTTTTGTTTGTAGTATTGTACCCGTAGAGCAACAAAAATGCAACCGTTCGGAGAGCCGGAAAAGCCGATTTAAAGAATATATTCCCATAAAAAGCGGCGGGTTAGCCCGCGGCGCGGCTTGCTTTTGACGCGCGCAGCCGCTAGACTGGCGAATAGATATAGAGAGGGAGGAACGTATGGCTTCTTTAAAGGAGACGTTTTCTTTTACGCCGCTACAATATATGCTCGCATCCGTGGGGGAAAAGCCGCTTCCCGCAAAGCTTTGGCAGGGGAACGGCGCGAACGCCATGCTTTTGGGCCACTACATATTTATAGCTGGTACGCCCGATAAAGCCGCGTTCGGGGCGATGGAAAGGGAGCTTCTGCCGCAAAGCGTCAGGGCGGAGCTTGGCTGCGCGATCGTTTTTTATGAAAGCGAAGGCGCCGCGCGGCTCTTCAAAGACCGGTTTGAAAAAACCTATGGCAACGAGCGCAGCGTTTACGCGTATACCGGTTCGCGTCCTATCCCCGCTTTTGAAGCGCCGGAGGGCTACGAGATCGTTCCCGTAACGAGGGAGTTTCTTCATTCCGAAACGGAAAACCTCGCCATGCTCACGGAAGAGGTGCTCGGCACCGCCACCTATGCGGATATGGAGGACTTTTGCGCGAACGGGATAGGCTTTTGTGCGCTTTACAAGGATGCGCTATGCGGCTTTTGTACGAGCGAGTATCCGAGCCCGCCTGCGGTCGCGGTGGGCATCGCGGTGGAGGAGGCGCACCAAAGAAAGGGCTTAGCCCGCGCCATGGCGGCGCGCTTTTTGCGTGAAGCCGCAAAAAGAGGATATGCCGTATATTGGGAGTGCTGGAAAAGAAACGAGCCTTCGTACAGAACCGCGCTATCCTGCGGGTTTAAAAAGAAGGCCGATTACCCCGTGCTTTTTATCGAGTTCGACGGCCGTTAGGCCGATGCGCCTACCATGATTTCCACGTCGATGGTAATCTCCTTGATATGCTCCGTGGATAGCTTTTCCGTATCCACATTGAACAGCATGGGCGTGAGCGCAAGAAAATCTTTAAGCTGCTCGGGTGCGACGGGGAGCGTTTCCGTTATACGGAATTGCTCGAGAACGCTCCAATGCGCTTTAAAATGCTCGCTTACGCGCGCGGGAGAATATGCGCCGCTTTTCAGCTTCTCCTGCGCGGCTTGCCTGATTTCTATTAAGTACCGCTCGCCGGGCACGGCTTTGACGATAACGCCGCCGGGCTTCAGCACGCGCTTGAACTCCGCGTACGCGGCGGGCGAAAACACGTTGAACACCGCGTCGAAACAGGCGTCCTGAAGCGGAAGGCGCGTCATATCGGCCACGAGCCATGCGACGTCGTTATTGCCGCGCGCGGCGATCCGAACGGCTTCCTTTTCCAAATCGAAGCCGATCACGCGTGAGCTTGCGCCGAAATACCGTTTAAGCCCGAGCGCGTAAAAGCCCTCGCCGCAGCCTGCGTCCAAAAGCGCGGGCTGCGTATTTTTTATATGCCGCGCCGCGGCCTCGCAAAGGGCCGTTAAGGGCATATCGTAAAAGCCCGCGCGAAACGCCCTTTGGCGACTCTCGAACAGCGCCGCGCCATACGGCCCGTGCCTTTTTTGCGGCGCAAAATTCACATAGCCCTTTTTAGCGAGGTCGAAGCAATGGCCGAGGGCGCATACGAGGCTCGCATGCTCTTTTTCCTCCATGGTGCCGCCGCAGACGGGGCAGCGGAGAAGGGGTACGACGGTTTTGAACTTTTCGGTGCCCATGCGCCCTCCCGAGATTTTGGTAAAAGCCGTACATATCTTTTTACATTATCGCATTGCGAACGCAAATAGTATAGCGCTTTCGACGGCCGCCGCGGGAATTGACACGCTTCGCGTTTCGACTTATAATGGTGAAGTTCATGGGGGAGTAGTTGCCGCGGTTTCGCGGTGCAAGTCAACATACTGGCGAAAGCCTGGCTTGCATGAAATAACAAGACCCATGTACGGCGCGCGCCGTATGTGGGAATATTCTTCGCCGCATACATCAGGCGCAAACGCCTGATTTTTTTTGTCGGGAGGGAAGCTTTTTGGGCCTTGTCGAGATCGTCGTCCTTGCCGTGGGGCTTTCGATGGACGCCTTTGCCGCCGCGCTCTGCCAAGGGCTTTGCATGAAAAAGCTAAGCCTTAAGCACGCCGCCGTGATCGCGCTGTTCTTCGGGGGCTTTCAGGCGCTCATGCCTCTGATCGGCTTTTTATTGGGCAGGCAGTTCGCGGCATATATAAGGGAGATAGATCATTGGCTCGCCTTTGCGCTTCTGGCCTTTCTCGGCGGCAAAATGCTGTACGAGGGCTTAAAAAAGAGCGAGGCATCCGAGGTCTGCGAACCCTTCAGCGTAAAGCGCGTGCTTGCGCTCGCCATCGCCACCAGCATCGACGCGCTCGCGGCGGGTGTCACCTTCGCGTTTTTGAAAACCGATATCGTGCCCACGGCGCTTCTCATAGGCTCCATTACGTTCGGCTTTTCGTTCGCGGGCGTCGCCATCGGCAACCGCTTCGGCGCGGGGCTTGCGAACAAGGCGGATATTCTCGGCGGCGCGACGCTTATTTTGATCGGCCTTAAAATACTTCTTGAGCATCTGGGCATGCTCGCGTAGCGTATACTTTATAGAAGCTAAAATAAAAAACGAACGGGGAACTGCGGCGATGGAACATGGACTTGAACCCAAAGAACGGCTCGAGCATAACCGCACGGCCATGAAAAGCGTGTTTGGCACGGTGAGCGAGAGCGACCAGGAAAAGGGGCTGCCGATGCCGCAGCCGTTCAAGGTGTGCGGAGGCAAGCGCGTCGCGCTCACGCGGGAGTTTACCAACGTGATCCGCAAAAACGACTACCTATCGCTCCTTCGCGATCGTGTAAGCCGCCGCGCCTATAAAGACGCGCCGCTTTCCTTGCCCGAGCTCGCATTTTTGCTCTGGAGCGCGCAGGGCGTTAAGTCCGTGCGTTCCGGCCTTACGTTTCGCGTGGTGCCTTCGGGCGGCGCGAGGCACCCTTTCGAACTGTATCTGGCCGTAAAAAACGTGACGGGGCTTGAAAAGGGGGTATATCATTACCTTGCCGGGACGCATGAGCTCGAATTGCTTCGCCCCGTGGAAGACGTTGAAAAGCAGGTGGTGAGCGTTCTCAACAACCAGAGCTTCACCTCCGCCGCGGCTGTAACTCTCTTTTTCTCCGCGGTTCCCTATCGGCCCGAGTGGCGCTATGTTGAGGCGGCGGGAAAGCTCGTGCCCATCGACGCGGGGCATGCGATGCAGAACCTGTACCTGAGCGCGGAGGCGGCGGGCCTCGGTATGTGCGCCATCGCCGCCTACAATCAAAGCGTAGCAGACGCTTTTTTAGGCTTGGACGGCACGGAGGAATTCACGGTGTACGCCGCGACCATAGGCGCGCTGTGAACGCGGGAAAATGGACGGATCATAGAAAACGGCGGAGCTTCCGCCGTTTTTTGCGCTATGCCGCGAAAAGCGCAAAAAGCAGCCCTTTCGCCTGAGATTGCTCTTGTATCGCTGCGTCGCGAATGATACAATATCTGGTATACCGAGTACGGAAAAATACCAAATATTGACAGGAGACGGCAACATGGAAACCTTGGGGAAAAACGCTTTGACGGTGCTTGAGCGGAGGTACCTGGCGAAAGATGAAAAGGGCGAGCTTATCGAAACGCCCGAGGGGATGCTTCGCCGCGTAGCGGACGCCGTGGCGGAGGCGGACAAGCTATACGACAAAAACGCGGACGTGAAAAAGACCTCCGACGCGTTTTTTGAATTGATGAGCAGCCTTTCGTTTATGCCCAATTCGCCCACGCTCATGAACGCCGGCAAGCCCATGGGGCAGCTTTCCGCGTGCTTCGTGCTCCCCGTGGAGGATTCCATGACCGCTATTTTCGACGCGGTGAAAAACGCCGCGCTCATCCACCAAAGCGGCGGCGGCACGGGTTTTTCGTTTTCCCGCCTGAGGCCCGCGGGCTCCATGGTACGCTCCACCGGCGGCGTGGCCTCCGGCCCCGTCAGCTTTATGAAGGTGTTTAACGCCGCGACCGAGGCGGTGAAGCAGGGCGGCACGCGCCGCGGCGCGAACATGGGCATATTGCGCGTGGATCACCCCGACATCGTGGAGTTCATCCGCTGCAAGAGCGACCTCAAGGAGATCACCAACTTCAACATCAGCGTCGGCCTCACCGAGGCATTTATGCACGCGGTGGAGGCGGACGCCGAGTACGATATTATCGACCCGCGCACGAAGGCCGCCGCCGGGAAAAAGCGCGCGCGGGAGGTTTTCGAGCTGATCGTTGCGATGGCGTGGGAAAACGGCGAGCCGGGCATCGTGTTCCTCGATAGAATGAACCGCGATAACGTGGTTCCTTGCGCAGGCGAGATCGAATCCACCAACCCCTGCGGCGAACAGCCCCTGCTGCCGTATGAAAGCTGTAACCTCGGTTCCCTCAACCTTATGAAAATGCTCAAAGAGACCGATTCCGGCTACGAGCTGGATTACGACCGCATGGGAACTGCCGTCGATACCGCCATACATTTTTTGGATAACGTCATCGACGTCAACAAATATCCGCTCGCGGAAATTTCCGAAATGACGCTTTCCACCCGCAAAATCGGTCTCGGCGTGATGGCCTTTGCGGACGTGCTGTTTCGCCTGGGCGTACCCTATAATTCCGAGGAGGGCATCGCGCTTGCCGATAAGCTCATGGGCTTTATAAAGGCGCGCGCGGACGAGGCGAGCGCGGCGCTCGCGAAAAAGCGCGGCGCGTTCCCGCTGTACGAGAAGAGCACGCTTTCGGGCGCGCCGCTTCGAAACGCCACCCGCACCACCATCGCCCCCACGGGCACCATCTCCATCATCTGCAACGCCTCGAGCGGCGTCGAGCCTCTGTTTGCGCTCGCGTTCGTCAGAAACGTGATGGATAACGACGAGCTCCCGCAGGTGGATCCTTTCTTTGCGGAGGTGGTAAAGCGCGAGGGCTTCTATTCGGACGCGCTCATGCGCCGCATCGCGCGCGAAGGCACGCTTCACAACATCGCCGAAGTGCCCGAGCGCATAAAGCGCGTGTTTGTGACCGCGCACGATATCACGCCCGCCGACCATATCAACATGCAGGCGGCGTTCCAAAGGCATACCGACAACGCCGTTTCAAAAACCGTCAACTTCAGGCACGAGGCGACCAAGGAGGAGGTTTCGGAGGCGTTCATGCTCGCCTACAAGCTCGGCTGCAAGGGCGTAACGATTTACCGCGACGGGAGCCGCACGGGGCAGGTATTGAACCTCGGCGTTAAAAAAGAGGAAAAGAAGGGGGGCGCAAAAACGCTTCCCGCCCGCATCACGCCGCGCCCGCGCCCCGAGGTGACGCGCGGCGTCACCGAAAAGGTGGTGATCGGCTGCGGCAATTTGTATATCACCGTCAATTACGACGACGAGGGCATTTGCGAGGTATTCGCCAACCTCGGCCGCGCGGGCGGCTGCCCGAGCCAGAGCGAGGCCACGAGCCGCCTTGTTTCCACGGCGCTGCGCTCCGGCATGGACGTGAGCGCCATTATCGAACAGCTCAAGGGCATACGCTGCCATTCCACGCTCCGCCAGCGCGCTACCAACGGCAATATCAAGGTGCTTTCCTGCCCGGACGCCATCGGACGCGCGCTCGAAAAGGTGGTAAAAATGAAGGAGGCGGAGGAAAAGCAAAGAAACCCTGCGCCCGCTTTAGAGCCGGCCGCGGAGGCAGAATTTGACGTAACGCCCCGCAACGGCACGATTGAGCCGCCTTCGGGCGCGGAGGATTTCATACCCTGCCCCGAATGCGGCAGCGCCATGGAGCACGAGGGCGGGTGCGTGATATGCCGCGCGTGCGGCTATTCGAAATGCGGCTAAAGCCTTTCAAACAAGCGGCCTGCGGCCGCTTGTTTGAGATCGCTGCGGCGGGTTTTGCAGGAAGTACCTGTGCCCTATATGCGGGCACGGTCGGTACTTCCTGATAAGAACGAAATCCTCCGGATTTCATCCGTTTCGGCGTGCACGCTGCCGGAGCCGGAAGAAAATCAAGGGGCTGCGGCCCCTTGGTAATCCTATGAGGGATGTAGGGAACGGTCTTGACCGTTCCGCACTTCACACCGAGGCTTTCCGCCTAAAAAATGCCCATCCGATAGGGGAAAAACAGTTTACAAGCCGCCGCTTGGCTGATACAATAGCAAGTGGCGGCTGCTCGTCAGGCGTTGCTAAACATGTTTCAATCTACACCACATTAGGGGGATTTTACTTCACATGAAAGACTACACCGCAGCAAACATTCGCAACATCGGTATCTTTGGGCATGGCGGCGAGGGGAAGACCACTTTGACCGAGGCAATGCTCTTCAACGCGGGCCTTCTCGAGAGGCTCGGCCGCGTTGAAAACGGTAATACCACCACCGACTATGATCCCGAAGAGACCAAGCGTACCATTTCCATCAATGCTGCGCTGGCTCCCTTAGAGTGGAAGGACGTTAAGATTAACATCATCGACGCCCCGGGCTTCTTCGATTTTTACGGCGAAGTCTACGCAGCCATGGCGCTCGCGGACGCGGCGCTCATCGTGGTGGGCGCGGTAAGCGGCCCCGTCGTGGGCGTGGAAAAGGCCATGGAGCTTTGCAAGGAACACGGCATGGCGCGCATGATGGTCGTAAACCAGATGGATCGCGAAAACGCCAACTTCGAAAAGGTTATGGATGAGCTGATCGCCAAGTTCGGCCCGAGCGTGGTGCCCATCCAGCTCCCCATTATGGATAAAGGCGCGTTCAAGGGCTATGTGGACGTGGTAAATATGAAGGCGAAGCTGTTCGACGGTAAAGCAGAAAAGGAAACCGCCATCCCCGACGCGCTCGCGGCCTCCGCCAGGAAGTATTACGAGGCGCTCACCGAAGCCGCCGCCGAAAGCGAAGAGGAATTGATGGAGAAGTTCTTCGAGGAGGGCGAGCTCTCTCACGAGGAGATCATCCGCGGCCTCAACCGCGGCGTGCGCGAAGGCGCCATCACCCCCGTGGGCTGCTGCGCGGCGCAACCGAACATCGGCGTCGCCACGCTTCTTGATAACCTCGTGCATTACATGCCCTCCGCGGCCGACGTCGCCGCTCCGCACGCCGTCAGCGTTAAGACCGGCGAAACCGTTAAGATCGAGCGCGACGGCAAATTTGCGGCGCAGGTCGTCAAAACCGTAGTGGATCAGTTCGGCAAATATTCCATCATCAAGGTATATAGCGGCACGCTCACTGTGGATCTGGCTCCTTACAACAGCGTTTCCGATAAGAGCGAAAAGGCTATCGCGCCCGCCATCATGCGCGGCAAGAAGCTGATCCCCGTGGATAAGCTCATCGCAGGCGACATCGGCGCGCTTTCCAAGCTCCAATACACCAACACCGGCGATACGCTTTGCGACGCGTCGGCCCCTGTGGTATTCGATAAGATCGCGTTCCCCGAGCCGGCCATCGGCCTCGCGGTTTCCGCTAAGAAGCAGGGCGAGGAGGATAAGGTCTTCGCGGGCTTGAATAAACTCCTCGAGGAAGACCCGACCATGGCGCTCGAAAAGAACGTGGAAACGGGCGACGTGCTTATCCGCGGCCTCGGCGAGATGCATATCGACGTGATCTGCTCCAAGCTCAAAAACAAAACAGGCGTGGAAGCCGCGCTTTCCGATCCTAAGGTGCCCTATCGCGAGACCATCCGCGCCACCGCCGAAGCCGAAGGCAAGCATAAAAAGCAAACCGGCGGCAGCGGCCAGTTCGGCGTGGTTAATATGCGCTT
>JAJFTZ010000003.1 GCA_021372675.1 Eubacteriales bacterium
TGAGCCGCAACGGGTTTGCGAGAAACGGCAGAATGGAAAGCGGCTAAATGAATAAACCGCACGGCATAATCGTGTTCGGGGCAAATGGGAGCGGCAAGACTACGCTTGGTGGCGAACTGGCGCGTATTTTGAACTTTAAGCACATGGATATAGAGACCTATGCTTTCAGAGAATCGCAAGTTCCATACACCGATCAGCGGTCACATGAGGAATGTATAGCGCTGATGCTCACCGACATAAAAAAGCACGGCTCGTTTGTCATCTCCGCCGTCACCGGAGATTTTGGCGATACGATTCCTCTGTTTTATGAGCTGGCTGTATTTGTCTCCGCGCCGATTGACACCCGAATAAGGCGCATTGAGCAACGCGCATATGGTCGACACGGGGAACGCGTCCGCGAAGGCGGCGATATGTATGAGCAGAACCTAAAATTTATTGATTTTGTGGCTTCTCGTTCTCCTGCAAGAATTGAACAATGGGCGAAAACTCTTGCCTGCCCAGTGATTCATATTGACGGTACGGCGGATTGGCATATAAATGCGGTAAATATAGCAAAGCAATTTTTTGGTAAAGCTTGAAGAGGACACAAAAGTAAAAGTTAGCGGTTAAACCTTGCGATATTTGTGCTGAGATAAATCCGGCTGATAACACAACCTCGATAGCATCTTGATAACAGAAGATCAGCGAACGCCGCAGAAGACAGATAACTGGTATCAAATAGAATAAAAACCTGTTAAACCGCTTAAAGGAAAAACGAGAACCTTTCATCCTGATTTAGAGGAGCAAACATGAACGACGCCACAACGACCATCGCGCAGATCAAAAAGCATATACAGGATTTTTCGGACGCGCGGGGCTGGTACAGGGAGCAAAACGCCAAGGATCTCGTTATGGCCCTGACCGTGGAGGCCGCCGAGCTTGCCGAGATCTTTATGTGGCTGCATTCGGACGCCGCCGACAGCGTGAAAGGAAACGCCGAGGAATACCGTCATCTGCGGGAGGAGCTCGCCGATGTGTTTTGGTACCTGTGCCGGTTGTGCGAGCATTTCGACGTGGATTTGGCCGCGGCCGTTGCGGAAAAAACCGTTAAAAACGCGGAAAAATATCCGGCGAAAAGCTGAGGCAGGCAAGGAATGGAGCCTTAAGCGATGCAAAACTGCGATATCAAAATCAAAGAAACTACCACAGAAGACCTCGCCAACGTACTCTCCCTATGGAACGACGGGGACGTTATGAAGTTTGTCGGCTTCCCCGATGGGCTTGGCGAAACGATGGAGGGGTTAACGGCTTGGCTCGGGTGGATCGAGCAGGGGCGGCCGCGCCGCAACCATTATTCCATCTATGAAAAGGAGCTCGGCTATTGCGGGGAGGCTTTTTACAGCATCGACGAGGCGCACGGGCACGCGGCTTCGCTCGACATCAAGCTGTTTGGCGGCGCAAGGGGCAAGGGCATCGCCCACGCGGCGCTCTCCTGTGCCATCGAACGGGCTTTTGAAAATGGCGCGCAGAAGGTTTGGGTAGACCCGAACCCGCAAAACACGAAAGCCATCGCGCTCTACGAGCGGCTGCGCTTCGTCAAGAAAGAAATGCCCGCCTACCTTGCGAAGGACGAAGGCGGCGTGGACTTTACGCCCGTCTACATGGAACTGACAAAAGAATAACGGCGCATTTTACAAAAAGGGAGCCGCGGCAATGCCGCGGCTCTTTGCTTTACCGATCAGGTTACCTCTGCGCCATCTCGTTATCGAGGATGTACATGCCCGCCCACTGGCCGGCGATGCGCTCCAAGCGCTCCACGAGAACGGTGAAGGTATCCTCCTCCTCGATCTGCTCATCCACGAACCACGCAAGGAGGTTGAGCGCGCGCTGCTCCTTCTCGTCCCTCGCCTGCTCGACGAGGGCATGGATGCGCGAGGTCACAACCTTTTCATGGGCAAGCGCCTTTTTAAATACCTCCTCGATGGAAGCGAATTTGCCGTCGCCCGGGTTTAAGCCGCGGTATTTTATGCCGTAGCCGGTCTCCTGCAGAAAATGCTTGATCCGCTCGGCATGCGAAACCTCTTCCTTCGCCTGAAGATCCATAAAGTGTACCATGCCCTTCATGTTCATGGCGTCTAAATAAGCCGACATCGTTGCGTAGATGTAGGCGGACTCCAGTTCAAAATTCATTTGCTCGTTCAGGTTATCGTACAGTTTGCTCATAATAATTTCCCTTTCTTGCTTTATCTCGCGCTGATGGAGCAGCTTTGCTCCTCGCTTCTATTATATCGCTTTTCGCGGATATTACAATCGTGCCCAAGCGCTCTTCGCACGCAAAAAAGCCCCTAAACAGGCCATATCCCGCCCGTGTGTGACTTAGTTACCGTCGGGGCCGCCGCTCATAGTAGCATCTCATACGCGTAAAAGTCGATATCGTACAGGCGCACCATGCCGAGCCTTTTGTAGCCCATGCGGTCGTAGAGGCGAAGGCTTTTTGGGTTTGCCGCCGAGGCGAGATGGCGCGTGGCCTCATAGCCCTCGCGCCGCGCCTCAAGGCTTAGGAGACGCATCATATGCTCACCGATGTGCTTCCCCTGAAGCTTTGGCTCCACGCAAAGCCGCGCGATCACGCACGATCTTTTTTGCGTCCACGCCACGCCGCAGTCGTCGAGGTCGTCCTCCTCCAGCATGGAAACGGCCGCGACGATTCCGCCGCCATGGCGGAGCACGAACGCGGCGCCGTTTTCGATGTCGTCGTCGATAAAGGCGCGGGTGGGATACTCGTCGTTCCAATCCGTGCCGCCGCTTTCGCGCCCGTGCGCCTTCACGGCGCAATAAAGCGCCTCAATCGCGTCCGCGTCTGCGCGGTGGGCGCGTTCAAACGTAAAATCCTTTAAAAATCCGTGCTCCATGCGCTTTCTCCTTGCATTTTTTTACGCGCTTCGGCCCTTTTTGCCGCGTTTTCGGGCCGAAAGACAGGAACCCCGTTTCTTTGCGCCGCTTTGTCAAAAAAGCGACAAAAACACATAATTTACTTCCCTACCCTTACGAAAAAAGCGGTGTTACAATCTATTACAGTGCACATGCTTCATAAAACTTCCCATTTCTTTCGCAATTTATAAAATACAACAGAATCAGGAGGACTGCAAATGGCAAAATATCGTATTCTCTTGGCGGATGGAAGCCTACAGTTTCAAACCGCGGTGCGGGACTATTTTACCGCGCAGGAACAGGTCGCGCAGGTGGATGCCGTGTCCGACGGGCAAGCGGCCCTCGATGCCCTGCGTTCGGGCCATTACGACGTGCTCATTTGCGATCTCATCATGCCGCGGCTGGACGGCTTTGAGCTTTTGGAGAGGCTCAAGGCCGGCCTTGTGGAAAGCCCGCCGGCGGTCATCGTGGTGAGCGCCATGCGCCATGAGGATATGGTGCGCCAGGCATGCACCTTGGGCGCAAAGTATTTTATGGTGAAGCCCGTCGAGCCCGACACGCTGTACAAGCGCATGCTCGATATGCTCGAAAGCACCTATAACTACCGCTCTCAGGTATGTACCATGAGCTCGCAGCCGAAAACGCTCGACGAAAAGATCACCTCCGTATTTCTCGTAATAGGCATTCCCGCGCATATCAAGGGCTATCATTACCTACGCGAGGCCGTGCGTATGGTGTACTTCGAGCCGGAGATCATCAACCGCATCACCAAGGAGCTGTACCCCGGCATCGCCAAACGCTTCACGACCTCCGCCTCCAAGGTGGAGCGCGCCATACGCCATGCCATCGAGGTGGCGTGGACGCGCGGCAAGATCGAAAACATCAACCAGCTTTTCGGCTACAACATCTATTCCAAAAACGACAAGCCCACCAACGGCGAATTCATCGCGCTCGTTGCGGATAAGCTCATCATGGAAAGCGCCCGCGAGAAGAGCGCGCGCGGTGAAATACAAAATGTAATCTAAGATGCAGGATATATTCCCCATATAAATTGCATTTGCTTCATTTTTCGACAAAGCTCCTATACACATATTCAGCATGCCGCGCAAAAATATGCGCGGCATGCTTATGTTTATTATGGCTTTCCACGCCCCGTTCCCAAGTTATTCACACCTGTGTTTTCCCGTACAAGCCCGTGTGGTGGATAACTCTGTGGGTACTGTGGATAACTCGGCGCATAGTTGGCCTGTATATGCAAACGCATATACAATGCAGCCTACGCGGCCGCATCCTTCGTTCCGCACCGCCAATTACATCTTTTCCTTCATTTTTGTAATAAAATCCCGCTTTGTAACCGCCGGGTTGCAGGATTCATATTTTAACAGCTTAAATCATATGGTTTTATAGCAATAACATGCTTTGAGCGCTTTTAGGATGCAAAAAAGCGCGCCGGATTCTGAATGCTTGCTATTTCGGGAGGAGAACGGGCATGGAGTTAATGTGGAACGATCTGGATGTGAGCCGCGTGATGGGCAGTACGGTGTCCCAGGCGTTGGTCGAAGGGAGCATCCCCATGCCGGAGGGACGCTCGGCCGCCGAGGTACTCGATTCGAACGGGCAGGTGGAGGTTACGGAGGCCGAAGTGCAGGAGGGCAAGGTGACGCTCACCGGCCGCGTGGGCGTAAGCCTCGTGCTCTCGGGCACGGACGGCGTTTTCGCGTTTTCCTCAAGCGCGGCGTTCCGCCACAGCGTGGCGGTGGAGGGCGCAAAACCCGGCATGAACGCGAACGCAAACGCGCAGCTGCAAACGCTCGACGTGAACCTATCTAACAACGCGCTCTCCCTGAGCGCCATGGTCGATATCGCGTGCCGCGTGGATTCCGCGGCGCAGCTCAAGGTTTTAAGGGGCATACGCGGCGTGGAGGACCTTGAACTCAAGGAGCTTCCCCTCACCTTGGCGAAAAAGCGCGAGGTGGCGGATGAAAACGTGCGGCTGCGCGAGGAGGTCGCCGCGCCCAACGTGGAAAACGTGCTGAGCGCCAACGCGACCGCGCAGGTGCGCGACGTGAAGACCGACGGCGTGAACGCCGAGGTGGAGGGCACGCTCAACGTAAGCACGCTTTGCGCCAACAAGGACGGGAGCCTTTCGCAGCTTACGCAGAGCTTCCCGTTTTCGCAGAACATAGCGACCGACGCGAGCTCGCGCGAGCTCGCCGGCACGGCGAACGTCGCCGCGGTGAACGTGCGCCCCATCGGAGAGGATTTCGGGCTGCTCGCCGTAGACGCGATGCTCGGCATCCAGCTTTTTGAAAGGCAGGAATCCGGCTGCACACTGCCGCTGGACGCCTACTCCCCCAACTATTCCTTCCACTGCAACCACGAGCACGCGCGGCTTTTGAATTACGCGGGCACGGTAAACACGCGCCATCCCGTGCACGAGACCGTGAACGTGCCCGACGGCATGGTGGAGGTGGGCCGCGTGGTTTCCTGCTCGGGCCGCGCGGTGGTTACGGGCTCCGCCGTAAACGGCGGAAGGCTGAGCGTAGAGGGGCTTTTGATCTGCCGCGTGATCTATGCGAGCGGCAACAACAGCCTTTACGCGTTTACGGAGGATTTGCCGTTCCTCGCGGAGATGCCGGTTTCCGCCCCGGACGACGCCGAGGCGATCCTCGGGGCGAACGCGATGTGCACGCAATTCTCGGGCGCCGGGCGCAGCGTGGAGCTTTCGTTTTCGGTCGAGCTGAACGCGGAGCTTTACTCGCTCAGTGACGCCAACGTGGTAACGGGCATTTCCGAGGCCGAAGCGCCCGACGTGCCGCACGGCATTATCGTGTACTTCGCGGGTGCGGGCGAAACGCTTTTCGACGTGGCGAAGCGCTTCAACATAAGCCGCGGGAACCTCCTCTCGCTCAACCCCGTGTACAGCGAGAATCTGGACGAGGGGCAGAGGCTTATGATTTTGCTGTAACCGCGGTATACAAAATAAATCATAACGCCTAACACATTTTGTATATTCTTCCCCGTGCATTGACCCTTATCGCGCCGTGCTGTACAATATTCGTATGGTCGCGGCGCTTTCTTTTTGGTTTCCGCGGCGGCGTCCATATTTCAAGCGCACCAAAACACCATCATTTCTGTTCGGAGGCGTTTATGGCGGATTTTCAAAACAGCGTTGGCGTAAAGGTGCCGCGCATCCTTTTGCCCAACAAAACGGTGGATATGCAAAAATGGGCGGTCGTGGCGTGCGACCAGTACACCTCTGAGCCCCATTACTGGGCGCAGACCGAGCGCATCGTGGGCAATTCCCCCTCCACCTTAAGGCTGATGCTGCCCGAGATGTACCTCGATAAGCCCGGCGAGGCCGAGCGCACCGAAAGCATCAACGCGTACATGCTCCGCTATATGAACGAGGGCGTGCTCGAGGAAAAGCCCGAGGGCTTTGTGCTCGTGCGCCGCACGGTTGACCATAAAACCCGCACCGGCCTCATCGTGGCGCTCGACCTGGAGGCGTACGATTATAAAAAAGGCGCTTCCACGCTCATACGCGCCACCGAGGGCACCATCGTAGAGCGCATTCCCCCGCGCTTGCGCATCCGCAAGGATGCGCCGCTCGAACTGCCGCATATTTTGGTTTTGATCGACGACCCCAACCGCACCGTAATCGAGCCCCTCGCGGCTTCTACGCGGGACGCCGAAAGAATTTACGACTTCGATCTGATGCAGCGCGGCGGCCACATCGAGGGTTATCTTTTCCGCGATGAAAAGCATATACGCGGCGCGCTTGACGCCCTTTCGGCGCTTTGCGACCCCGCGGCGTTCGCGCAAAAATACGGTGCGGACAAGCCTCCCATGCTCTTTGCCATGGGCGACGGCAACCATTCCTTCGCCACCGCGAAGGCAAATTGGGAGCGCTGCAAGGAAAACTTGAACGAAACGGAAAGGCTCGACCATCCCGCCCGTTTCTGCCTCGTGGAGCTCGAAAACGTGCACGACAGCGGCATCGTGTTCGAGCCCATCCACCGCGTGCTGTTCGACGCGGAGGGCGCGGCGGAAAAGCTGAAGCTCCTTCTCACCGAGCAAAACGGCGGCTGCAGCGTGGAGACCTTCCCCTCGCGCCTGGCGCTCGCGGCGTTTGCGCAGGGCTGCGCGCACGACGAGCACATTCTCCCCTTCGTGAGCGAAAAGGGCCTTTTCGCCTACGTTGTGGACGCGCCCGCGGCGCAGCTCGCGGTGGGCACGCTGCAAAACGCCCTCGACGCCTACCTGAAGGAACATAAAAAGGCGAGCGTCGATTATATCCACGGCAGCGGCGTGGTGTTCGAGCTCGGCGCGAAGCCGAATAACCTCGGCTTTTTGCTGCCGCCCATGAAAAAGGCGGAGCTCTTCAAAACCGTGGTGTTCGACGGCGCGCTCCCCCGCAAAACCTTCTCCATGGGCGAGGCGCACGAAAAGCGCTATTATCTCGAATGCAGGAAGATCACAAAATAAAGCGAATACCATTAAGATACATAGGATTTTAGTCGAAAAAGTGACGCGAGTCACTTTTTCGACTAAAAAAGCATCGGGTGAAGTATGTCGGAATTGCTTAATTCCCTTTCCGCGGTGGCGCTCATTTTACTCATGGCGGCGGTGGGCTATTTCTGCGGCATGGCGGGCTGGCTCAAGCGCGAGCACAAGGATTTCCTCGTAAAGTTCATCGTAAGGTTCTGCGTGCCGCTGATGTGCTTCAACAACTTTTTCAGCAACATCACGCTTTCGATGCTGCAGGGCGCGGGGAAGCTTTTTCTCGTCGTGGTCTTAAGCATCGCGGGCATGATGGGCCTTTCGTTTTTGCTCGCGCGCATCCTCCGCGTCGGCCCGGCGCAACGCGGCGGCTTCGTGGTGATGTGCGCGCTGTCCAACTCGCTGTTCGTGGGGCTGCCCATGTGCCTCGAGCTTTTCGGCGCGGAGGCCACGCCCTATGTGATGATCTTTTACATCGTCAACACCACCGTTTTTTGGACGGCCGGCGCTTTTATTTTAAGGCGCGGCGGCAAAAACGGCGCGGCGCGGTTCTCGCTTCGCGAGACCTTGGCGCGCGTTCTCAACCCGCCCCTTGTGGGCATTATCGTTTCCGCGCTTCTTTTAGTTGCCGGCTTCAAGCCGCCGCAGCTTTTGCTGAGCTTTTCGCACTACATAAGCGGCCTTGTCACGCCGCTCTCGCTCCTGTACGTGGGCTATGTGATCTACGAAACGGGGCTTAAAAGCCTCCGTATCGACAAAAATATGCTTGCCATGCTCGCGATGCGCTTTGCCGTCTCCCCGTTTTTGGCCCTCTCCCTTTGCCTCGCGTTCAACATCACAGGCATACAGCGCGGCGTGCTCACGATGGAGGCGGCCATGCCGGTGATGGTACAGTCGGTAGTGCTTGCATCCTCCGTGGGCGCGGACGAAAGCTATCAGGCGGCGGGCCTGACCCTGACGACGCTCGCCTGCTTCGTGGCCGTGCCGCTTTTGATGCTGCTCGTGTAAGGCCCGCCAAAGCCGTCGAGACCGCACGCCAAAGAACGACGGGAAGAACAAGGACGCGGCCAGGCGCCGCCCATACGACGAAGAAAAGAGGGACGCCCATGCCGTTTAAGCAAAAGGCCGAACGCCCCGGAAAGCCGCTGTACGGCTCTGCCGTTTTCCTCCTGAAGCTATATTCCTTTTTCCGCTTCGGCTTCGTCGCTCCGCGCGGCGCAAAAAAGCTCGAGGAGCCTTTCTTGGCAGTCTGCAACCATTCCTCCAATTTTGATTTTATGTTCGCGCTTCTCTCGCTTTATCCAAAACGCGTAAGCACGCTCACCGCGGCATTCTTTTACCACAACAAATATCTCGCCGCCGTCTTAAGGGTGTTTCACTGCATCCCGCGCGAGCAGTTCCGCGCGGACGCCGCCTCCGTGCGTAAAATGCTCGAGATCACGGCCTCCGGCGGCAGCGTGCTCCTTTTCCCCGAGGGGGAGGTGAGCGGCACGGGGCGCACCGACGTTTTCCCCGAAAGCACCGCGCGCCTCATCCGGCGCATGGGCGTGAACGTTTACGCGGTGAAGCTCTACGGCAGCTACCTCGCAAGGCCCAAGTGGGCGGCCTTTAAGCGGCGTGGCCGCGTGCGTGCGGAGGTTTCGCCGCTCCTTACCGCGCAGGAGGCGAAGGAGCTTGCGCCAAACGAAATATTCGAGCGCGTGCGGGAAGCGCTAAGCCACGATGAATACCAGTGGCAGGAGCTTGCGCGCATCCCCTTCCCTTCCAAAAAACCGGCGGAGCGCCTTGAGCACCTTCTCTACAAATGCCCGCGCTGCAAGGCCGAGTTTGCGCTTTCGAGCGCGGACGACCGCCTTTTCTGCGCGGCCTGCGGCAATGCCGCGCACATGGACGCATATGGCTTCCTCCTGCCCGAGGATGAAAAAAGCGTGATCTACCGCCATATTTCCGACTGGGTGGAGTACCAGCGCGCCTGCATCCGCGAGGAGGCGCAGCAGGGGGGCTTTACCGTGGAAGCGGAGGCGGAGCTGCAGCTTCATTTAAATCCCCGCTCGCTCGCGCATACCACCGTGGGGGAGGGCGTTGTGCGCTTAAGCCGCGAAATACTCGCCTACGAGGGCACGCGAAGCGGGGAGCGCGTTTCCCTTTTCTTCCCCCTTTCCTCCATTTTTAAGCTGCCCTTTTCCTCCGGCGAGAACTTCGAGGCCCCCAACCCCGTGGAGGTGATCGCCTTCGTGCCGCGCGACCGCCGCATGATTTCCAAATTCGTGCTCGCGGTGCCGGTGCTCAAAGAGCTTATAACAAGCTAGAAAGCGCCGCTCCCATGGGCCGCGCTACAAAATCCGTGAATATATAGTATAATCCTTTGACTTCCGGCCCCCGTAAAGCGACAATGGTGGTATAACCTTAACTTTACAAAGCATTTCGGAGGACAGCTCATGTTTCAAACGCTTGCACAGGCCAAGGAATTCTGCGCGTCGCACGGCATCCGGATGGTGGACTTCAAGGTGACCGATCTTTACGGCCGCTGGCGCCACATCACCATCCCCATCGACCGGCTCACCGAGGACACCATGCGCTACGGCATCGGCTTCGACGGCTCCAACTACGGGTACGCGGCCGTTGAAAAAAGCGACATGGTGTTTTTGCCCGACCTCTCCTCCGCCGCCGTGGACCCCTTCACCTCCGTGCCCACCCTTTGCATGGCGGGCGACGTGATGGTGATCGACGCGCCCAATAACCGCCCGTTCGACCAATATCCCCGCACCGTAATCAAGCGCGCCGCGCAGTACCTTAAGGAAAGCGGCGTGGCCGACGAGATGGTGATCGGCCCGGAATTCGAGTTTTACGTGTTCGACAGCGCGCGCTTCGAGGCGGACGAGCACCGCGCCTCCTTCGCGGTGGATACCGTGGAAGGGCATTGGAAC
>JAJFTZ010000082.1 GCA_021372675.1 Eubacteriales bacterium
TCTCCTCCTCGATCGCTTGCAGCAAAACGCTCGGTTTTACGCCCATAGCCTCGCCGATCCTAAAAAAGGTTTCAAGCGTAGGCCGTCTTTCGCCGCGCTCGATGGCGCTCAAATGCGTTCTGCCGATATCCGCAAAGCCGCTGAGCACCTCTTGCGATACCCTTTTTCCTCCCGAAACCGCTGTATGACATTACCTACGACGATTGGATCCAGCATAGCAAAACGCCTCCATTTCACAAATAGTGTATGGAGGATTCGGACAAGCTTTGAATACATATGTTGCCTTTTGGATACAAATGTGTTATAGTTCTTCGTGTTTAAGCCGACCCGCAGGCAAATGCGGCCGCGCCCCTTCCCCGGGCCGCCGCGGCCGCCTGCCCCGGCGGCAAAAAAAGCTCCGCTGCACCGCTATTGCAGCGGAGCTTTTTTTACGGAAAATATATTTGCAGCAAAAAGGCCGCGGCATTGCCGCGGCCTTGCATTTTATCTTTTGTACTGTAATAAGCCCCGCTTATTTCGCATCCACCTTCGCCATGTGGGAGATGAGGTCGAGCACCTTGTTGGAATAACCCCACTCGTTGTCGTACCAGGCGATGAGCTTCACGAAATTGTTGTTGAGGCTGATGCCCGCGTCCGCATCGAAGATGCAGGTGCGCGCATCGGTGATGAAGTCGCTCGAAACGACCTTATCCTCGGTGTAGCCGATAATGCCCTTATATTCCGCGCTCTCGGAGGCGGCCTTCATGGCGGCCTTGATCTCGTCGTAGGTGGCGGGCTTCCCGAGGCGGCAGGTAAGATCTACCACCGAAACGTCGGCGGTGGGCACGCGGAACGACATGCCCGTGAGCTTGCCGTTTAGGGACGGAATCACCTTGCCCACGGCCTTCGCGGCGCCGGTGGAGCTCGGTATGATGTTGAACGCCGCGCCGCGGCCGCCGCGCCAGTCCTTCTTGGAAGGGCCGTCCACGGTGAGCTGGGTGGCGGTGGTGGCGTGCACGGTGGTCATAAGGCCCTCGACGATGCCGAAATTGTCGTTGATGACCTTGGCCAGCGGCGCAAGGCAGTTGGTGGTGCAGGAGGCATTGGATACGATGGTCATATCGCTCCTGTAGGTTTCCTGGTTGACGCCCATCACGAACATGGGGGCGTCGGCGCTCGGGGCGCTGATGACGACCTTTTTCGCGCCGCCGCTCAAATGCGCCTGCGCCTTATCGGCGGTGGTGAACTTGCCGGTGGATTCCACAACGTACTCGGCGCCGCATTCCCTCCAGGGAATTTCCTCGGGGTTCATGCATGCGTAGACCGCAATCTCCCTGCCGTTTACCACGAGCTTGCCGCCATTTACATGCGCCTCGCCGTCGAACCGGCCGTGCACGGTATCGTAGGTGAGCATGTAGACCATGTAGTCGAGATCGATGAACGGATCGTTGATGCCCACCACCTCGAGCTCAGGGTTTTTGAGCGACGCTCGGAATACGAGGCGGCCGATGCGGCCGAAGCCGTTGATACCTACTTTGGTTTTCATAGAAGGTTCCTCCTATATAAATTTATATAATAGCTAACGTATGTTTCTTACCCCTTTTTCGTCTTTAATATTAGTCGAATTATTGTCAATATGCAACACTTTTTTTGGAAAATTGCACATTCTGGGGTCGAGGTGGCTACGCATAAGCCGCGCTTATGTAAATTGTAAACAAAGACGGGATTTGCGGAGTTTTCCGCAAATCCCGTTCTGCTTTTATAAAAGGCGGACAGGCATTAGGCGCTCACTTTAAATTTTCGGGGTTGAGCGCTTTCAATTCGTCGAGCACGAAGCGGCCGTCCTTGCGCACAAGCACGCCGTCGAAGTACATTTCGCCGCCGCCGTATTCGGGCGTTTGGATCAAAACGAGGTCCCAGTGGAGCGAGGAGCGGTTGCCGTTGTCGCAATCGTCGTAGGCGTTGCCGGGCGTGAAGTGGAAGCTGCCGGCGATCTTCTCGTCGAACAGCGTATCCTTCATGGGCGCGGTGATGTAGGGGTTCACGCCGATGGCGAACTCGCCCACGGCGCGCGCGCCCTCGTCGCGGTCGAACACGGACGTGATGCGCGCCGTATCGTTGGAGGTGCTTTCCACGATCCGGCCGTTTTTAAACACGAGGCGGATGTTTTCATAGGTGAAGCCCTCGAGCAGCGACGGGGTGTTGTAGGTGATCACGCCGTTGATGCTGCCCATCACGGGCGCGGTGAAGATTTCGCCGTCGGGGATGTTCACCTCGCCCGCGCACTTGATGGCGGGAAGGCCCTTGATGGAAAACTCGATATCCGTGCCCCTTGCGGTGAGGCGCACCTTATCGGTTCTCTCCATGAGCGCCTTGAGCGGGTCCATCGCCCTGTCCATTTTGGAATAATCGAGGTTGCATACGTTGAAATAGTAGCTTTCAAACGCCTCGGTGCTCATGCCGGCCATCTGCGCCATGCCGGGCGAGGGGTAGCGGAGCACCACCCATTTTGTTTTGGGCACGCGTATCCTCGAGTGTACGGGCTGGTTGTAATGCTTGGCCATAAGCGCGACCTTTTCGGCCGGTACGTCGCCCGTTTCGGCGCTGTTGAGCCCGCCGCGCACGCCGATGTACGCCTGCATGTTATCCATCAAAAGCCCGTCCACCCTGGCGCGAAGGTCGAGCTGCTCGGCGGTGCAGCCCATGCCGAGCTCCCGCGCGATCTCGGGCTTGTTGAGCCACACATAGGGCCTGCCGCCCGCGGCGTACACCTCGCGGATGAGCGCTTTTACGAGCATGTCACAGTTGCCGTGCGCCTCGATGAGCACGTTTTCGTCCTTTTTCACCTTGCAGGAATACCCCACAAGGTTTTTCGCCAGCGTTTCGATCCTCGGATCGGTCATGTGTTTTACCCCCTCGAAAAAGTTTATTTGAGGTTCATGCTTTCCTTTACAATGTAGAGCGGCCGCCCCTTAAGCTCGTCGTACATGCGGTTCATGTACGCGCCCTGCACGCCGAGCGCGACCATGGTGACGCCGTTTAAAAGCGCAAGGCCGCAAAGCCCCCAGAGCCACGCCGCCGCGCCCACGGTGAGCGCGCACACGAGCACCGCGGCGAAGCCGAGCAGGGAAAGCGCGCAGATCGCAGCGCCCAGATACCCCGCGAGCGTGAGCGGCGCGTATGAAAAGCCCAAGATGCCGTCCATGGCGAGCTTGAGCATTTTCTTTAACGTATACTTCGTTTTCCCCGCGAAGCGCTCCTGCCGCACGTACTCGACCGGCACCGCGTTAAAGCCCATCCATGCGCTCATGCCGCGAAGGAAGCGGTTGTGCTCGCGCATATTCAAAAACGTATCGGCCACCTTGCGGTCTAAAAGCCTGAAATCGCCCGTGTCGAGCGGTATGGGGTAGGCGCTCATGGAGGTGAGGAGCCTGTAGTAAACGTGCGCGGTGAATTTTTTAAGAAAGGTCTCCCCCTCGCGCTTGAGGCGCTTGCCGTAGGCGATCTCGGCCCCCTTCTCCCACGCCTCCACCATTTTTTGTATCACCTCGGGCGGGTCCTGCAGGTCTATATCGATCACGATGAGCGCGTCGCCCTTTGCGGCGTCCATGCCCGCGGTGACGGCGAGTTGGTGCCCAAAGTTGCGCGAAAAGAACAAAACCTTCACGCGCTCGTCCTTTCGCGCGAGCTCCCTGAGCTTTTGGGGCGTGGCGTCGGAGCTGCCGTCGTCCACGTAGATGATCTCATACTCGTAGGGGAGCGCGCGCATCGCGCCGCTCATGCGCTCGTACGACTCAAAAAGCACCTCCTGCTCGTTAAAGGCGGGTATGATGAGCGAAAGAAGCTTATCCATGGAACTTTCCTCCGTGCTGCGATAGATTGTGCAGGAAATAACTGTCAAAGGATAGTATACCATAGAAACGGATAACGTATAAGGGCCTTCGGGCGGCTTACGGGAAACGAGCCATATAATAACCGCGAATGGGCTCATTCGGAATTATACCGACAAAATATACCGTCGCGGCGAGAATGCTGTTGAAACAGGGGGCAAATGCTATATAATAAGCATGGATAGCAATTTTCGGATTCTGAAATTTTTTATAAAGGAGACTGATTTTATGCCACTCGTCACCACTGTCGAAATGTTTAATAAGGCCTATGAGGGCGGCTATGCCATCGGCGCCTTCAACGTGAACAACATGGAGATCATCCAGGGCATCACCGAGGCCGCCAAGGAGGAAAATTCCCCCCTTATTTTACAGGTCTCCTCCGGCGCGCGCAAATATGCCAACCATACCTACCTTGTGAAGCTTGTGGAAGCGGCGCTCATCGAAACCGACCTGCCCATTTGCCTGCACCTCGACCACGGCGATACCTTCGAGCTTTGCAAGAGCTGCATCGACGGTGGCTTCACCTCCGTGATGATCGACGGCAGCCACCACAATTACGACGATAACGTTGCCCTCACAAGGCGGGTTGTGGATTACGCGCACGACCACGGCGTAACCGTGGAGGGCGAGCTGGGCCGCCTCGAGGGCGTGGAGGACGACGTGAAGGTCGCCATGGGCGAGGGCAGCTATACCGACCCCGATCAGGTGCTCGACTTTGTGACCCGCACGGGCGTGGATTCCCTCGCCATCGCCATCGGCACGAGCCACGGCGCGTATAAGTTCAAGCCCGGCACCAAGCCGCAGCTCCGCTTCGACATCCTCGAGGAGGTGCAGAAGCGCCTGCCCGGCTTCCCCATCGTGCTCCACGGCGCAAGCTCCGTCATCCCGGAGTTCGTCGAGATGATCAACGCGAACGGCGGCAAAATGCCCGACGCCATCGGCGTGCCCGAGGATATGCTCCGCAAGGCCGCGACCATGGCCGTGTGCAAGATCAACATCGACTCCGACCTGCGCCTCGCCATGACGGGCACCATCCGCAAGTACTTCAACGAAAACCCCTCCCACTTCGACCCGCGCCAGTACCTCAAGCCCGCGCGTGACGCCATCCGCGAGATGGTGCGCCACAAGATCGTGCACGTGCTCGGCTCGAACAACAAAGCGTGATGGAAGAGCTCGACAACATCTTCACCCTCGCGGACGCCGAGGAAAACGAGATCGACTACGAGCTTCTCGACGTGGTTCCCTTCGAGGGCGGCGAGTATGCGGTGCTCCTCCCGCTCGACGACGATTCCGACGAGAAGTCCGTTACGATCTTAAGGCTTTTGAGCGGCGCGGACGACGACGCGGAGGAAACGCTTGAGGGCATTGCCGACGAGCGTGTTTTAAACGAGGTGTTCCGCTTGTTTCTCGAGCGGAACCAAGAGGAATAACGAATTGCTTAAAAAGCGGGGGCATTCCGTCTCGGAACGCCCCCGCTTTTGATTTTGACGTTATCGCAAAATTTCCTTCCGTCGCCGCAGGAAAAACGCGGCGGACGCGGCGGCGCACAGCCCTTCCGCGATCAGGGCGGCATACCAAAGCGCGTCCCCCGGGGCGAGCGCCGCGAGTACAAAGAGCGCAAGCGCGAACGACGCGCCGCGCCCAAGGGAGATCGCCGCGGCGTACCTGGGCGCCTCCGTCGCCGCGAGAAAACCCGAGGTCACGATGTTTAGTCCCGCGAGCGGGAACACGGCGGCGAACATCCTAAGCGCGGCGGCCGTGTAGGGCAGCGCGCTTGAGCCCGGTTCTATGACGAGCCGCGCAATTCCCGGCGCAAACGCGAGGCATGCGCCGTACAGGAGAAGCCCCAACGCAAGTGCGGTAACCACGCCGTAGCCGTAAAACGCGAACATCCCCTTATGGTCCTTCGCGCCGCGGCTGCGGCTCACGAGCGGCTGGTTCGCCTGCGCGACGCCCGCGAACAGCATCACCGCGAGGGTGTTCACAAAGGAAACCACCGCATAGCTCACCACGCCGCGCACGCCCACCGCCATAAGGAGCGCACGGTTATACAAAAACGTCGTGAGCGCAAGCACGACCTCGTTGGAAAAATCGGAAAGCCCAAGCGGCAGCGCGCGCCGGAACAGGCCCTTCACGGGCCTTGCGAACGCGAGGCGGAGCTTTGCGCGCCGGCTCAAAAAATGCGTCAGATATACGAGGATGCTCGCAGTTTGCCCAAGCCCCGCGGCGAGCGCCGCGCCGCGCATGCCTAGCCCCATGCGCATCACAAACAGCCACCCGAGGCCCACCGTGACCGCGCCGCAGGTGGACACGCCCGCCAGCGCCATATGGGGCCTTCCGTCCGCGCGCGACATCACCTCGAGGTTGTACGACAGCATATAGGCGGGCGCGAACGCGCCCGTAACGCGCACATATTCCTCCACGCGGCCTAACGTAAGCTCCGTACCGCCTAAAAAGCGCGCGATCCCGCACGGAAAAAGCGCGGTAATCAGCACAACGAGCAACGACGCGCCGAGCACGGCGAAAATATCCTCCGTAAACGCCCTTTTTGCAAGCTGCAACTCGCCCGCGCCCCTATGTACGCCGATCACCGTAGCGGCGCCCACGCTCATGAGCACCGAAACGGCGAACATCATATTTACGAGCGGCATCGAAAGGTTGAGCGCGGCCAGCGCCGCCTCGCCCGCGCCGTGCGACACGATGACGCCGCTTACCATCGTATATACGGAAAACGTGAGCATGGCGCCCGCGGTCAAAAGCGCATAGCTTAAAAACTCTCCGATACCACGGTTTTTGCCCGACATAATAGCCTCCTGTTTACAGCAAGCGTAAACCTTGGTATGATACCAATGTCAAGCGAATTTTTGAAAAAGTCCCTTTTCCCCCGAGGAGGCACGTATGCGCCACGACTATAAAATAGGCGAGATCGCGCAGCTTTACAGCATCGGCACGGATTCCCTGCGCTATTACGAGGAGGCGGGGCTTCTTTCGCCCAGGCGCGACGAAAACGGCTACCGCCTGTACAGCATCGACGACATTTGGCGGCTCAACGTCATACGCGACATGCTGCGGCTCGACTTTTCCACCGCGCGCATCAAGGAATATTTAGACACGCGCACGGTAGAGGGCACGCTTTCGCTTCTTCTTGAGGAACGCGCCGTGATCGACGCGCGCATTTCGGAGCTTGAAAACATCAAGAACAAGCTTACCGAGCGCGAGGCGGGCATTCTGAACGCGCTGCGGCGCCCGGCGGGCGAAATCTCCGTGCGAACGCTCCCCGCGCGCGCCTGCGTGCGCCTCGACGGCGAGCCGCTCAACGACGCAGAGGTCGATTTTGCCGTAAAAAAGCTGCACAAGCAATATGAGGACGAGCTTTTCCTCATCCACGGCGGCACCGTGGGGGCCATTCTCGACGACGCCTCGCTAAAAAGCGGAGCGTTCGACCGCTTCAGCCGCGTATTCATCATCACGCCGCACGTTGAACGGGCGAATTTCACGCTGCCCGCGGGGGATTACGTCACCGCGGCATACAGCGGCCCCTCCAAAAACCGCGGCATGCTCCTCCCTCGCATGGAGGCATATGCCGCCCAAAACGGGCGAAAGCCCAACGGCAGCGCCATCGAGCTCTTTTTGATCGACATCCACGAGAGCGCGGACGAGCTGGAAAGCCTTACGGAATTGCAGATACCGCTCGCGCCGGTATAAACAAGTTAATCTACATATATAAACGCCGCTTCGGTAGCTCCGAAGCGGCATTTTGGCTGTAAAAGAGTCCCTTGGGGGTTCGGGGGCCGAAGCCCCCGGAAGCTCTAATTCGCCGTCGGCGACATGCGCGGCGGCGACGGAAAGCCTTGCGTAGCAAGCTTTCTTTGCAGGAAGTACCGTCCGTGAGGCACGAGCAGGCACTTCCTGTAATCCTCAAAAAAGTGGCATAGCCACTTTTTTGATTGAATATTCCGTCAATTTTCCCTGCGCTTAAGCGCCTTTACCATGATGAGAAGGATCATGGCCGCGGCGATCATCGCGATAGGCGCGGCAGACGCGGGATCGCCCGTGTTGGGCACGCTCACCGCTTCGGTGGTGATGTTGATGCGGCCCTCGGTCTTTGCGTACCTCTGGCCGATCACGCCGCCGAGGCCTGTGGCCGTGTCGGTAATATAATCCATCAGCACTTCATCGAGCGTGATGCCGGTATCCACGACCTTACCCTGCGTGAACACATAGTATTCGTCGCCGCCCGCGGCGGTGAAGTTGTTGCTGGCGACGATGTAAGCCGCCTTCGGGTCGAAGGGCTGGCCGTTGATGGTTTGGATGGTGACGCGGGCAATCTTACCGGGGCGCTTGACCGTGGTGTTGGGATATGTCCCGTTTTGCTTAAACGCGCTGCCCGTGTTGATGGTAAACTCGATGCCGGCAGCCTGCGGGAAGCCGCCCATGGCGTTGGGCGTATCGGCCGTGGCGGCCTCGAGCGCCTCGAGAAGCTGCGCACCCGTTACCTCCACAAGGGCGAGCGTATTGCCGAAGGGCAGCACGGTGAGGATGTCGTTTTTGGTGATGGGGCCGACCTTGATATCGGCGCGCAAGCCGCCGCCGTTGGTGATGGCGCAATCGGCCTTAAGCCCCGCGCGCGCGATGCCCCAGAGGATGGAATCGGTAACGAGGTTGCCCAAGGTGGTCTCCTGCGTGCGGACGCCGGGCGCCCTGGCGGCGCTTAAGAGCACCTCGGAGGAGGCGAAGACCGTGCCGTATTTCCTGTTGATATCGTTGTTGATGTTATCGATCAGCTTCTTCACGTTGCTGTCGGACACGATCTCGTCGGCCTTCTTGCTAAGGTCGATATCGATCAGGCGGGCGTCGAGCTTGCCCGTAGCCGGGTCGTAGATCACGGCGCCGATGCAATCGAACGCGGTGCCGGTGGAAACGAGCATGGTGCTGCCGGGACCCTTATATTTTACGTAGCTGTTGTCCATACCGTCGATCACGGTGTGGCTGTGGCCGTCGATGAACAGATCGATCCCCTTCACCGCCGAGATCACGTCGGTGGAGCGGTTGGGCTTGCTGCCCGCGTCCACGCCGAGGTGGCCGAGGCAGACGACGAGGCTCGCGCCAGCGGCCTTGAGAGCGGCTATCTGCGCCTGCGCGACGGCGTTCATCTTCTTGCCGGCCAAGAAGCTCACGCCCACCATATTGGCGGGGTTCGCCTTGGTGGCGGATTCCGGCGTGGCGAGGCCGAAGAAGCCGATCTTCACGCCGTTCACGTCGATGATATGGTTGGGTTTAAAGGGAGCGGTGCCGTTGTAGGTCATGTTCGCGACGACCGTCACATACTTCGCGCCTTCGAGATTCGCGATCATTTGATCGTAGCCGTAATCGAACTCGTGGTTGCCGATGGTGGCGATGTCGTAGCCCGCCTGATTCATCAAATCCACGGCGGTTTTGCCCTTGGAAATGCTCACGGTGGTTTTGCCTTGGCTGTAGTCGCCGTCGTCGATCAGGATTACCGTTGCGCCCTTGGCCTCGATATCCTTTTTCAGCGTAGCGATCTTACCGTAGCCGTCGACCGTGCCGTGTACGTCGTTCGTATGGAGCAGCACGATCTTGCCGTTAAGATCGGCCGCCATAAAATCGGCGTACGAGGTCGTATCCGCCAGGGCCGCTACTTGAAGCAGAGAAAAGACCAGTACGAAAACCAGCAACAGGGACATTAGCTTTTTGCGCATGTGCTTCTTCTCCTTTTCTTCCCGCGGGAAGCCCGCTGTAGTACTTATAGGATACCTTACTTTTATAAAACTTGAAATACACAATAGGAAATTATTAGCAAGAAAAACGGCTGCATCGGTCGAAACCGAAGCAGCCGTTTGCGAACGTTTTTTGGGGGGAAAGCGCTTACACGTTGTGGCGTTTTACGGCATTAAGCTCAAGCTCCTTGAGCTTAATACCGGGGTTTTTCACCTTGGCGAGGAAGATCATGGCCGCGATGATATAGGGCTTGTAGGAGGCTTCCTTGTAGAGGGGGTCGCGGTAGCGGTCGAACACGGTGGCCGCAACCTCGCCTTCCTTGCAGGAAACGCCGGAGATATCGGCGGGCAGGCAGTGCATGTACATGGCCTTGCCGCCCTTGGTGAGCTTCATCATCTCCTCGGTGCACTCCCAGTCCTTATGCTCGGCGTTCTGCGCGAGCAGGCGTTTTTCGAGCGCCTTGATGCCGTCGAAATCGCCGTTGCCGTAAAGCTCGGTGCGCTCCTCCATGGCCTTGAAGGGCGCCCAGCTCTTGGGATATACGACGTCCGCGTCCTTGAACGCCTCCGCCATGGAGTTGGTGATCGTGAAATTGCCGCCCTGCTCGGCCGCGTTTTTCCTGGCGACCTCCACGACCTCGTCCATCACCTCGTACCCCTCGGGGTACGCGAGCGTAACGTCCATGCCGAGGCGGGTCATAAGGCCGATGATGCCCTGGGGCACCGAAAGGGGCTTGCCGTAGCTGGGGGAATACGCCCAGGTCATGGCGATCTTCTTGCCCTTCAGGTTTTCCACGCCGCCGAAGAGGTTGATGAGGTGCAGCGCGTCGGCCATGCTCTGGGTAGGGTGGTCGATGTCGCACTGCAAATTCACGAGGGTGGGCTTCTGCTCGAGCACGCCGTCCTTGTTGCCGGCGGTGACGGCGTTCACCACCTCGTGCATGTAGGTGTTGCCCTTGCCGATGTACATATCGTCGCGGATGCCGATCACGTCCGCCATGAAGGAGATCATGTTGGCGGTTTCGCGCACGGTCTCGCCGTGGGCGATCTGGCTCTTGCCCTCGTCGAGGTCCTGCACCTCAAGGCCCAAGAGGTTGCATGCGGACGCAAAGGAGAAGCGCGTGCGGGTGGAGTTATCACGGAACAGGCTCACCCCGAGGCCGCTGTCGAAAATCTTTGTGGAAACGTTGTTTTCGCGAAGGTGGCGAAGCGCGTCGGCTACGGTGAACACGGCCTCGAGCTCGTCGCGGCTCTTTTCCCAGGTGAGGAAAAAGTCGCCCTCGTACATGTTTTTGCAGTTCAGCTTATCGAGTTTGTCGGTATACTTTTTCACGTTGCTCATGTTTGATCTCCTATTAATCGTGTTTTTTATGCCGGAGGTCTTATTTGATGTCGTTGTTGGTCTTGCCCTGGCGGAACTGCACCACGTCCTCGTCGCTCTTGCCCTTGTAAAGGCCGGGGATGGCGGCGTAAACGGCGGCGCAGGTGGCGAGGTCCTGCTTCCAGATGACCTCGTTGGGCGCGTGCGCCTGCGACTCGGCGCCCGGGCCGAAGCCTACGCAGGGGATGCCGTAGCGGCCCTGTATGGATACGCCGTTGGTGGAGAAGGTCCACTTATCGGTAAGCGGGCGCTGCCTTAAGTGCATGGCCGAAGCATCGCCGATGCGCTTGTCGCCGTAAAGGGCCTTATGCGCGTCCACGACCGCCTGCACATGGGGCGCGGTCTCCTTGTTGATCCACGTGGGGAAGTAGCACTCGGTCTCGTATACGAGGCCCGTCCAGGCGGGGCGGTCGTACATGTACATGGATACCTTCGCGCCGTACTTCTTGCAGGAAGGGAGCTCCTCGATCTCCTTGAGGCAGGAATCCCATGTTTCGCCCGCGGTCATGCGGCGGTCGAGGGAAACGGAGCAGGAATCCGCAACCGCGCAGCGGCTCGGGGAGGTGTAGAAAATCTGCGAGGCGGTAACGGTGCCGCGGCCTAAGAACTGCGCGTCCTCGTAGTGCTCGTGGTTGAACTTCGGGTCGAGCATCTTCACGAGGCCCTTGATCGTATCCTTTTCGCCGCAGCCGTTCTCGTTGAGGGCTTTCACGTCGAGCAAAATCTCGGCCATTTTGTAAATGGCGTTGTCGCCGCGCTCGGGCGCGGAGCCGTGGCAGGAAACGCCCTGCACGTCCACGCGGATTTCCATGCGGCCGCGGTGGCCGCGGTACACGCCGCCGTCGGTCGGCTCGGTGGAAACCACGAACTCGGGGGTAATTTTGTCTTCATTGTGGATGTACTGCCAGCAAAGGCCGTCGCAATCCTCCTCCTGCACGGTGGCGGCAACGAGCACCGTCACATCGTCGGGGATGAGATTCAAATCCTTCATGATCTTCGCGCCGTATACGGCGGAAACCACGCCGCCCTCCTGATCGGAGCCGCCGCGGCCGCCGATTTCCGTTTCGCTCTCGAAGCCCTCGTAGGGGTCGAACTTCCAGTTGCCGCGGTTGCCCACGCCCACGGTGTCGATGTGGCCGTCGAACGCGATGATCTTTTTGCCGTGGCCCATATAGCCTAAAGCGTTGCCCTGCTTATCGATCTCGGCCCTGTCGAAGCCGAGCGTCTTCATCTCGTCGATGGTGCGCCTTATTACGCCCTCTTCCTCGCAGCTTTCGCTCGGGATGGCGATAAGGTCGCGCAAAAACTTGGTCATTTGGGGCAGGTAGCCCTCCGCCGCCTTTTTGATTGCCTCAAAATCCATGGTCTGATCTTTTCCTTTCTTAACATATAAATAATGCCGTTTAGGCGTTTAGTTCTGCCCCTCGCCGATTTTATTGGGATCCGGGGACGTGGAATCAAGATAGGAATACAAGGTGTATTTGCTGATGCCGAAATATTTGGCAATTTTATCGCCGCTTCTGGTGATGAGCATGGCCCCCGCCTCGTTGAGGAATGCGATGGCCTTGACCTTATCGTCCTTGTTCATCATCGCCACGGGCTTGCCCACGAGGCGGACGGATTGCTCCAAAAGGTCGTCGAGCAGCTCGTTGACGTTCGTGGGGATGCGCTGCGGCTCCTCGCTGTGCCCGTTGGAAACGAGCGAGGCGATGGCGGCTTCCGCCATCATAAGCTGCGTCAAATCGTAATTAATGGAAAGTATGCCCTCCGGCCTGCCCTTTTCATCCTTCACGTAAACGGTGCTCGAGCGAAGGATGCGGCCATCGCGCGTTTTGGTGAGATAGTCGTAATGATCGGGAAAGTCCTTTTTGCCCTCGCGGAGCGATTCGAGCGCCTCGAGCGCCACGTGCGATGAGCCCGCGCCCACCCTGCGGTTGCTCACATGCCCGTTTTCAATCGACACGATGGTGTTTTCGGGATCCTTTGCCTCGAGATCATGCACCACAACTTCGCAGTTCGCGCCGAACTGGGCCGCGACCGCCTTTGCCACGCGTTCCAAAAGCTCCCGTGTTGCCTTGTGCATGCGCACTCCCCCTAAAAATTTTTTTGGTCTCAACAATAATATACCACAAACCGTGCGCATTTCAATAGCAATCAAAAAAATTTTTTTGTAATCTAAAACTTTTTATGGTTTTGGAGCATTGAAAAAAGCGTCGCGGCATGCTATGCTATACTTAGTCGGTTAAAACAGAATATGCGTCGCCGGCTGTAAGGAAGTGCTTCGCGCGCGGGCCCAAAAAATCTCAGGGTTTTTTGGACGCGCGCTTTTTCTATCGGCCTTCGGTGCGCAGACTAGAACCATTCTACATCTTAAAAAGAGGGGTGCCGCCATGTATATCATCGGAAACGGAAGGCTCATCACACGGGACGACGCTCTGCCCTACCTTGAAAACGGCGCGGTAGCCGTAGCCGGCACAAAGATCGTCGAGGTCGGCGAAACCGCCGCGCTCAAAGCCCGCTATCCCGGCGCGCGCTTCGTCGACGCGCGGGGGCTCGTGATCATGCCCGCGTTTATCAACGCGCATTCGCACATCTACAGCGCGCTCGCGCGCGGCCTTTCCATGAAGGGCCACGACCCGCACAACTTCTACGAGATACTCGACGGCATGTGGTGGAAGATCGACCGCAGCCTTACCCTCGAATATACGCGCAGGAGCGCGTATCAAACCTATCTCGATTGTATCAAGACCGGCTGCACCACGCTCATCGACCACCACGCGAGCTACCGCGAGATAGAGGGCAGTCTTTTCGAGCTTGAAAGGGTCGCCAAGGAGCTCGGCGTGCGCACATCGCTCTGCTATGAGGTAAGCGACCGCGACGGCGAGGAAAAATGCAAGGCCGCCATCAAGGAAAACGCGGATTTCATCTCCCATTGCGAAAAGGAAAACGACCCCATGGTAAAGGCCATGTTCGGCCTGCACGCGGCGTTTACCCTTTCCGATAAAACGCTCGACGCTTGTGCGGCGGCAAACAACGGCCGCGTCGGCTTCCACGTGCACGTAGCCGAGGGCATGGACGACGTGTACGATTCCTTGCGCAACCACGGTACGCGCACCGTATCTAGGCTTTTCAACCACGGCATTTTAGGCGATCAAACGCTTTTGATCCACTGCATCCATCTCAACGCCGCGGAAATGGACATTATAAAGGAAACGAATTCTATGGTCGTGAACAACCCCGAGTCCAACATGGGCAACGCCGTAGGCTGCTCGCCCGTGCTCGAGATGTTCAAAAAGGGCCTCCTCGTGGGTATGGGCACCGACGCGTACACCTTCGACATGCTCGAAAGCCTCAAGGTGGCGCTCATCATCCAGCGGCACAACGCCTGCATGCCGAACGTAGCCTGGATGGAGGCGACCTCCATGCTCTTTAAGAACAACCCGCGCATCGTGTCGCGCTTCTTCGACGAACCGCTCGGCACGCTCAAGGCGGGCGCGGCGGCGGACGTGATCGTGATGGATTACAAGCCGTTCACGCCCTTCAGCGCGGAAAACGTGGACGGCCACATGATCTTCGGCATGACGGGCCGCCAATGCGAAACCGTGATGGCCAACGGCAAGCTCCTCATGCACGATAGGGCGCTTATCGGCATTGACGAGGAGGAGATCAACGCCAAGACCTGCGAGGCCGCCAAACGCCTATGGGCAGCATTATAAGGAGGCAATTATGAGCGAACGCATGACGCCCATCCCCTTCAAGCAGTTGATGAACTGGCTCTTGACCGAGCACAAAAAGCAGGGTTCCGTATTCGGCGTGAAGGAGCCGTATATAAAAAAGGATGCTAAGACGCTTTCTTTGTTCGGCGCGCCGCTCGAAACGCCTTTCGGGCCCGCGGCGGGCCCCAACACGCAGCTCGCGCAAAACATCATCGCCTCGTATTACGCGGGCGCGCGCTTTTTTGAGCTGAAAACGGTGCAGAAAATGGACGGCGAGGAGCTAGCGGCCTGCATCGGCCGCCCGTGCATTTTGGCCTCGGACGAGGGCTACAACTGCGAATGGTCCACGGAGCTTACCGTGCCGCAGGCGTTTGACGAGTACGTAAAGGCTTGGGTCGCGCTGAAGATGATCGCAAAGCTCTGGGGCCTTGGCGCGCCCGACGGCTTCCAGTTCAACATGAGCGTCGGGTACGACCTCGCGGGCATTAAAACCGAAAAGCTCGACCGCTTCATCGAGGGCATGAAAAACGCCTCGAACACCGCCGTCTTCAAGGAATGCCTCGCCGAATGCAAACGGCTTTTCCCCGCCGAGGCAAACTATATCGACGCGATCGACCCGCGCGTGTGCACGGGCGTTACGGTATCCACGCTCCACGGCTGCCCCCCGCAGGAGATCGAGAGCATCGCGACTTACCTCATTTTGGAAAAGGGCCTCAACACCTTCGTGAAGTGCAACCCCACCATTTTAGGGTACGAGTTCGCGCGCGAAAGGCTCGATGCTCTCGGCTACGACTACGTGGCCTTCGACCGCCACCATTTCGACGAGGACCTGCAATACCGCGACGCGGTGCCCATGTTCTCCCGCCTGAGCGCGCTCGCCCTCACGAAGGGTCTCACGTTCGGTCTCAAGCTTTCCAACACCTTCCCCGTGGACGTGAAGCGCGGGGAGCTTCCGTCCAATGAAATGTACATGTCGGGCAGGGCGCTATATCCGCTCACCATCGAGATGGCGAACCGGTTCGCGCGCGAGTTTAACGGCAAGCTCAGGCTTTCCTTCTCGGGCGGCGCGGACGCGTTCAACGTGATGGCGCTTTTCGACGCGGGCATATGGCCCATCACGGTGGCGACCACCATTTTGAAGGTGGGCGGCTACGCGCGGCTCACGCAGCTCGCGCGCGAGCTTGAAACGCGGCCTTTCGGCGCATTTACGGGCGTAAACGCGGAGGCCGTGGCGAAGCTGAGCGCGGATAGCGTACACGACGCGCATTTCAAAAAGCCCTTAAAGCCCTTGCCCTCGCGCAAGCTCGAAACCAAGGTGCCGCTTCTCGACTGCTTCGTGGCGCCCTGCGAGGGGGGCTGCCCCATCCGCCAGGACATCCCGGAATACATCGAGCTTTGCGGCAAGGGATTGTTTTCCGACGCGCTCGAGGTGATTTTAGAGAAAAACCCCCTGCCGTTCATCACGGGCACCATCTGCCCGCACCGCTGCACGGATAAATGCACGCGCCACTTCTACGAGGAGCATGTGCTCATCCGCGAGACCAAGCTGATCGCAGCGGAAAACGGTTTACGCGACCACCTCGCCACGCTCCGCGTGCCGAGGAAATCCTCGAAAATAAAAATCGCCGTCATCGGCGGCGGCCCGGCGGGCCTCGCGGCGGCGTATTTTATCGCCCGCGCGGGGTACGCCGCGACGGTGTTTGAAAAGGAAAAGGAGCTCGGCGGCCTCGTGCGCCATGTGATACCGGAATTCCGCATCGCGAAGCAAAACATCGATAACGACGTTCGCCTTATCGAGCGCATGGGCGTACAGTTCGAGCTTGGCAAGGAAGCGCCGCAAAAGGACGAGCTAGTTAGCATGGGCTACACCCACATCCTCCTCGCGGTGGGCGCCTATGAGCCGGGCAAGCTCGGGCTCGACGGCGGCTCCCTCAACGTGATCGACTTTTTGCGCGACGCGAAGTCTGCGCCTTCGCGCCTGCACTTGGGTGAAAACGTGGCCGTGATCGGCGGCGGCAACAGCGCCATGGACGCCGCGCGCGCGGCAAAACGCCTCCCGGGCGTGAAGCGCGTGTCGCTCGTATACCGGCGCACCAAAAAGTACATGCCGGCGGACGAGGAGGAGCTTGAACTCGCCATGGCCGACGGCGTGGAGTTTTGCGAGCTCCTCGCCCCCGTCAAGCGCGACGGCTCCATGCTCGTCTGCCACAAAATGAGGCTTGGCGCGCCCGATCAAAGCGGCAGGCGAAGCCCCGTGGATACGGGCGAGCTCGCAACGATCCCCGCGGACACCGTGATCTCCGCCGTAGGCGAGCATGTGGACGAGGCGTTTTTGAGAAGCTACGGCGTGGAATTCGAAAACGGAAAGCCGAAGCGCGCCACGAACAACATATTCGTCGCGGGCGACGCCCTGCGCGGCCCCGCCACGGTGGTGGAGGCCATCGCGGACGCGACCGCGTGCATTGAGGCCATTTTAGGCGAAGCGCACAGCTACGGCCTGCCCGAAAGCGGCTACCCGCCCTACGGCGAGGCGCTCGATAAAAAACCCTACCTTCGCATGCCCACCGGGTGCGAGGCCGATCGCTGCCTCGCGTGCAATACGGTATGCGAAAACTGCGCGACCGTATGCCCCAACCGCGCCAACCTCGCCATACGCGTGAACGGCAGGAAGATGCGCCAGATTTTGCACGTGGATTACATGTGCAACGAGTGCGGCAACTGCACGGCCTTCTGCCCGCACGCGAGCGACCCCTACAAGGAAAAGCTGACCCTGTTCGCAAACGAGCGGGATTTCCTCGACAGCGACAACCCCGGCTTTTACGTGACCGGCAAAAACGCCGTGCGGCTCCGCCTCTCGGGCGGCGTGCAGGACGTGGACCTCTCCAGGCCCAACTCGCTCGAGAAGGGCCTCGAGGCGTTCATTTTGACCGTCCTCAACGATTACGCCTACCTTTTGCCCGCGAACGCATAATACCTAAGTCCCACAGGAGGTCCCTATGTCGAACTTCTTTGTGAACGGCGCTCCCGTCGCCGTAACGGAAAATTTAAAGCTCCTCAACTATCTGCGCGATACCTTGCGACTCACCTCGGTGAAAAACGGCTGCAGCGAGGGTGCGTGCGGCACCTGCATGGTGATCATAGACGGCAAGGCGCAAAAGGCCTGCATCCAGCGCACCGACAGGCTCGAGGGCAAGCATATCACAACTGTGGAGGGCCTTTCCCCCCGCGAAAAAGAGGTGTACGCCTACGCGTTTTCCCATTGCGGCGCGGTGCAATGCGGCTTTTGCACACCCGGCATGGTGATAAGCGCCAAGGCGCTGCTCGATCAGAACCTAAACCCTGCGGAGGCCGACGTAAAGGAGGCCATCAAGGCGAACATCTGCCGCTGCACGGGCTATAAAAAGATCGTGGACGCGGTGCTTCTCGCCGCCAAGCTGTTCCGCGAGAACGCGGAAGTGCCCCATACCCCCTGCAAGGGGCTCATCGGCGAAAGCGTGCAGCGCGTGGATGCCGCCGGTAAAACGCTCGGCACGAGCCTCTACGTGGACGACCTTTCCCTCCCCGGCATGGTCTACGGCTCCGCCGTTCGAAGCTCATATCCGCGCGCGAGGCTTTTAAGCGTCGATACCTGCGAAGCCAAGGCGCTTCCGGGCGTGGTCGGCGTGTTCACGGCGGACGACATCCCCGGCACGCAGAAGATCGGACACCTCAAGCAGGACTGGGACGTGATGATTCCCGTGGGGAAAATCACCCACTACCTCGGCGACGCGGTCGCGCTCGTGGCAGCCGAAACGCCGGAAATTCTCGAGCAGGCGAAGGCGCTCGTCAAGGCGGAATACGAGGAGCTGCCCGCCGTTTTGAGCGCCGAGGCGGCGCTCGCACCGGACGCGCCGCTCGTGCACGGGGACGGGAACCTCTTGGCCGAGGTGCGCCTTAAGCGCGGCGACGCCGAGGGAAAGATCAAATCGAGCAAATACGTCGTGACGAACCATTTCAGCGTCCCCCCCACCGAGCACGCCTTTTTAGAGCCGGAGTGCGCCGTGGCGCTCATGGAGGGGGATACGCTCCGCATCTACTCCGCCGATCAGGGCATTTACCAGACGCAGAAGGAATGTGCCGCGTGCACGGGGCTTCCCCTTGAAAAGGTGCGCGTAAGCGCCATGATGGTGGGCGGCGGCTTCGGCGGCAAGGAGGATATGAGCGTGCAACACCACGCGGCGCTGCTTGCCGTACTTTTGAAACGGCCGGTCAAGGTACGCTTAAGCCGCGCGGAAAGCATCCTCATACACCCCAAGCGCCACGGCATGGAGATGGATTTCACCCTGGCATGCGACGAAAACGGACGCCTCACCGCGCTCAAGGCGACCCTCCTCGCGGATACGGGCGCCTACGCGTCGCTCGGCGGCCCCGTTTTACAGCGCGCCTGCACGCACGCGGCCGGGCCCTACAACTATCAGGATATCGACATCGTAGGCCGCGCCCTCTACACCAACAACCCGCCCGCGGGCGCGTTCCGCGGCTTCGGCGTGCCGCAGAGCTGCTTTGCGATGGAATCCAACCTAAACCAGCTCGCGAAGCTCGTGGGCATTTCCCCGTTTGAGATACGCTACCTTAACGCCATACGCCCCGGGCAGGTGCTGCCCAACGGCCAGATCGCCGACGAGACCACCGCCCTTGTGGAAACGCTCGACGCCGTGCGCGCGGATTACGAGAAAAATCCCCTTTGCGGCATCGCGTGCGCGATGAAAAACAGCGGCCTCGGCGTAGGCGTGCCCGATACGGGCCGATGCCGCGTCGCGGTATTAAATGGCAAGGCGCACCTTCGCTCGAGCGCCGCCTGCATCGGGCAGGGCATGGGCACCGTGCAGCTTCAAATGCTGTGCGACGAAACCGGCCTTTCGCCCGAATCGGTCGTGTACGACGCGCCGGACACCTTCTACGCGCCCAACTCCGGTACCACCACCGCCAGCCGCCAAACGCTTTTTACAGGCGAAGCCGTGGTTCGCGCCGCGCACGCGCTCAAGGAAGCGCTTGACGAAGAGGGCTCGCTTGCGGCGCTCGAAGGCCGCGAGTTTTACGGCGAATACTTCGGCGAAACCGATCCGTTCGCCTCCGATAAGCCCAACCCCGTAAGCCATATCGCCTACGGTTACGCGACGCAGCTCGTGGAGCTCGACCACGAAGGCTTCATAAAGCGCGTGGTCGCGGCGCACGACGTAGGCGTGGCGGTAAACCCCGTGGCGCTCGAGGGGCAGATCGAGGGGGGCGTGGTGATGAGCCTCGGCTATGCGCTCACCGAGGATTTCCCGCTTTCAAACGGCAAGCCCACCGCCAAGTTCGGCACGCTCGGGCTTTTCAAGGCGAGCATGACCCCGCCCGTGGAGGCGCGCGTGCTTGGGCGCTCCCCCGGCGGCCTTGCGAAGGGCGCAAAGGGCGTGGGCGAGATATGCTCCATCCCCACCGCGCCCGCCGTGGCGCTCGCCTACGAAAACCGCGACGGCATATTCCGCACCAAGCTGCCGCTTGCGGGTACGCCGTACAAGAAGTAAAATATTGGTATTCTCCGGCTTCGGAGGGCATGTCCAAAACTTCTTTTGCAGTATTTAGGAGGCGCATATGGAACTCAACCGCACCATCGACCACACCCTTTTAAAGCCCGACGCCACGCGCGAGCAGGTAAAAAAGCTCTGCGAAGAGGCGAAGCAATACCGCTTTGCGAGCGTATGCGTGAACTCCTGCCACATAGCCCTCGTCGCCGAGCTCCTCAAGGGCAGCGGCGTAGCCGCCTGCTGCGTGGTGGGCTTCCCCTTGGGCGCGTCGCTCGCCTCCGTCAAGGCGTTCGAGACCAAGGCCGCCATCGAGGCGGGCGCGAGTGAGATCGACACGGTCATCAACGTGGGCGCGGCCAAGGAAAACGACTGGGCCTTTGTGGAGCGGGATATACGCGCGGTCGTGGAGGCCGCCGTGGGGAAGGCGCTCGTAAAGGTCATCCTCGAAACCTGCCTTTTAACCGATGAGGAAAAGATCGAGGCCTGCCTTTGCGCCAAGCGCGCCGGGGCGGATTTCGTAAAAACCAGCACCGGCTTTTCGACCGGCGGCGCCACCGAGGCGGACGTGAAGCTTATGCGCCGCACCGTCGGCCCCGAGATGGGCGTGAAGGCCTCCGGCGGCGTACGCACTAGGGAAGACGCCCTGCGCATGCTCGAAGCGGGCGCGACGCGCCTCGGCACCAGCGCGGGCGTGAAGCTGATGGGGTAAAAAATCAAAGAAGGTGTGCCTTTGGCCTCAAACGAAGCCGCCGTTCGCGCGGTGCTTGACGCTTTGCAAGGCGTAAACGCGGAAAGCAGATATGTTTTTAACGGCAATTGCCTCTATTGCGACGCGAAGCCCGTTGGCTGGATCGACGAGGACTTTTTTTGCCTGAAAAACACCGGAAAGAACCTTCCCGAAACAAGGGGGCTTCTCACGGAACTGCCCAACTGTAAAAGACACCCTTCCTTCATCGTGCCGAAAAACGATTACTCCGCGCCATGGTTTCGCGCCGTGATACAGGCCACGGCCGACGCACTGCCGGAAAAGGAAAAGCGTTGGTAGGGTGGCGGGATCGTTTATACCAAAGCTAAGGCGGCGCGGCAACGCACCGCCTTTTTTGTTTCTAATTTTTCTTGAATTTTAATTTACATGCGTTCATATTTATATGGTTTCATGCTATGATTAGGTAGAAAGCGGCGCGCGCGTGCCTTGCAAACGGCTTTCAGGGAATGCTTTCCTTTTAACAAATTGTTTGCAACCGGCCGCCGTTATGGCGCGTTATAATGAATGAAAGCTACAGAGCGAAAGGGGGATGCTTACGGAACAGGCATTGGCTCCGGACAGAGCGCCCGTCATCGATATCAGCGACGTTAAAAAGGTTTATAAGGTGGGCACCGTGGAAATCAACGCCCTGCGCGGGGTGAGCCTCACCATAGAGCGAGGCGAGCTTTGCTGCATCGTGGGCCGCTCCGGCTCCGGCAAATCCACGCTTCTCAATCTGCTGGCGGGCCTGGAGCCCGCCACCTCGGGCAAGCTCAACGTAGCGGGCTGCCGCCTCGACCGCATGAACGAGGCGCAGCTTATCGTGTTCCGGCAGGAGCACGTGGGCTTCGTTTTTCAATC
>JAJFTZ010000042.1 GCA_021372675.1 Eubacteriales bacterium
TTATTCCGCAGTATCTTCCGCCGCGGCCTTTTGCGGGTTTTTCCAATATCGGCTGCCGTCGTTGAGGCGGTTGAGATACCCCGCCTCGACGAGGGAACGGCGCAAAATAAAATAATCGCCGAAGGTGTGCCACTCGGTCAAAACGGCGTTCACCTCGCGCTCTTTATAATCGACGCCGAGCTCGAACTTTTCCGCGAGGTAGGAAAGCACCGTTTCGCGCGGCGCGGCTTTTGCGGGAAATTGCTTCACGCGGCCTTCCGCATCGAGAAAGCGCGCAAGCAGCGCGTTTCGTTCTTCTTCCATGCTGGAAACCTCTTTGCCGCCCTTTAGGCGGCGCTTACGGCATTTGCCCGGCGGGCTCCGTTTCCCGGAGCGCGCGGATAAAAACGTCCACGACATAGGGGTCGAATTGCGCGCCGGCGTTTTCAGAGAGGATGTCGATTGCCTCTGCGACCGAACGCGCGGGTATCCCCGCCGAGTCGCGCGTGATGCGCTCGTAGCTCTCCGCAACGGAGATGATGCGCGCCGGAAGCGGTATCTGCGAAGCCTTTAAGCCTTTGGGATAGCCGTATCCGTCGTAGCGCTCGTGGTGCGCGAGCACGGCCTCCGCAAGGCTCAGGGTGCTGTCGAAGGAGTTGAGGATGCGGTAGCCCGCCGACGCGTGCTTTTTGACCTCGCTCGCGTCGGTCTCGGTGTAGACGCTCACCTTGCGCACAAGCTCCGGGTCGAGCACGATCTTGCCGATGTCGTGCATGAGGCCTGCGTCCTTGAGCTTTCTGATATCGTCCTCGGGGAGCCCCATCGCGCGGCCGATCAACACGCAGTAGGCGCTCGTGCGCTCGGCGTGCTCCTGCTCGCGCGGGGAGTTTTTATAAAGCGCCCGTATGATGGCGTCGAGCGTGGTCGCCTGCAGGCGGCTGCGGCCGGTGGTCTTTTCCGCGTACATGCTCTGCTCCGCGCTGTTGAGCACGCGCCAGATATCCTCCCCCGCGTGCATCTTCACATCGTACCCGAGCGACAGGCTGCATTGTATCGCCGCCACGCGGCGCGAGGCCATTTCGTCGTGGATGCGCTTTACGACGAACTCCGCCTGCGCGGGCGTCGTCTGCGGCAGCAGCAGCACGAATTCGTCGCCGCCCCAGCGCGCCGCGATATCCACCGGGCGACACACGTTTTGGATGGCGTGCGCGGAATGCACGATGGAAAGATCGCCGCCGGAATGGCCGAAGATATCGTTGATGAGCTTAAGGTCGTTCACGTCGCCCATGATGACGCTCAGCGGCAGGTTTTCCGGCGTGTCGAAGCGGCGTATCTGCTCCTCGAAATAGCGGCGGTTATAAAGGCCCGTAAGCGAATCGTGCATGCTCAGGTATTCGATGCGCCCCCGCTGCGCGCGCTTATCGGTCGCGTCGCGGAACACGAGCACAACGCCCACCGTATCGCCCGCCTCGTCGCGGATGGGAGCGGCGCTATCCTCTAAAAAGTAGCGCTCGCCGTGTCGCGAGGAAAGCACCGCGTCGTTTTCCAGCGTTTCTACGGCGTTGCTCGCGAGCGCCCGTTCGACCGGGTCGAGCGCCGCGGGATAGGCTTCGTCCGTGAGGTGGAATACCTCGCCGTACGGCCTCCCCTTCGCTTCGTCGATCGTCCAGCCGGTAAGCTTTTCCGCTACGGTATTGAGCATTTCCACCCGGCCCTCACGATCGACCACCATTACGCCGTCGCCGATCGAAAGGATGGTCTGCAAATACTTGTTGCGCTCGAGGGTCAGGTTTTCCTGCGCGGTGCGCCGCTCGAGCGCGTTCCACGTGGTGTTCATCAAAAGCGTCGCCTCGTAGGCGGAATTGCCGAAGTAAGGGCTTTCACGGTCGGCCAGCCCCACAACGGCGGGGATGCCGCCGTCGATGGAAACGGGCACGCACAGATAGCGTACGGGAGCCGGCGCGAACGGGCTTCCCTTGCCCTTTTCCTTCAAATAGGCCTGATAGTCGTTTTGGATCACGGGCTTGCGCGTTTTTACCGCTTCCGCGAAAATATCGATGAGGAAATCCGGCACCACGGGGCCGGTGAGCTTTTCGCCGAAATCGCCGCCGACGGAGCCCGAAAGCACGCTTTGCGTAAATTCGCCGCGCCGCTCGTCGTAGAAGACGACGAGGCCGTACTTGCTTTCGGTGAGCTCGAGCGCCTGCAAAAGCATGTAGTCGAGCTGCTCTTCGCGAGTCTTGAAGCTGCCGTTGAGCACATCCACCAAAATTTCGTTGCGCTTCAAAATGCGCTGCTGGAGCTTCGCGTGGCTGTGCTCGAGCGTTACGTCGCGCAGGTAGACGCCCACGCCCACCTTGCCGTTGACCATGCTGACCGGGAACGCGGTGATCTTATAGGTGCGCTTCTCCCAGTTCATATCGCCGGACTGGATGCGCATATCCTCGAGCGCCTCGTACTCGATCTGCAGCACGGCATCCGAAAAGGCGGCGGGCAGCACCTCGGACGCGGTTTTCCCCGCAATCTCCCTTTCGCTCATGCCGCAGAACTTTTCAAACGCGGCGTTAGCGAACGCGAAGCGCATGTTTTCATCCTTGAGGTAAGTTACGGTGTCCTCCGCGTCAAAAAAAGCCTTTCGCAGCTCGTTGAACCGCTCCAGCTCTTTTTTGGACATGCCTAAATTGCGCGCGACATAAGCAAGAAAAAGCAGAACCACGAGAAGCGTGGCGATGATAGCGATCTCGGCGACGTTCGCGTCGCGCGCCTGCGCGCGCAAAAACGGCCCCAGCGCCGCAAAGAAGCCGCGCGCAGAGGTCGTCGCGAACATACGGCTCAACAAAAAAGCGCTCACCATCGCTGCTCCCCCACCGGCTATGGCCTATTTGTCCAAAACCGGGAAACATGTTGCGGATTTTCAAGGAAACTGCCGATTGTTGTCAAGCATTACTTTACAGTAAGTATAATTCTTCCTTTTAAATTACGCAATAACCTATCTTGCGTTATATGCCCGATTTATACGGGGAGGTACGTGATCAGAACGCCGCCGAGGAAAAGGCTCGCCGTATTTGCGGCGAGCGTGTACAGAAGGCGCCGCCACCACCTTTTCTCCCTGACCGCGAGGAGGAAAGCGGGTATCTCCGCGAGGAAAACGAAAATCTCCAAAATGATGAGCGCCAAGACCGCATAGCCGCTTGAAAACGCGGAGAGCGAAAGCACAAGGTTGAGCGCGCCCTGCGTAACGAGGTTGATGATGAAAAACGCGATCCAGCTCCGCTTCGCGCGGAAGCCGAACAGATAAAACACAAGCCCCTCCAAAACAAGCGTGAGCATAACGCGCATCGCGGTAAGAAGCGCCGCGCGAAACGGCAGCGTGCCCCGCGTGAGTTTCATGGAGGCATAATCGAGCGTATATACGTTATCGTAGGTGCTCGTGAGCGCGGGCATGGGCACGGACTTTGTTTCGCCGCCCGAGGCGGCGACGAGCGCCGTGGGCATGGCGTCGCCCGGCAGGCCGGGATAATCGAAATAATGCAGCTTATAATAGCGCTCCCACGCGGCGGAGCTCAAACGCATGGGGACGAGCTCGCCGTTTACCTGCGCGAAAAGCTCCAGATCATTCGGCGCATGTAAAACCACCACGAGGATGGCGGGCGGCTCCGCGGAGTTGGCGGACGCGCGCGCGGGGAACAGCGCGAGGGAAATCAGCACCAGCGCCGCGAGCGCAAACAGGGCGGGGCGTTTTTTCGCGATGCGTTTCATAAAAGACCCCCTTGTTTGAACGCCGTATCGGCGCCTCTCTTGCGGTTATTCTACCACAATTGCGGGGTGTGGGCAATGCCCGGGGCCTCCGCGGACACGGCTTAAGATCCCCCGAGAAGATTCGGCAAGACGCCCTGCGGGAGGGCGTTTCCCTTCGGCTCCGCCGATATGCCGTCGCAGCGGGCAAACTCCGTCATGCAGCGCCAATAGCGCTTGGGCATATGTCCCATACGCGTGCGAGGATTGTGTCGTCCCTCCACTTCGATGGTATCGTAAAACAGCCGCCACAGGGCGCGGAAACGAAGCTCCTCCTGCCCCGGCCGCGGCATGACGAACTCCTCCGCGGGCACGATGCCCATGAGGCCGGGCTTGTGGATGAGCGCCATCGCGTGCGTTTTATCGTGGATCAAAAAATTCTCGCGCGGCATCCGCGCGGCGAAGTGCGGCGCGAGAAGCGGCAGCACGAGGTTTTTTGGCTCGATCTGCGAGGTGAGCGCCCCGCTCGACTCGCTGAAACGCACGAAGCCCTTCAGCAGATGCGCCTCGTTGCCGAGGTGCCTTACCGCCTTTTGAAGCTCGTAAACCGTTTCCTCCGCGATCATGTTCACCGCGTCGCCGCCCCTTTGGAAGCCGAGGCGGAGGAAATTCAAAATAAGAAGCCCCTTCTTGGGGTGGCAGGTCAAAAAGCCCATGCGCACGAGTTCGAGCGCCTGCCTCCCGATTTTCCGCGGGATGGCACTCAGCACGCGCGCCGCCCTTTGCTCGTCCGTTTCTACCATGCGCACCGGGATCAGAAGCGGCGCGCCCTCTTCCAACGAGACCACGTCGAGCGGCAGCTCTTTTTGCGCGTAGCTCTCGAACACGCAGCAAAGAAGCCCCTCGAGGCTCCCGTCGTAGCAGTAGACTATAGCTCGCCGCTCAGACATTTATAGAGCTCCTCCCTCCCGAGCGCCGGGTGCGAAAGCAGCGAAAGCTGCTCGGGCCGCTCCAAAAGCGCTTCCTCCCCCCGCCCCCGCGCCTGCTCACTCACGAGCGCGCGCAGTAGGGCGTCCTGCGCGGTATCGAAGCCGTCTATAGGCTTCCCCGCGCAGGTGATGAAATACTGCGCCCGCTTCAAAACCACCCCGAGGCGCTTGAGCGCCAAAAAATCAAGCGTGCCTACCTTGCGCGCGGTCAAAATGCGCTTTGCGCTTCGCACGCCCACGCCCGGTACCCTCAAAAGCGTTTCATACGGCGCGCGGTTGACCTCCACGGGGAAGTATTCCGGATGATTCACCGCCCAGTTGCACTTCGGGTCGAGATATTGGTTGAAGCTCGGATGCGCCTCATCGAGTATTTCCGAGGCTTCAAAGCCGTAAAAGCGCAAAAGCCAATCCGCCTGATAGAGGCGATGCTCCCTTAGTAGCGGCGGCTTCACATCGCGCGCGGGCAAAAGCGAATGCTCCACCACGGGGATGTACGCCGAAAAGAACACGCGCTTGAGCCGGTAGGAATGGTAAAGCCCCTCCGTGAGGTGGAGGATATGAAGGTCGCTCTCGCCCGAGGCGCCCACGATCATCTGCGTGCTCTGCCCCGCGGGCGCGAATTTTTGCGCGTGCTTGTAACGCACGAGTTCCATGGAATTATGCTCGATGCCGGTTTTGATGAAGCCCATCGGCTTTAGAATGGCCTGCTTCGATTTATCGGGCGCGAGCGCGTTAAGGCTTTCCTGCGAGGGCAGTTCAATGTTGATGCTCAGACGGTCGGCCAAAAACCCAAGCCGCTGCAAAAGAACATTGTCCGCGCCGGGGATCGCCTTGGCGTGGATGTAGCCGTAGAACTTATAGTCCTCGCGGAGGATGCGCAATGCCTCGCACATGCGCTCCACGGTGTAATTGGGGTTTTTGAGCACGCCCGAGCTCAAAAAAAGACCTTCGATATAATTCCTGCGGTAAAACGCGATGGTGAGCTCCGCGAGCTCGCGCGGCTCGAACGTGGCGCGCGGCGTATCGTTGGTACGGCGGTTGACGCAGTACGCGCAATCGTAGGCGCAGGCGTTGCTCATGAGCACCTTCAAAAGGGAAATGCAGCGCCCGTCGCCCGCGAAGCTGTGGCAGCAGCCCGCTGCCATGGCGCTGCCGATGCCGTCGCGCGGGGAGGTTCTGTCCGTCCCACTCGAGGTGCAGGCGACGTCGTACTTCGCGGCGTCGGTAAGAATTTTCAGCTTGTCGTAAACGTCCATTAGGCCTCCGCGGATGTGTGAAACGGTCGAACCGATTCTTTTATCCGCGCTTCAAGGGGATAAAAAGAGGCCGTCTTAAATAAACCGCGTTTATAGTAAGACGGCCTTTATAAGGGAGGAGAGAAACCGCAAGCTATGCGGCGCGGTCCGCCACAACGCCGAAGGAATGTACATAGAGCCTGCGCGCGCTTTTGAGCTGCCGCTCGCGCTCCTCGCGCGCGGCGCGGCGCTTACGGCGGATCGCTTCCTGCCTGACGACGACAACGGCCATTGCGCCCAACAGGATGCCGGGAAGCATGAAGCTGAAAAACAAGCCGAAATAATTCATAAAGCACCTCTTCTGTATCCGATTCGGAAACCACAGTTCCCGTTGCGTTTTTTAAGGTTTTCCAAGGAAAACAGGCATTTTCTTCTTGGATGCCCCTATTATAGTATCCGTTTAGGATACTGTCAATCCCTAAAACGGTATTGTAAGAAATTTTTGTTGAAAAAGGTTTCCCTTTGCGATACAATAGGAAACATAAAATCCTGTGCAAAAAAAGCATATCGGGGAGGACGCATGGACGGTGATATCCGCGCGCAGCTTAACGCTGTTTACCGCCCGCTGCACGATGAGGCAACGGCGGCGCTGCGCATTATACGCGGCATGGGCTACACCGCACGGCTGACGTACTGCAACCTCCACGAAACGATGGTGGACGGCGCCTACCAAACCGAGTATTTCCCGCTTCCCGAAATCGAAATAGAGGGCGCCGCGCTTTGCGCGGACTTCGGCATAGCGCTTGATAAAACGGCATGGCTGGAGTTTACCCTAACGAGGGAGCGGGCGCTGGCACTCGACTATGAACATGTTGCCGCCGCTTTCGAGTTTGAAGCCTACGGCGCGGAAAACTACCTGACCGACCTTTACCGGAAAGGCATGCGCGCCGCGGAGCTTCGAGGCGCTATGGAAAAAACCAACGAGCGGGAATTTCACCTGCTCTTTTCCCTTGCGCGGGCCGAGGAGCAAGCCATAGAGGGTTTGTTCACGCGGCTTAGCGAGGAAGGCATTCTACAAAAAATCGTTTGACGTCAAAGGAGAACAGCATGAACCGTTTGCGCGAAATACGCCTGGAGCGCGGCATCACGCAGGATGAGCTAGGGCAGGAGCTTGGCGTGCAGAAGGCGGCCATCTGCAAATATGAAACGGGGCGCGTCGCCATACCGCCCGATACGCTCATGCGCCTGTGCGACTTTTTCGGCGTTTCGGCGGACTTTTTGATGGGGCGCGACTGCGTAATCCCTCTGTTCAAGCCGCAAAAAACGGTTTCCCCGTCGTTTCTCCCGGTGACCGACACGGTCGGCGTACCCCTTGTAGGACGCGTGCACGCGGGGCTTCCCATCCTTGCAGACGAAAACATCACCGAGTACGTACCCGTTCCAGCGGGCGACGTAGCTGCGGGCGAGTATTTTTATATGGAAGTCGAAGGCGACTGCATGGTGGGCGAGTTCATCCCCGAGGGCGCGCTCGTGCTCGTGCGCATGCAGCCCACGGTGGAAAACGGGCGCATCGCGGTAGTACGCCTCGGCGACGAGGTGCTTTTGCGCAAGGTGAAGCGCGTGCAAAACGGCCTGATGCTCATCCCCGCCAACACGCGTTACGAGCCCATGCTCGTGAGCGGCGGCGACGCCGAAATCGTCGGCCGGGTGGTGGAGGTGCGCATCCGGGGGCTGTAAGGCGGCTTCGCTTTCGGCGGCGGCTTGTCGGCCGCGGTGCCGTATGGTATGATAACTAATAATTCAAAGCAGAAAACGAGGTGCTTCCATGTCGCAGGTATTGTTCGCGCCGCTCGGCTTTTCCCGCTACGATTCCAACCAGACCCTTCCCGCCAAATTCAAGCGCCTGCTCGAAAAAAGCGGCCTGAAGGACGTTGTGAACGGCAAAACGGTCGCCATTAAAATGCATTTCGGCGACAACCTCTCCTACAGCACCATACCGCCCGTGTTCGTGCGCATTTTGGTAAGCTTCGTGAAGGAGCACGGCGGCGACTGCTTCGTATGCGACCACGCCGTGAAGGAGCGCCATCCCGAAAACCGCGGCTATGTGGAAAGTATTTTGGGCTGCCCGGTACTCGACGTGTGCGGCCACCTCGATAAATACTACTACACGAAAAAAGTGAGCCTGCGTTCGTTCACGCATGTGGATATTGCGGGCTACATTCAGGATGCGGACGTGCTTATCGACTTTTCGCATGTAAAGGGCCACGGCGCGTGCGGTTACGGCGGCGCGTGCAAGAACATCGCGATGGGCTGCGTCACCACGCGCACGAGGCGCGAGCTGCACCGCCTCGAGGGCGGCCTCGTTTGGAACGAGGAGCTGTGCACCCACTGCGGGCGCTGCATCAAAGCGTGCAACCACAACGCCAACCGCTTTTCAAAGGCGGGCAAATACGAGGTGAACTACCACAACTGCACACTCTGCCAGCATTGCGTGAAGGTTTGCCCCACCAACGCCATCACGCTCGACGAAAGCAATTTCGACAGCTTTCAGCAGGGCATGGCGCTGTGCACCAAAACGGTGCTCGACACCTTCAAGCCCGGCAATACCTATTTCATCAACGTGCTCACGCAGATCACCATTTTGTGCGATTGCTGGGGCCTTACCACCCCCGCCCTCGTGCCCGACATCGGCATCATGGCGTCGAACGACATCGTCGCGCTCGAGCGCGCCTGCCTTGACGCCATAAAAACCGAGGATCTCATCCCCGCCGGCCTCCCCGAGGGGCATGAGCTAGGTGAAAAGGGGCATCTGCTCGAGCGTATCCACGGCAAAGACCCGTTCGTGCAGGTCAGGGCGCTCGAGGGTTACGGCCTCGGCACGCAGGAATACGAGCTTATAAAGATCAGATAACCTCGAAGCATAACAAAAAGGCGCCGCCGAAGTTTTTCGACGGCGCCTTTTCTTGTCAAAAAAGTGGCGCAACCACTTTTTTGAAGATTACAGGAAGTACCTGCTCGTACCTCGCGGCCGGTACCTCCTGCAAAGAAAGCCTTGCAACGCAAGGCTTTCCGCCGCCACCGCACATGTCGCCGGCGGCGGATTAGGGCTTCCGGGGGCTTCGGCCCCCGAACCCCAGGGCTTTTTTGATAATTCTGAGGTGCCGCCGAAGTTTTTCGGCGGCGCCTTTCAAAGCGGGTTTTATTTCGCTTCGCGCAGTGCTTTGAGCGCGCCACCCCACGCGATCACGTCGCCGAGCATTTTTTCCACTTCCTTTTCGCGGCGGGGTTGGGGCTTAAACTCCGACATGTTTTCAAAATCGGTGTACAGCGAAAGCCCTACCTGCGAGGATACGTCCGCAAGCCGCAGCTGGCCTGCGATCTGGCGCAGATGCTCCACGGAGCGGATACCGTTCATGGAGCCGTAGCCGACGAAGCCGGCGGATTTATCGTTCCACTCGGCGTAGAGATAGTCGAGGGCGTTTTTGAGCGAGGCGGGTATGGTATGGTTGTACTCGGGCGTTACGAAAACGTAGCCGTCGAATTGAGCGATCTTTTTCGACCAAGCCTTGGTGTGCTCGTTTTGGTAGCTGCCCATGGAGGGCGGGAGAGGCTCGTCGAGAAGGGGCAAGTTGAAATCCTTGAGATCGATGAGCTCGAAGCTCGCGTCCGTGCGTTTTTTCGCAAGCTCATAGACCCATTTCGCGACCGCTTCTCCGTTGCGGCCCGGTCTTGTGCTGCCGATGATGATAGCTATTTTCAACATAAAAATGTAAGCCTCCTGATTGTTTTTCTTCCGAATTTCAACGCATCGGAACCGTTGTTTTTATTGTAGCGCGCAGGGTTACGCTTCATCCACCGCGCCGCGTGAATGAAATGTTAAAAAACGGTGGCTTTTGCCTCGCGGCGGCTATGAAGAAATGTATGCGCGGTCGTTGACAGTGCGCAGAAAAGTGCGGTATACTATTGTTCGCGGTCGCATCGGAAGCGCGCCGAGGGAGCATAGCTCAGCTGGGAGAGCACTTGCCTTACAAGCAAGGGGTCACAGGTTCGAGCCCTGTTGCTCCCACCACACGGCCCGGTAGTTCAGTTGGTTAGAATGCCAGCCTGTCACGCTGGAGGTCAGGGGTTCGAGCCCCCTCCGGGTCGCCATTATGCCTCGGTAGCTCAGTTGGTAGAGCAAGGGACTGAAAATCCCTGTGTCGGTGGTTCAAGT
>JAJFTZ010000045.1 GCA_021372675.1 Eubacteriales bacterium
GATGCCCTCGTCCACGCATATGTTCACGGCGCCCGCGCTCACGATGCCCAAGCCCCCCGCCTTTTCGGAGAGCGTCAGCCTGAACAGGCCCTTTTCGCGAAGGATGCCTTGGGCGTTTTTAAGCCTTTCGATGGCGGCGCGGTGCTGCGCCATGCAGATAGCCGCGCCCGCCTTGGTGAAAACCTTGATATCCTTTTTAAAGGAGATGGGCGAGGGATCGGGAACGGTGCGCTCCTCGACCTCAGCCGCCGCGTGCGCCTGCGCCACGGGGGTGGTGGAGCGCACGAACACCGGCGCGCCCGTCTGCTCGGAAAGCTCGAAGGCGAGCTTCACGAAATCGTAGGTCTCCTGCACGCCGGAGGGCTCGAGCATGGGCATGTCGCTCATCAGGGCGAAGCCGCGCGAATCCTGCTCCACCATGCCGGTGGTGACGCCGGGGTCGTCGCAAACGTACACCACAAGCCCGCCCACGGCGCCGGAATACGCGATGCCGCACAGCGAATCGTAGGCCACGTTGAGGCCGGACATTTTCATGGTGCAGATGGCGCGCTTGCCGGCCCACGACGCTGCCGCCGCGACCTCGATCGCCACCTTTTCGTTAACGCTCCATTCGATATGGACGCCCTCGAGGTCGCCGCGCCCTATGAGGCTTCCGATGACCTCGGAGGAAGGCGTACCGGGATAACCGCAGATGACCTTCGCCCCTGCGTGCAGCGCGGCGCGTGCCGCCGCTTCGTTTCCGCTGAGCATGACCGACATATAGCCTCTCCTAATCCTATTGCTATTTTTCCGGCGCGCCGCGCACCGGCAGAAAAATTATGTTCGCGATACAAAAAACAGAGCCGTGCAAAAATGCGGTGCGAAAGAACGCCCTTCTCCGAGCTTTATTTCGGCCATTTTGGCGTTTTCCTGTCGGCAAAGCGGATTCTATATAATATATTTGAATTTTCAGTTACCTTATATCGTTTACAAATGCGCATACATACGCCGTCCATGCTTCTTTCGCTTCGCTGTAGCTCATGCCGAAGGCATCTTCAAAAGATAACTCGTCTAAGCAGAAGCCAATGTAATTCGACAGGGAGTATTTCATAACAAGGAACTCCCTGAAGCTGTGCAATTCCGATTCGGTCAGTTCATTGCCGCTTCCCGAGACTACCGCATAGGGGTAAAGCTCGGCGAGGGGCGTGCTCCTGAACAAGGTGATTCCCTCCACGGCATATTGATAAAGCTCCGCATCCCCGCAGGATCTATAAAATGTAATCAAATCAACATCATCGGGGGTTTCCGGCATACCGGTGTACGCTGAATAGATTTTCTTAACAAGAGCGTAATACTCCGTCAATTCCTCGAGGTGATCTCTTACTTGCGGGTCGTCTCCATAATAGGCTTCCACCCAATTATCTTCCGTCAATAGTTTATAAGTTTCCGCTCTGTCTTCATCGCCTATATCTGTAAACAGCAACTCCAGATAATGCGGGATCGTCTCATATTTCCAAATGGCGGCAGAATAGCTCACCCGATATGGAAATAGTAAATGCACGGTTTCATGAACGAATGTCTTGCCGTCGGCGATTTCGATTTTCCTTTGATCCGGCCATGCAAAGGATTTTGACTTTCCGCAGTAGACAGAAATCGGTTCTTCGTAGTTATCGAGAACGGTCTGCAGATAAGCCGGCGCTTCTTTGGCGATGCCGTTTAAAACAGCCTGTATATCGGCTTCCGCTTTGTATAAAAACGACATGACATATTGCGGCGTGTCAAAATCGGATCCGGTATAGAAATCCGATTGGTAGCCGTAGCCGCCCGTATCGTGCGTGACCGGTTTGATGAAAAACACATCGTTTCGTTTTGTAGTCACGACCAAGGGGTATTCTTTTGTGACGCTGTAGCGATACCCGTCGAAACACCCGGCGTAAGGGTCGGCATACTCCCGTTCGACGCCTAAGGCGGTAAGCCAGCCTTGCTTATGACTTTGTCCGTTCTCCGCAAGAAATTGTTCTATTCCGTAATTCTCTATGATGTAGGTCGTTAAGGATACCGCAGTCTGCTTGGCTATGTTCAACTCTTCTTCCGTGGCGAACGCGTCGATAAAATAAGCGGCAAATAAACTTAACGCATCCAAATCTTCCGCTTCGCTGTAATAGGAGCGTAAAAATGCCTCGTCCAATGCTTCCCCGAAAATATAGCCGGCCAGCCCAACGCCTTTCCAAGGCTCCGAAAACCCCATCGCCAGCCTGACAAGGGCTTCACGGTATGCACCGCTTGTGATATCCTCAGGCGTACAATAAACGCTGCCGTTAATAACCTGTATGCAGCCGGCAAGCGTTTTGTCAACGACGTATACTGTAAATTCGCTGAACTCCGCCGGGCTTACAAGGGAAACGGCGCTTAAATCTTTTGCTACCTTCTCCCAAAGCGTAAAGCCCAGATCATCGTTAAAAACCTTGTTTTGGATAGCAAGCGTGCAACTGCCGACGGCAACGGTGAACGTTTCGAAATACGACCGATACCCCATGGTTGACGCGTGCGGTTCCCCTTCTTTAAACCCCGGGAAAACTAAAGTCGGTTCAGGTGTTATTCCCGTTAAGCCGCTTTGCGAACATCCGGACAACACAAAAACGATCCCCAAGAAAAAAGCTAAAAATCTCTTCATCGATAAAGCCCCTTTCAGATAAAAAACGGCGTCATGGATGCTGTGATTTTGGGGAGGGTACCCTATGCTGTTTGCTCCCACGTTCCCGAAACCTATAACGAGGGAGCCTTCACACCGATAGCGCCCGCGCGCAGAAGGAGCGCGAGAGGCGCTGCGCAAAGCCCCCGAAGGGCACCAAAGAAGCGCCGCATAAGGCGCTTCTTTGACTTAAAGCCTCATGCCGCCGTTCACGGACAATACGTGTCCGGTGATGTAGCTCGCCTCGTCGCTCGCGAGGAACAGCGCGGCGTTTGCGATCTCCTCGGGCTGGCCGAGGCGGCCGAGCGTGGTCATGGCGGCAAATTTATCGAGGAGGTCCTGCGGAACGGTCTTTAAAATATCGGTCATGCAGTAGCCGGGCGCTATGGCGTTGCAGCGGACGTTCGCGCCCTTGCGCGCGAATTCCTTCGCCCATGTTTTGGTCATGCCGATGACGCCCGCC
>JAJFTZ010000085.1 GCA_021372675.1 Eubacteriales bacterium
TTGTACGCTGAACATAGAAACGAAGATTTTCGACGAGGCGCGCGCCGCCCGTCTTTTGGAAACCGTGACGGGTGATTTGGAGACCGTCGCCGCAAAGATTCTCGTGAAGCAGGACGCGCCTGAGATTTACGTTGTACAAAAGGCCCTGCACGGCGCAGAACGGATCGGCTATTGTGTGTATTGCACGGCGGAGGATGTGGAAAGCGGCGCGTACCGCGAGGCGCTCGTCTGCGAGGCATTGAATCTTGATGCGTCGGTGGAATGGTGGAAGCTTAAGGGGCTTGTGGCTTACGCCTTCGGTGAAACTGCCGATGAAGCGGCGTTACACGCGTACTACGAACAGACCGAGGATATGGATCTACTAAGCCTCTTTCCCGCCTATTTTGTGAAGGAATTTGCGAGCAAAGAGGAATTGAACCTTGCGCATGAAACGGCGCTGTCGCTCACCGCATACATCCTAGAGAAATACGGCGCGGAGGCGTTCCTAAAAAAAGAAAGCGGTAAGGACTACCGGCAGGAATGGCTGACCGACCTCGGTGTGCAACGCGCATATGCCGACCCTTACCAAGAGAGCTTCGAGGGATACAGCTACTCGGCTTCCTCTCAATATCCATTTATCGTCACCACGGACAGGCAGGATGTGTTCTACATGCTGCCCCTGCCGGACGACGTGGATACGCCCAAAGCTATCAGGGACTTCCTCTATCTGGGCAAGAAGGGAATGGCGGCGGTTTTGGCGGGTATCAAGGAGGACGCACCGGATTATTATCAAACCCTGGCGGATAATTACAGCCACCCCATCCGCTACTATTTTAAGACGGGCCGAGGCGTATCCTTGTCCTATTATCAAGACCATAAAGTTGTACTGACCGTAGGCAACATTGAGACTTATCTGCACGAAACGATTCATATCATGATTCCCCTGCTTATGCTCACCGGGGTAGATATTTGGCGATACGAAGGCATTGCGGACTACCTGCCCTACGCATATGCGGAACTCTACCGGGAGGGCGATTTGGTCTACGACAATTGCTTTTCGCACTTGTTTGGGGGAAACGAAAATTATGATGCGTTTGATACGGAATTTTTTGCCAAGGTTCGGGAAATCTATTTGCAGCATGCCAACCGGCCCGCTGCACCCGCGGCGCTGGATCTAAAGTTATACTGGGAGTGCAGGTATGAGGCCGCCTTGCTTGATCCACAATTCAAACCCGCCCTGCCATGCATACCTAGGACCGATTTCGCTTTCTCGAAAGCGAATATACTCACAGATTATCTGATCGAAAAGTATTCGCTCTCCGAATTTCTCAGGTATTGTCTCGCAGGGGATAAAATTGCCTTTGAGGACATGTTCGGTATGACTTTTGAGCAAGCGCTGGCGGAGAGCATGGAGGAGTTTCTTAAAACACCGGGATGAAGGGACAAAAAAGGAGAGTATATCGCTTTAAAATCTTGCCGGCTAAGGTCTCCGCATGCAAAGGCTACAGGATAAGGGAGATAGATATGCTTTCCTCCGATTGTATCGCAAAACTGCCGGGTGTAAGATGAAAAAATGCGGCCGCTTTTATAGCCGAAGGAGGCGGAAGATGAAAAGGTTTTTTGCGTCGATCCTCGCGGTGCTCTTTCTTTTGGCGGGCTGCGCGGCCGGGGGCGCGCGGCGGACGCCGTCTGCCACGCCGGTTTTCACGTTCGGCGGCACGCACAAAGCGGTCAAGGCGTACAGCCAAGCGTTTTCCTTTAACACCGCGTCCAACGAAGCCTGCACCCTGAACATAGAAACTAGGGTTTTCAGCGAGGAGCGGGCCGCCCGCCTTTGGGAAATCGTGACGGGCGACCTAGGCGCCATCGCCGCGAGAATTCCCTTGAAGCAGGTCGTGCCCGAGGTCTATGTTGTGCAAAAGACCCTGCACGGCATGGCGGAGCGGATCGGGTACTTCGTATACTGTACGCCGGAGGATGTGGAAAACGGGGCCTACCGTGAAATGCTCATCTCTGTTGCGCTCGGTTTCGACCCTTATAAATGCTGGTGGAAAACAAAGGGGCTTATCGCGTATGCCTTTGGCGAAACCATGGACGAGGCCGCCCTGCACGCCTATTACGGGCGGGCGGACGAGGAAAGGATGCAGGTGCTGAGCCTTTTCCCCGCTTACTTCACGGAGGGATTCGCGAGCGGGCAGGAGCTTTCCGTCGCCCGCGCAACGGCGCGCTCACTGACCGCGTACATCTTGGGGAAGTACGGCACGGAGGCGTTTTTTCAGGAAGGCGATAGGGACTACCGGCAGGAATGGCTAAAAGAACTCGGCGTTGACCGCGTATACACCGACCCTTACGCGGAAGCCTTTGCGGGGTACAGCTATTCGTCTTCGGCGAGCTATCCGCTCGTCGTTACTACGGCCGGGCGGCATGTGTTTCGCATGCTGCCGCTACCCGGCGATATCGACACGCCAAAGGCCGTAAGGGATTTTCTCTATTGGAGCGCGGAGGGTATGCGGGGGGTCTTAGCCGGTATCAAGGCGTTTGCGCCGGAATACTATAACGATATTTCACATAACTACGGCTCGCCGATCTATTACTATTTTAAGAGAGGCGGCGGCTTGTCCTGCGCGTACCCGGACGAAAGAAAGGTCGAACTGACGCGGAGCTTTGCTTTTCTGCATGAAACGGTGGATATCCTGATTCCGTCCAGATTCCTGGATGAGCCAAATCGCTGGAGCTGGCGGCATGAGGCGATCGCGGAATATCTGCCCTATACGTTTGCGGCGGACGCGCTCCAGCGGGAGGGGGACCCGGGGGTCGACCTCTGTTATAAAACGCTGTTCGATGAGGTCGTTGCTGAAACGGAAGAATATGCGCAATACCGCGCCATGCTGAGGGCCGCCTACTTTAGCTATGCCGGCGAGCCGCGGGAGCACGAGGAGATCGGTGCGGGGAGCTTCAGGGTGGGAGCCTATTACAAGGCGCTGGGGGAGACGGCCGCGCGGCATCCGCAATACGCGCGGTACGGCCTTATACGGCAGACGGCCGAGGATCTCAGCTATGAGGAAGCGTATGCATTTGCGGATTACCTGATCGGCAAGTATTCGCTTTCGGCATTCCTCCGGTATTGCTCGGAGGGCGATAAGGTTACGTTTGAAGAGGTGTTCGGCACGGGCTACCAACAAGCGAAGGCGGAATGGATCGAGGGAATTCCTTGGTAGCTCCCTGTCTTTTGGGCCTAAGCCCCCGCAGCCGCGCCGTTTCTTCCTTATTTGCGTACGGTCTGTGAATTTTGGCGACTTTTTTTGCCAAGGCCGCGCGGGTGTGGTAAAATCACATGGAGCCGGGCAACCTGAACGGTGCGCCCGGCGATAAAAAAGGTAAACCCGGCAAAAGAGGGGAACGCTTTGAAGGCTCGAAAAATCATTACGGCGGCGCTGCTCGCTGCGCTTTTGTGCGCGGCGCTCGTTTTGGTGATCGCAAATACAAAAACGCAGGTGGATTCCGGCGCGAACGTGGTGGTCATCAACGAGGTGATGTCCAGCAACAAGGGCTCCGTGCCGGATGAATACGGCAGCTATCCCGATTGGGTGGAGCTTAAGAATATCTCTGAGGAAGAGGTGGACGTGGGCGGCCTCGGCCTTTCCGACGGCCTGCTCGAGGGCGCGAAGTACGTGATCCCCTCCGGCACAAAAATCGCCGCCAGCGGCTTTTTGGTGATCTACTGCTCGGGCGGCACGGAGGCGGGGCTTTACGCGCCGTTTCGCATCTCCTCCAACGAGGCCGTGGTGCTTTTTGACGCGCGCGGCCAGGCGCTCGATTCTGTGCAGCTTCGCGCGGTCGCGGAGGGCAAGACCCTCGCGCGCGATGATTCCGGGAATTATCTGGAGCAGAGCCCGTCGCCCGGCTACGCGAACGACGCGGAGGGCATCGCCGCCTACGCGGAGCTTTTGCGCGCGGGCGAGAGCTTGGGCGTGTATATCAACGAGTTTATGGCGTCCAACATTACCACCTTGCCGGACGACGCGGGCGCTTATTCCGATTGGATCGAGCTTTACAACGCTACCGACGCGGAGGTGGACTTAAGCGGCTGCGGCATTTCCGACAGCCTCGATCAGCCCATGAAGTATAAGCTCCCCGAGGGCACCGTGATCGCGGCGAAGGGGTATCTTCTCATTTTCTGCTCCGGGGGCGAGAGTGCGGCCGGGAGCGATAAAATTCACGTTCCGTTTTCGCTGCGCGCCTACGAGGAAGACGTGGTGCTCGCCGGGAAAACCGGCAAGATCGTGGATAGCTACGCCTACGCGCGGCAGGAGGCGGATGTTTCCATGGCGCGCGTGCCCGACGGCACGGGCGAGTTTGGGTTTTGCCATAAGCCCACCCCCGGCTATCCGAATACCGACGACGGCTACGCGCAATTCACGCAAAGCCTGAGCGCTTCCCCCGGCGACCTCTACATTTCCGAAATGATGGGCTTCAATTCGAGCGCCTATGCCGATCCGCAGGGCGAATACACCGATTGGTTCGAGGTGCATAACGCCGGTTCCTCCGCGGTGAACCTCGCGGGCTACGGCGTGACCAACAACCCCAACAATCCCGCCAAATGGGTGTTCTCCGACATAAGCGTGGAACCGGGCGGCTACCTTATCGTTTACGCCTCCGGCCTCGCCGCGGGCGACGCGCAAAAAAAAAATCAGCTTGACCTGACGTTTTCCATAAGCGCCGCGGGCGAAGCGCTTTATTTGTTCGACGCGCAGGGTAGGTTTTTGAACAAGCTCGCCGCGGGCGCGTTTTTGTCCGACGTGAGCTGCGGCCGCGACGAAAGCGGAAAAACGGTCTATTATAAAACCTCTACGCCCGGTAAGGCGAACGGAGAGGGAAGCAACGGCATCACCGCGGCCCCGGTATTTTCAACGGCGCCCGGCATTTTTGAAAACGCGATATCGCTTGAGATTTCCGTCCCCGCGGGTGAAACGGCGTATTATACCACCGATTGCACCACGCCCACGCAAAATTCAAAAAGATACGACGGCCCTATCGCGATCGATAAAAACACCGTGATCCGCGCCGTTTCCGTGCGCGAGGGGTATCTTCCCGGCGCTTCGGTGAGCGGCACGTATCTTTTTACCTCCGACGGCGTGAACCACAAGCTGCCCGTCGCTACGCTCGTGACCGATCCAGATAACCTGTGGGATGAAAAAACGGGTATCTACGCCTACGGCGAGGATTTTGACGGCAGCGGCACGCTTGAGGAAATGCTTTTAAGCGCCAACTATTACGAGGGCCGCGGCTATCAGGGAGAGGAGATACAATCCCAATGGGAACGCCCGGGGAGCTTCGCTATCTTCAACGATGGCGGCACGCAGGTGTTCAGCCAGAATATCAGCATGCGTATTGCCGGCGGGTACGGGCGCATGCGCGCCCAAAAAGGCTTTACGGTGATCGCGCGCTCGGAATACGGGAGCAATTCGCTCGCGTACCCGTTTTTTGAAAACCGGCCTTATACCGAGTATAAGTCGCTGGTGCTCCGCGCGGGCGCGCAGGATCAGACGCTTTCCAAAATTCGCGACGAGCTTTCCGCCGGGATTTTGGAGGGCACGGATGTAAACATGCTCTATCAGGCGTACAAGCCCTATGTTTTATATCTCAACGGCGAATACTGGGGCGTGTATTTTTTAAGGGAAAAACGCAGCCGTTTTTTCGTGGCGCAGCATGAGAACACCGAAAATAACGACGATGTGGACCTTATCAAGTCCGAAAAGAACATAAGCAACGGCAGCTCGCAGGATTGGAAGGGGCTTATGGCCTATGTGAGCGCGCACGACCTCGCGAATGCCGACGCCTACGCGTATGTGGAAAGCCAAGTCGACATGCAGAGCTTTATGGATTACATGATCTGCGAGATTTATGTGGCGAACACGGATGTCTGGAACATCCAATACTATAAGCTTCCGGGCGGGAAGTGGAAGTGGGTCTATTACGATTTCTGCTGGGGCTGGGGAGAATACAGCCATGATACCCTCGCCTACCGCCGCCTTTCCACGAAGCCTTGTTCGGATCTTTTCAACAAGCTTTTAAAAAATGACGCGTGGCGCGACGCGTTTTTGCGCCGTTTCGGCGAGCTTATGAAAACGGTGTACGCGCCAGAGCGGGTAAACGCCCTGATCGACGAGCTTTATGCGACCGTGGAGCCGGAGATCGCGCGAGAGAGAGCGCTGTTCAACGCGGCTACGTTCAAGGGCAGGACGCAGGTGAGCGAAAACCTCGCAAGCTACGATTCGTTCCAAACCCATATCAAAAAAGTGCGCACGTTCGCGGACAAGCGGCCCGCCGCCATAAAAAAGATACTGCAGCAGACGTTTGGTCTGAGCGACGGCTATATGAGCGAGGTGTTCGGATGAAGGTCAACACGAAATACCGGCACGAGCTGAAATATTATTTGAACCGGGGCGATTACGAGCTTTTAAGCAACCGCCTTCGCCTCACCCTGGAGCAGGATCGCTACGCGAAGCTTCGCGAGGGCGAATATTTTATACGCAGCCTCTATTTTGACGATATCGACGATAGCGCGTTTCGCGAAAAGCTCGCGGGCGAGAACGGCCGCGACAAGTATAGGCTTCGCATCTACAACATGAAGGACGACGTGGTGAAGCTCGAGCGCAAGCACAAGGAAAATGGCTACATCCTCAAGGAATCGCTCGCCCTTTCGCGGGGCGAGGCCGAAAGCCTCATCGCGGGCGACTACGGCGTGCTCTTAAGCCGCGAGGAGCCTTTTGCCCGCAGGATGTACCGCACCTTCACGACCTCGCTCTATAAGCCCCGTGTGCTCGTCGACTATACGCGCGAAGCTTATACCTTTTCCGTGGAGGACGTGCGCGTCACCTTCGATAAAAACGTGCGCACGGGTTTTCGCAGCGTGGATCTGTTTAACCCCAACACGATCACCTACCCGGCCGTTTCGGGCTACGACATGGTGCTCGAGGTGAAGTTCAACCGCTATCTGCCCACCTACGTGCGCGCGCTTTTGCAGGTGGACGCGCACGCGCGAAGCGCCATCAGCAAGTATTGCCTGTGCAGAAAATATGAATTATAATCGCTTTGTGGCGAATGGAATAAACACTCGGGGCGCGCCCCGGAGATCAGGAGGATACCCATGGGAGACTTTAACCTTAGCGAGCTTTTTGTAAGCACCATAAGCCCCGCGCAAATGCTTTTGACCATCATCGTGGCGTTTGCGGTGGGTCTGTTCATCTTCTTCATCTATAAGCGCACGTTCGGCGGCGTGATGTACTCGCGCAACTACAACGTGAGCCTCGTCCTCCTGACGCTCGTGACGAGCGTGATGCTGATGCTCATCAACAACAACCTCACGCTTTCCCTCGGCATGGTGGGCGCTCTTTCCATCATCCGCTTCCGCACCGCCGTGAAGGACCCCATCGATACGGTGTTCATGTTCTGGGCGGTCGGCGAGGGCATCGCCATCGGCATTAAGTTTTACGTGGTGGCCGTGATCGCGGCGGCGGGCATCGGCGTGATCCTCCTCATCATGAGCGTGCTCAAGATCAAATCGAGCCTGCCGTATCTCTTAATCATCCACTACCACGAGGGTGCCTCGCAGCAGGTGAAGCAGCTCGTGAAGCAGCTGCCCAACGCGCGGCTTAAAAGCAAGACCGCGCAACGCGACGGCATCGAGATGACCCTCGAGCTTCGCCTCAAGGATTCCGAAACCGGCTTTGTGGAAAGGCTCCTCAAGGTGGACGGCGTGTACGACGCGTCGCTTATCTCCTACCAGGGCGATATCGTAGCGTAACAGCGCTCCAAAAAGCATAATAACTTAGGGCGGGATGAAATATCATCCCGCCCTTTTCATGTTCCGCTTCTTTACGCCTCGTACGTATCCGCGCTTTTAAAATTCCGCCACGCGCCGCCCTCGAGGCGGTGTATTTCCTCGGCGGCGAGGAACCATTTTTCCACCGTTTCGCCCTCCGAAAAAAACTCTAAGAATTCGCCGTCCACAAAGGTGTAAAAGCGGCTGATATCCGTGCACATGCCGAAGGTGGGAAGCTGCGCGGGGTTGATGTGGAAGGAGAACGCCCGCCCGTCGCGTGTGCCCTCGTAGGAAAAGCCCGCGCGGTCGAGCGTCAGCGTGCCCTCGCCCACGATCTTCGAGGTGCTTTGATCCTTCAGGTATTCGTAGCGCGGCAGCGCGCCGATGCGCACATGCTCTTTTAGCGTAAAGCCCGCCGCCCTTACGGTGCGGTAAATGTGCTTCCGCTGCAGCTCAAACCACCTTTGGGGCGTTTCGGGGATGACGCAACCCTCGTCGAGGGGCGTAAGGTCGTATTTGTCGTTGAGCGTCGCGCCGTTGCCGCAGCGCGAGCAGGCAAGCGTGTTCCCTTCGCCTTTCATCGCGAATTCCGCGCCGCATTTGGGGCACCAGAACAAAAGCGTGTGTAAGCGATCGGCCGTTTTGCCCTTCGCGTCGAAGGAGACCCGCGCGCGCTTGTTCCACGCGTAATCGTCGTGGTAAAGTGCCTCGTCAAGCCTATCCTGTATCTCCTCGGCGCTCATAGCAGCAAGCTGCTCGGCGGTGAAAAGCTCGGAGACCTCCACCTCCACCCTGCCCGGGCGCTCGTCGAGGCTGAACTTGGGGGTCGTAAGGTAGCCGCCCGCGATCCGCATCTTCAAAACGGGCACTTTGAAATGCTTCAAAAACTTGCCGCTGCCGATGGCGGCGGGCTGGTTCGCGCCGGAAATGGAGCTCATGCCCTCCGGGAACAAAATTACCCTTCCGCCCTTTTTGAGGATGTGCGAGACCGAGCGGATGGCGTAGGTGTCCGGCACGAAATTGCGCTTGGGCACCACCTGCATAAGCCGGAAGATAAACGCGAGGTGCGCGCGGAAAAACTCGTTGTAGCCCGCCACGAAGTTGAGCGTGTGCGGGAAAAACGCCATGGTCGCGTAAAGGTAATCGTAGCGCGAGGCGTGGTTCGATACAACGATGTACGGCCCCTTATAGTTTTTAAGCTCGATCTCGCGGCGGATGGTAAGCCCGAGGCGCTTTTTATAAAGAAGGCGCATCACCGTCACCAAAATGAGGTACAGGGGCTTGAACGGCGGCGAAAGCTTGCGCCTCGCGAGCTTTTCCTGCAACGTCTTTTTCGCGCGGTGTCTTTCAAATTTGAAAAGCCTGCTGACGCTCTTGTAGAGAAGGAAGGTAAAAATCGAGTTCGCGCCCGCCTTGACGGTATTGAAGGGCACGAGCACCGGCCATATCATTTCGTCCAGCACTTCCTTGGGCGTGCCGTAGAAGTTGACCGTAAAGATGTAGTTGAGCGGTATCATCACGAGGATCATGGCGATCGAGCCGAACGCAAGGCCGAAAGCCGCGCCGACGCGCGAATGAAAGCCGCGGTAAAGGAGCCCCGCCGTGAGCACGAACGTACCCGTGGCGAAAAAGTGCATGGCCGCGCCTACCCAGCCGCCCGCCGGGGAGATCAAAAGCCATTGCAGCACGCTCACGACCGCCGTCAGAAGGAGGCCGGAAACGGGGCCGAACATGAACGTGCCCATGAGGATGGGTACATCCGCCATGTCGTATTCGAGATAGGGCGCGGCGGGAAAAATGGGAAAATGGACGAAATACACGAGGATGAGCGAAAGCGCGGCCAAAAGCGCCGTGCGCGTGAGCCATTTCGTGCTGCCAAAGCGGATCATAGCTTTACCCCCTAACAATAAAAACCCCTTTTGCGTACGCAAAAGGGGAAAATCGGCGCGAAAAATACGGCCTTTTCTTCTTTCATCCGGACTTTGCGCTTAAAAAAGCGCGTTTACCGTCGGCACCGGAATGTACCGGACTCTGCCAAACAATACGAATGATTGAAATCCGTATCGGGCTCGCGGGCTCGTCGGCATTTTAGCCGCATTACCGCCGGTGTGGAATTTCACCAACCCCTGAAGCATGCTCAGTATACTGCGTTTCTTTTTTATTTGCAAGAGCCGCGAAAAACTTGTTTTCGCGCCCCTGTCAAATGCTTATGGTCAGTTCGCGGGCGTCGCGGAAGGGTAAACGACCTCGCCGGGGAAGCACACTACCACGAAGCGCTCGGAGGAGGTGCGGGCCTTGCTGTTCCATTCGCCCACGCAGGTGATGAGCGTGAGCCTGTCGGGCCCGTCGTAGGCCATCACCTCGAGCGGAACCTCGTCGAACGGATAGGTGGTGATGGAGCCTACGTAAAACCACTGCTGGCGGCCGTCTTCAAATTCGATCACGACCGCGTCGCCGGGCTTCAAATCCCAAAGCACCTGAAAAGTACCCGCCACCTTCTGGTAGCTCCTGTGCCCCGCTATAACGGCATTGCCCGTTTCACCGGGCGCGGGACCGGTTTCGAGCCAGCTCGCGGCGTCGTTGCGTTTCACGATATCCATGCGGCCATCCTCGGTCACATTGCTCGGAAACACCTCGCAGCTTTGCTTTTGCTCTACGAAGCTGATCTTGATGGGGATGGGCTTCACGTAGGGCGTGGGGCTCGGCGTAACGATGGGCGTTGCGGACGGCGAAAGCGGCTGCGTCGGTGTCGGCGCGGGCGCGGCCGCGGCGGTCGGCGGGGTCGGCGGCTCCACATAGTCGAAATCCGGCATCAGCACGTATTGGCGCACGAGCAATACCGCGCCGCCGATCAGCAAAAGCGCGCTCAGCGCGGCAAGCGCCTTATCCCATTTTGAAAGGCGCTTCTTCGGATTTTTGTCCTTATTAGGCGTATCGTTTTGCTCCATGCGGCTTTTTCCTCAACTTATCGGCGCCGCGGAGGGCGTCGGCTCGGGCGTGGGGGAGGGGTAAACGACCTCGCCGGGGAAGCACACCACTACGAAGCGCTCGGAGGAGGTGCCCGCCGTGCTGTTCCAGTCGCCCACGCAGGTGATGAGCGTCAAGCGGCTCGGCCCGCCGAAATCCATCACCTCGAGGGGAACCTCGTTGAATGGGTAGCGGTTGATGGTACCCACGTAAAACCATTGCTGGCGGCCGTCTTCAAACTCGATCACGACGGCGCCGCCCACCTTGATATCCCAAAGCGCCTGAAAGGTGCCCGCCACATGCTTAAGGCTCCTGTGGCCCGCGACGACGGCGTTGCCCTCCTCGCCCGGGGCGGGCCCAAGCTCGAGCCAGCTCGCTGCGTCGGGACGGTCGATCACCTCCATACGGCCGTCCTCGTCCACATTGCTCGGGAACACCTGGCAGCTTTGCTGCTGTTCCACGAAGCTGATCTTAACGGGGACGGGCTTTACATAGGGAGTGGGGCTCGGGGTGATAATCGGCGTAGAAGACGGAGAAAGCGTCTGCACGGGCGTAAGCGCGGGCGTGGCCGTGGGAGGCGCGGGCGTTGCGGGCGGCACATAGTCCGAATCGGGCAGAAGCACGTATTCGCGGATGATCAAGGCCACGCCGCCGATCAGTAAAAGCGCGCTCAGCACGATGAGAAGAATGTCCCACTTCGTGCCGTGCTTTTTCGGTTCCTTATTATGAAGCGTATCTTTTTGTTCCATAGGGCTATTCTAGCATAAATACCCGCACGCGAAAAGGAAAACGGCGCTGGCAAAAGCGCCCGCGCCGTGAACTTTTCTTGAAGAAACCATTAACAAAGCAAGGAAAAGGGCGGTTTCGAAGAACGGACGCAAAACGCCGTAAAGCAGCCGGGCGGATTCGCGTCATTGCGCGAAAGCATCTTCCCTTTGGTCGAGCTCGTATTTTATCCGGGCGGTTTCCTCCGTAAGCTGCAACGAGAGGGTGCTGTGCCTGACCTGAGCTTCCTGCAGGGCCTTTTTTGAGGAAGCCTCGGCTGCGGTCGTCCTCTTCATCGCGGGTGTATATCTGGCAAAGACGATCAAAAACAGCAGCAAGCCGACGAACAGGAACAGGGCGAAGAAAACGGACGGCGGCGCGCCGAGCACAATCAGCAAGATTGCCAGAACGCCAAGGCTGATCGCAAGGGTAAGGCGGCGCTTACGTTTCACCGCTTGGAGCGCGGCGGCGGCGACCGCAAGATCGGTTTCGAGGCGCTTCCTTTCCGCAAGGCTCTGCTCCGACGCCTCGTTCGCGTAAGCGAGCCGCTGCGCGTATTCCCCCCGGCTTTTTGCGAGGAAACGATCCCGATATGCCGCATACTCCCGTTGCAGCCTTTCTCTTTCGTGCTCGGGAGCGAGCAGCAGCGCGCGCTGACAGTGGATGTGCTTGCCGTAAAACATTTCCGTTAAACCGCGCGTTTCGCAAACAAAAAGCCCCCACCACCCGCGATAGTCGGCGGCGAAGTTTTTCGTCATTTCCGCATAAAAGCCGCGCGCCGTATCGAAATCGTTGAAGCGGAGGTAAACCGCCGCATTTTCCCACAGCTGATCCGGGGACTGCTGACCGTAAAGGTTGACGACGGAATCCGTAATGTGATTTGTAACGTTATAATGCCGGATTGCCTGCTCCACGATCAGCTCGGTTTTACAAAATTCGCAGATCGCGGCGCGAGCGGAGGGGTCCGCCGAAAAACCTGCCCCGCAGCTTGGGCATTTCGCAGGAACGAAGCTCATACATTACCTCTTATAAAGAAATGGAGAGATCCGGGCGCAACGCCTGTTTCAGCTTGCAGCATAAATTAAGTATAAAATCGAACGGGCAAAAAAGAAAGCTTATTTTGCGGAATTTTCCGTGCTGTATAAGGAGTCCTTCATTTCAAACAGCCTCAACCCGTTTTGGAAGGTAACCTCCGCCACCTCCTCGAGCGATCTGTCTTGAAGCGCCGCCAGCTTTTCCGCGGTGTGGACGACGAGCGTGGGGTCGTTGCGCCTCCCGCGCAGCGGTACGGGCGTAAGGTATGGGCAGTCGGTCTCGAGCACGATGCGCTCGAGCGGCACCCGCGCGGCCACGGCGGAAAGTTTTTTAGCGTTTTCAAACGTGATCGCCCCGCCGAACGCGATAAAAAGCCCCATGTCCATGCACAGGTATGCCGTTTCCAGGCTGCCGGAATAACAGTGCATCACGCCCTTCAATTTGGCTTTATGGGCGCGCAAAATATCCATGCAGTCGGCAAACGCCTCGCGGATGTGGAGGCACACAGGCAAATTTAATTCCTGCGCGAGCTCGAGCTGCAGGGCAAACCATTTTTTCTGCACGTCGCGCGGCGCGAAATCGTAATGGTAATCGAGCCCGATCTCGCCGATGGCCATCACCTTTTCATGCGCGGCGAAGGCTTTGATCCCGTCGAGGTGGCACAGCTCCGTTTCCGCCGCGATGTGCGGGTGCATGCCCACGGCCGCGTAAATTGGGGGATAGCGGTCGAGGAGCGCCATGGTTTCGCCCGCCTCGCGCACATCGCAGGCGATGTCCATCACGAGCCGTACGTTTTTTTCGGGGAACGAGGCGATGAGCGCCTCGCGGTCGGGGTCAAAGCGCTCGTCGGTCAAATGCGCGTGGGTATCGAACAATCTCATAGCTCTAAATCCATCAGAATTTCGTCGTAGTAAACGCCCTTCACATAGAGTGCGTTCTTATGGCGGCCGATCTCGCGGAAGCCGAATTTTTCATACAGGGCGATGGCCCGTTCGTTGTCGGCCCGCACGCCCAGCCACATGTTTTTCAGGATGCCCGTTTCGCGCGCGAAATCGAGCGCGTAGCTGAAAATGGCGCTGCCTATGCCGAGGCCCCAGTAGCTTTTGAGTACCGTAAGCCCTATGGTCACGTTGTGCCGCGCCCGCTCGCGCGGGGAGGTGGTGAGGCCGAAGGAGCAGATGAGCTCGCCGCCGACGCGGCCCACAAATATGCCGCCCAAGGCGTCCTTCGCGCTCGCTTCTAGAAAATCCTCCTCCTGTCCGAGCGTGAACATTATGGTGCCGTCGTTGAGCAAAAAATCGCTCTCCTTGCCGACCGCGCTCAAAAACGCGAGCATTTCCGCCGCGTTTTCCCGCCCGGGCCGCGAAAATGCGACGGTGCGGCCGTCCTTCAGCACATAATCCGCCTGCGGCATAATCGAGCCTCCTTAAAAATTATAGGAGCCGTTCCATGGCGAGCTGGTCGAAGTATGCTCCGTTCACGCAAACGGCGTTCGTGTAGCTGCCCAAGGTCCGAAAGCCGAACCGTTCATAGAGCGCGATCGCCCTGACGTTATCCGCGCGCACCTCGAGCCAAAGGCTTTTCAATGTGTTCGTTTCGCGCGAAAAATCGAGTATAAACTGCATGATAGCAGACCCGGCGCCGATATGCCAGTATTTTTTTAACACCGTGATCCCGAGCCGCGCGATATGCTTCATGCGCTCGCGCGGATGCGGTTCTATGCTGAACGTGGCGGCAAGCTCGCCCCCGATATGCACGCAGAACACGCCGCCCGCTGTTAAGGTAAGGTTTTGCTCGAGAAAGCGCGCTTCCGCCTCCACGGTAAGCCCCGGTATGCCGTTTTCGTCCATTAAAAGATAATCGGTCTCGCCGCCGACACGCTTTAAGTATTCGATCATTTCCGCCGCGTCTCCCTTTTGCGGGCGGGAAATAACGAGCGTGCGGCCGTCCTTCAGGGGGTATTCCGTTTGCGCCATGCTCGTTTCCTCCTTTATTCGGCCGCCAAGCCGTAATGCTCGATGAGCGCTTTCGTACGCTCGAGCGCGTCGCCGTTTACCCAGATGTCGGGCAGGAAGCCGCGGCCTTCCTGAAATACGCGTTCGTCGTAGGTAAGCAAAAGGAGGCTTCCGAAGGCAAACTGGATGTTGGAATTAGGAAGGGAGAGCTTCTCTCCGGTCGCGCCCAGCAGCATACCCGCGCTGTTCATGCCCACGAACACCGTATTTTCCCTTGTGCGAAGGGCGGAAAGCAGCCATTCTCCCGCCGATATGGTGCGGCTGTCGATCAGCACGAACAAAAGCCCTTTCGCCTCGCAAAAGCGCAGCCCATCCCTGTTTTTAACCCGCTCATAGTCATTCCAAGCGCGCCGGTACCCCTCCATAAAGCCGTCATACTGAAGCTTGGGCGAGGCATAAAGGCCGGGATAGTATTTTATGCTGCGCGCCATAAAATAAAAGATAGCTGGGGTCATAAGGGTAAGGCAACCTACCCCGCGGCCGTTTTTTGAGATGCCCTCGGGGTCGTAGGCGGCCAGCCACTCGTTAGCCAGATCGCCATCCCCGCCCCCGTTCCCCCGCAGATCGAGGATGGCGATAGGGTCGCCGCGCAGGCGCTGCGCGGAGCTTATAAAATCGTCATAAGAATCATGCTGCAAGCAATCCCTGTAGGCGACCACCGGCACCGCGCCCTCTCGGTTTTCGGAAAACGCCGCCGAAAAGTCGTACCTGCTCGCGCCAACAATATTTTCAAGCGTTAGTGCCACGGTCGTTTTTTCAAACGCCGCGTTCACGATGATCGCCCTTCCTGCCCTATCGCCAAGCGTGCCGAGCCGGTAGGTAAGCGCGCCGTCGGGGCCGATGGAAAGCTTCATGTAGCGCTCCACCTCCGCGTCGCCATCGACGGATAGGAGATATTGCTTTTTGCCGTCCAAACGCGCAAAGTAGCCGCGCTTGTCGCGCCCGAACGCAAGCTCTTCGGTGCTGAAATAGGTCTGCATCGTGACGAGCTGCCGGCCGTTCATTAAAAAATGGCCGTCCTTGATAAAAGCAAGGCGCTCCTCAAGCACCGAGATCAGCTCCTTAACCGCAAAAGCGTTCCCCAAAGCGGCGAGGTCGTCAAGGATGGCGGCCTTTGCCGTCCCGAAGCCCTTATCGCCGCCAAAATACCCATAGGCGCCGTAGGCGTATTTGAAAGCGCGAAAAAGAAGCTCCACGTCCGCCTCCGCCTGCTCGCGGATAATCTGCTTGGCGGCGTTTACCTCGCTGCCGAGGCCCGTCGTTAACGAGATAAGCTCCTCCTCCGTAAACCCCGCCCCTACCTTCGGAAGCACCGGCTTGAATTTGTCGATGCTGTCCGTAACGGCAAACCCCGCCTGCGCCCTATGCAGCGCGTTCGCTTCGTCGAGCACCGTTTGAAACGAGATCTCGGTTTTTTCCGCGCAGGCCGCGAGGAAAAAGCAAAGAAAAGCCAAAATACCGCAAAGAAGCCTTTTCATAACCGTCCTCCTTAAAAAGAAATCGGGGATGAAAGCCGCGCAGACAGGATTTTTACGGATGTACATTAAGTTTATCAGCAAAGAAAGCAAATGGGAAGCGGCGCAAGCCGCTTCCCATACTTTAAAATTACCTTACCTTCAGCCCGCTTTCCATGGGCGCGAGGGTAGTGAGCACGCTAAGCCTCGTATCGTCGCCGTCGGAGGCGGCGAGGATCATGCCGCGGCTCTCGATGCCGCAGATCTTGCGCGGCTTGAGGTTATACACAAGCACCACGGTTTTACCGATAATCTCCTCGGGCGCGTAAAAATCCTTGATGCCCGAAAGCACCGTGCGCCGTTCCTCTCCCACCTCGAGCGTAAGGTTCCACAGGTGGTCGGAGCGCTTCACGCTTTCGCACGCGATCACCTTGGCAAGCCTTAAGTCGAGCTTTGAAAAATCGTCGTACTCGATGAAGGGGCTTTCCTCCGTGGGCGCTTCCACAGCCGGTGCCGTAGTTTCGGCGGGTTTTGGCTGCGCGGCCTTTTCCTCCTTCTCGGATTTCTTTTCCTCGGCCTTCGCCACTTCTTCTGCCGCTGCGAGCTGCGCGGCGTTTTCGGCGGCGAGGGATTCAAGCTCTGCTTTCACGTCGATGCGCGGGAACAGCGCCTCTCCTTTGCACACATGCCCTCCCGCCGGCAGATTGCCGTAGGAAAGGCTTTCGATGGTCTTGAGCGCGTCGTTTTCTATCCCGAGTTGCGCGAATAGCTTGGGTGCGGTGCGGGTGAGGAACGGCCTCAGAAGAACGCCTATGAAGCGGAGGCACTCCGCGAGGTTGTACAAAACCGTGCTGAGACGCGGCAGCGTGCTTTCGTCCTTCGCGAGGATCCACGGCTTCGTCACGTCGATGTACTTATTCGACGCGCCGATGAGCTTCCAAATCTCCTCGAGGGATTCGGGGAGCCTTAGGGCGTTCATGTTTTCCTCGACAAGCCTCGGCAGGTCGCGCGCCGCGGCGATAAGCTCGTCGTCTTCCTCGGCCACATAAACGCCGGGCGCGGGGAGAACGCCGCCGAAGTATTTTTCCACCATGCTCACCGTGCGCGAAAGCAAATTCCCGAGGTCGTTGGCGAGGTCGCTGTTGATGCGGTAAATGAGCGACTCGTTGCTGAACACGCCGTCGCTCCCGAAGGGCACCTCGCGCAGCAGAAAATAGCGTATGGCGTCCACGCCGTAGCGGTCGATGAGCTTCAACGGGTCGATCACGTTGCCCTTAGATTTGCTCATCTTGCCGCCGTCGAGCACGAGCCAGCCGTGGCCAAACACCTGCTTGGGGAGCGGCTCACCGAGCGCCATGAGCATGATCGGCCAGATGATGGTATGGAAGCGTACGATCTCCTTGCCCACGATATGCACGTCCGCCGGCCAGTACTTTTTGTAGAGCGAATCGTCGTCGCTGCCCCACCCGAGGGCGGTAATATAGTTCGAAAGCGCATCCAGCCAGACATAGACCACATGTTTGTCATCAAAATCGACCGGAATGCCCCACTGGAAGCTCGTCCGGCTGACGCAGAGGTC
>JAJFTZ010000071.1 GCA_021372675.1 Eubacteriales bacterium
AGGCTCTCCGCGAGGTTATACAGCACGGTTTTGAGGCGTTCCTTGCCCTCTTCGGTCTTGGCCAGCGTCCAGGGAGCGGTGACGTCGATGTATTTGTTGCAGGCGCCCACCAGCTTCCAGAGTTCCGCCAGTGCGTCGGGAATATGCAGCTCGCTCATCTGTGCGTCCACGCGGGCGGGCTGCTCTTTTGCCAGCGCGACCAGAGACGCGTCCTCCTCGGTGAATGCGCCGGGCGCGGGCAGCACGCCGCCGAAGTATTTATCGATCATGGCGACCGTGCGGCTCAACAGGTTGCCGAGGTCGTTGGCAAGGTCGGTGTTGATGCGCGCAATCAGCGCTTCATTGGTAAAGTTGCCGTCCGAACCGAACGGCACTTCGCGTAGCAGGAAATAGCGGATGGCGTCCACGCCGTAGCGTTCGCAGAGCGCAACGGGATCGACAACGTTGCCCTTGCTTTTACTCATCTTGCCGCCGTCGAGCACAAGCCAGCCGTGGCCGAACACCTGCTTGGGGAGCGGCAGGCCGAGCGCCATCAGTAGGATGGGCCATATGATGGTGTGGAAGCGCACGATCTCCTTGCCCACAAGGTGCACGTCGGCAGGCCAGTACTTTTCCATGAGAGAATCGTCCCCCGAAAGATACCCGAGCTTGGTGATATAGTTGGAAAGCGCGTCCACCCAAACGTACACCACATGGCCGGGGTCGAAATCCACGGGGATGCCCCACTTGAACGTGGTGCGTGAAACGCACAGGTCCTCGAGGCCGGGCAAAAGGAAGTTATTGAGCATCTCGTTGGCGCGGCTCTCGGGCTGGATAAACTCCGGGTGCTCCTTGATGTGTGCGATGAGCCTATCCGCGTACTTGCTCAAACGGAAAAAGTAGCTTTGCTCCTCCACAAGCTCCACGGGGCGGCCGCAGTCCGGGCAGCAGCCGTTTTGAAGCTGGCGCTCGAGCCAGAACGCCTCGCAGGGGGTGCAGTAATGCCCCTTGTAGGAGGACTTATAGATGTCGCCCTGCTCGTAGAGCTTTTTAAAAATCTTCTGCACGCCCGCCTCGTGGTAATCGTCGGTGGTGCGCACGAAGCCGTCGTAGGAGATGTCGAGCGCTTTCCACACGTTTTGAAACGAGGCGACGATCTCATCCACATATTCCTTGGGCGTAACGCCTTTTTTCTTCGCTTCGCGCTCCACCTTCTGCCCGTGCTCGTCGGAGCCGGTCAAAAAATAGGTGTCGTAGCCCGTGAGCCGCTTATAGCGGGCGATGGCGTCCGCCGCCACGGTGGTGTAGCTGTGGCCGATGTGCAGATTGCCGCTCGTGTAGTAGATGGGCGTCGTGATGTAGTAGCTTTTTCTGTCTGCCATAAAAACCTCCCTATCCCCGCTTTGCGGGGGCATCGCTCAAAATAAAAAAAACGTCCCAAGGCCAAACTGGCCGAGGGACGGCTTGCGCCGTGGTACCACCCTTTTTCCCCCCCGCTAAACGCGAAGGGCTCGTTTGCATCCGCTGTATCGGGCGAAGCCCGCTCCGCTTCAAGGGCAAAAATGAGATGCCTTTTGGCGGCAGCCGCTCGGGAGCCATGTTCCGCGCATATCCCCTGCCGGCTCGCACCGACCGCCGGCTCTCTACAAGGGGCATTTGGCGTACTCTTTCCGTCGTCGCGGTATGAATACATTGAGTTTACGCATAGAATCTACCTTTGTCAAGGTAAATATACCTTGCATTTCCAAAATGGCCCCTATCGGGTATAATGAAAAAAACCCTGTGGAGGCTGCATGGAGCTTTACGCGCACGAGGTCGTGGAGGACCTGCTTTTTAACGGCTTAAAGATTATCCGCGATACGCGCGGCTTTACCTATGGCACCGACGCGGTGCTGCTTGCGAACTTTGCCCGCGCGAAGGAATCGGAACGCGTGCTCGACCTAGGCGCGGGCACGGGCATTTTGTCGATTTTGATCAACGGTAAAACGGGCGCGCGCGTGACCGCCGTGGAGCTCGATGAAAACATGTGCGATATGCTTCGCCGCTCCGCGCGAATGAATGGGCAGCAGGATTTTATTCGCGTTGTTTGCGCCGACCTTCGCGACCCCAAGCTCGACCTCGCCGCGGGCGGCTTCGACGTGGCCGTCTGCAACCCGCCCTATCACGCGTCGGGCACAAGGAGCCAAAACAATCAAAAGCGCGTCAGCACCCATCAGGACGAATGCACCGTGTACGATGTGGCCGATAGCGCCGCGCGGCTTTTGAAAAACGGGGGCAGGCTGTACCTCGTGTACCCCGTCTCGCGTCTGGCGGAGGCCTTTTACGCCCTTAAGCTGAACCGCCTCGAGCCCAAGCGCGCGCAAATGGTGTTTACCCGCCGCGGCGCGCCGCCGCACGTGGCGCTTATCGAGGCGAAGAAGGCCGGGCGTACGGGCATGTTATGGGAAACGCCTGCTTTTCTTTGGAAAGAAAAGTAGGCAAAAGAAACCCTTGCCGGGCTAAATTATAGAATACTTGCCTGTCGCAGGAGCGGATTCCGATCCCCGCCCGCCTCTGCGATTTTCCGGCAGAAACGGAGGCGCTATGCTCGAACCAAAGCTCTACCTTTGCGCGACGCCCATCGGCAACCTCGAGGATATCACGCTCCGCGTCGTCCGCGTTTTAGGCGAGGTGGATCGGGTGTATGCCGAGGACACGCGCCGCAGCGGCGCGCTGTTGAAGCACCTCAACATCCAAAAGCCGCTGTTCTCCTGCCACGCGCACAACGAGGCGCAGCGCGCGGAGGAGATTGCGCAAAAGGTCAAAGGCGGCATGCGCGTGGCCTACGTGAGCGACGCGGGGCTGCCCGGCATTTCCGACCCCGGCGAGCGGCTCGTTGCCGCGTGCATCCGCGAAAACGTCCCCTTTGAGGTGCTGCCCGGCGCGTCCGCGCCGCTCCTCGCCCTTGTGCTGAGCGGGCTGCCAACGCAAAACGCCTGCTTCACGGGCTTTTTGCCGCGCGAATCAAAAGAGAGGCGCGCGCGCCTTGCCGCGCTCGCCCGGCACGACGGCACGCTCCTTTTCTACGAAAGCCCGCTCCGCATCAAGGCGACGCTTGACGAGCTTTATCAAACCTACGGCGAAAGGCCCGCCGCGCTTTTGCGGGAGCTTACCAAATTTCATGAGGAGGCAGCGCGCGGCACGCTTTCCTCCCTCGCGGCGCGCTACGCGGAGGAACCGCCCAAGGGCGAGTGCGTGCTCGCCGTGGGCGGCGCGCCCGCTTTGAGCGCGGAGGACGCCGCGCCCGAAAAGCTCGAGGCGTTCCTTTCGCGGCTTTTAGAGCAGGGCTTGAGCGCCAAGGACGCCGCCAAGCAGGCGAGCGCCGTGCTCGACGTGCCCCGCAACGACGCGTATGCTCTGGCGCTGAAGCTGAAGGACGCGGCAAAAGACGAAAGATAAAGACCGGTTCTTGCCTAAAGGCATAAAATGAATAATCAATCAATTATATAGGAGAAAAACCGCAACTCATTTTTGCGGCGCGGCGGGATCACGGTACCCCGCTTTTTCACCGTGCGCGTCTTTCTTGCGCTTCGCAGGCTGCGCGAGCATCCGAAGCTCCCCCACCGGCGCGGCAACATACAGCCCCTCGCATTCCCGTTGCGTCGTAATCACAAGCTGGATGGCTTGCTCACAGGCCGTCATCATTTTAGCATACATTTCTCTGTAATCCGGCACCGCATACCCCGTGAATGCATTTTAGACATATTTCATATCTATATGAAACATAATAGCATAGATGCCTACTAAAATAAATATAAAATAGATACACTTTGAGGTGATTCTATGGCTGCTAAGAGCCTTTCCATCCGTATTGACGATGAAATGCTGAATAAGCTGCATGTTGTGGCGGACTATGAGGGACGCTCCGCAAACAGTCAGATTTTAATACTGATCCGGGATTGCATCGAAACATATGAAAAAACGCATGGGAAAATAGAGCGGGATTGCAAGCCGCGCTGAATGCGAATTTTCGGGCTTTGAGAACGCGGCGCTTATGGCGCCGCGTTTTGTCGTATTCCTTAACCCCTCCTCATAAACATTCTTGAGGTGGTTTGCGTGATGAACTGGCTTTGGGGGATCATGCTCGTTTCGGGCATCGCGGTATTCGCGGCGGGCGGCGATCCCGGCGGCGCGGCGGACGCGCTCGTCGCGGGCATGTCTGACGCGGTCACGCTCTGTATTTCCCTCGCGGGCGCGTATATGCTGTGGATGGGGCTTATGAATGTGGCCAAGGAGGCGGGGCTTGTAAACGCGCTTTCCCGCGCGGCGAAGCCCGTGTTTAAGCGGCTGTTCCCGGATTCGCCGCAGGCGGCCGCGCCCGTTACGCTCAACCTCGCGGCCAATTTCTTCGGTCTTGGAAGCGCCGCCACGCCCTTTGGGCTTGCGGCGATGCGCGAATTTGAAAAAACGAACCCGCATAAGGGAACCGCCACGCACGATATGTGCATGTTTTTGTGCTTGAATGCCGCGGCTGTAGAGCTTTTGCCCACCAATGTTTTAGCGCTGCGCGCGGTGTACAATTCCACCGATGTTTACGCGGTGGTGCTGCCCACGCTCGTTTCGTCCGCAGTGGCGTTTTTGGCGGCGTTCGGTATGGCGCGGCTACTAAGAAGGCTATGAGCTACCTCGTGCCCGCGCTCGTCGTGGCGCTTTTCATCTACGCCTACGCTAAAAAAACGGATGTTTACGGGGCGTTCATCGCGGGCGCGAAGGAAACCTTTCCCCTGCTTTTGCACGTGCTTCCGCCCATGGCGGCGATGATGGCGGCGCTCACGGTGCTGCGCTCTTCGGGCGCGCTCGCGGCGGTCATAGAGTTTACCGCCCCCGCGTTTGAGGCGATCGGGCTTAAGCGCGAGCTTGTGCCGCTTTTCGTGCTGCGCCCGTTTTCGGGAAGCGCGGCTATGGCGCTTTTGAAGGACGTGTTCGACGCCTACGGCGTGGATTCGTTTTCCGGCTACGCCGCGTCGGTGATGCTCGGCTCCACGGAGACCATTTTCTACACCATCGCGCTCTATTTCGGCGCGGTGGGCGTCACCAAAACGCGCTACACGGTGCCGGTCGCCCTCCTCGCGGGCATCGTAGGCACGGTGGGGGCGATGCTTTTCGCGTACGCGGCGTACTGAACCCCAAGCGCGATCGCAGTTGCAAAACGGGAGACGTTTTGCTAAAATGCTAGCGTAGGGGAACAAGCGGTTCCCTTAAAGGAGCGACTATGCGTGTAGAAACATTTTCCCATACGGTCAAGGTAGGCAGCAACAGCCTTTCGAACAAAACCGTTATCGTGGTGGACGTCTTAAGGGCGACCACCAGCATCATATGCGCCATCAAAAACGGTGCGAAACAGGTGGTGCCCGCGGCGGACGCGGGCGCCGCGGTCGCGATCGCCTCGCGGCTCGGCGGCGGCTGCGTGCTTGCGGGCGAGCGCGGCGGCTTCAAGCTCAACGGCTTCACGCTGGGCAACTCCCCGTTCGAGTTTTCGCCCGAGAACGTGGCCGATAGAAGCGTGGTGTTTAGCACCACCAACGGCACCGTGGCCATTCACGCCGTACAGGACGCGAAAAACGTTTTAATCGGCGCCATGATCAACCGCACCGCCGTCGCGAAAAGGGCGCTTGCGCTCGGCGAGGATATCATCATCGCGTGCGCGGGCACCGACGGCCTCGTTTCGGCGGACGATATCTGCGCGGCGGGCGCCATCGCCGACGCGCTCGCGCGAAACGCCGATGTGCCGCTCGAGATGAGCGATCTCACCCTTATTTGCAGCATGATCTATGCCGATTGGATCGACGGACGCGCCGATCTTTCCATGACGAAGCATTTCGCCTACCTGCAAAAGATGGGCTTTGAAAAGGACGTGGAGTTCTGCTTCAAGCAGGATCTTACGGACGTCGTTCCCCTGTACGAGAACGGCATCATTGTGAAATAGAGGCAAAACGAAAAAACGGCGCCGCCCCTTTTAGGGGCGGCGCTCAGGCTGTCAAAAAAGCCTTGAGGGTTCGGGGGCCACGGCCCCCGGAGGCTTCCAACCGCCGCCGGCGACATGTGCGGTGGCGGCGGAAAGTCTTGCAGCGCAAGGCTTTCCTTGCAGGAACAACCGGCCGCGCCGAAGGCGCAGGTTGTTCCTGAGACCCTCGAAAAAGTGCCGCAGGCACTTTTTCGACAAGCAAGGCGCCGCCCCTAAAAGGGGCGGCGCTTTTGCATCGGGAGGATTTCAATAACGGGGATGCGCTTACATGTCGAACCCGGCGCCCGGCGCGGGGACGGCGGCGGCCGTACCCGGCAGAAAGATGAGCTCGGGCATATCGGGCACATAGTTGAGCACGCTGTCGATTACGCCGGCTTCGCGCGCGGCGTTTAGCGCGCTCGCAAATTCGCCCACGTCGTTGGGCCTGTGCGCATCGCTGTTGATGAGGAAGCTCGCGCCGAGCTCGTCGGCCTTTTTGAGCTCCTCCTTGCTCATGGTAACGCGCGAGGCGTTGATCTCGAGCAGCACGCCGAGCTCCGCCGCGCCCTTGGCGAGGGTGGGGATATCGCTTTTTACGTACAGGCCGGGGTGGGAAAGCGCGGTGATGCGGTATTTCCCGGCGGCCTCCAAAAGCGCGTTGGCGGTTTCCACGGGGTCGTTTTTATGCAGGCCCAAAGCCTCCGCGCCGAGGCGCCGCATGAAGGGGCTCTTGAGGCGCACGCCCCTATGAAAGGCGAGAAGCAGCACGTCGCAGATGGCGGGCGCGTCGCCGGGCGCGTCGCACGCGCCGTAGTCCGTTAGGTTGCATTCGAGGCCGAACAGCACCTCGATATCGTTGGCGTAGCGGCAGGCGAGCTCATCCACCTCACGGCGAAGCTTGCGCAGGCGTTCGTTGCGGACGCCGTAAAAAAGGTGCGCGGGCCCGTGTTCGCTGATGGCGACGCGCGAAAGCCCGCGTTCGATCGCGGCGAGAACATTCTGCTCGCAGGTGCCCGCGCCGTGGCTATAGACCGTATGGGTATGGTAATCGGAAAAGATCATGGCGGACCCCCCCGGGAAAAGTCCTCAAAAAAGCGGTGCAAGCACTTTTTCTTCGGCGTCAGTCGATGATCGTCTCCGGCCGCTTGCGCGCGAGAAGCACCAATAGGGCGCCTACGAGCGTGTACATGGAAACGTTGGTCTCGCGTCCTACGATGGACTTTACGTCGTCCACGCGGGAGGTGCAGAAGAACGAGTCGGAAAGCGACGCCGCGGGGGAGTTGACGTAGTTGCTGATGAACGAGCAGTACGCGCCCTTTTGCTTGGCGGCCTTGAGCGAATCGAGCAGGAGCCTGGTGCGGCCGCTTCTTGAAATACCCAAGAATACGTCGTTTGGCGTAAAGCGCTTGGCGTAAAGCTCCATCACCACGGGGTCGTTCACGTCGATTGCGTCATATCCCGAAAGGTTGAGATGCATCACGAGATCCTTGGCGAGCGTCGCGGAAATGGAGGTGCCGAAGATGAAGATACGCTTTGCCGAGAGAATATGGTCGGCAAGCTCACTAAGCTTTTCGCGGTCGAGCGCCTTTAAGGTATCCTCCACGGCGCGCATGTAGGCTAAAAATACCTTTTCCACCACCACGCCGTCGGGATCGTCGGGATGCACGGGGTCGCTCTTAAGGGAATCGAGCGAGGAATTGCCCGAGGCAAGCGCTACGCGAAAATCGAGGAAACCCTTGTAACCGAGCTTTTTTGCAAGGCGCGTTACGGAGGGAACGCTGACGCCCGAGGCCTCGGCGATCTCGTTGATGACCATAAGCGAAGCCCTTTCGGGATTTTGCAGGATAAAATCCGCAACCTTGCGTTCCGCGGAGGGAAGAGAGGAATAAGCGGAACGAATTTTCATTTTTGCCGGCATAATTTTATCTCCTAACCAATGAACTGATAAGATTCTTTTGCTATAACTATAATACATGATATGTACGCTTTCAACAGTCAATTTGTTTCGAATTGTAAATTTTATTGGTCAAAGGCGCACATACTTCTGTTTTTTTCAAAAAATCGAGCCGTGATTTATTTAAACCGCGCTTTCCCAAAACATCGTAAGTGCATGCGCGTATCGTATTTCCATATTTTTCAGGCGGAGCGCGGTTTGCGGCGGAGCGGAATTAAAAATTAACAGGGCGGCGGCGATATTTTTGCCGCAAAAATCCGCCGCAAAGCGCGCGCGCGTTTTTTAAAGCCGTTATACCATAAACGGAGCTTATAACAAAAGCCGCGCGGCGGCCGCCGCGCGCGGGCGGGAAGCGGTGCGCGGAAGTTCTGAAACATTTCCTTCATTTTTTGAAAAGCCTCCTGCAAAACGGGCGCATTTGCCTTGACACCCCGAATCGGTGCCTATATAATAGTAGCGGATTCAAGGTACATTGGGCTTTTTTGCCGCCTGCGCGGGAAAAAGGCCGAAACGGCGTGCTCTGTTGCATACGGGCGCGCGGCTCCCTTTCCCGGCTTTCACGAGAAAACAAAACAGGAGGATATATAGAATGGCAAAGACCATGACGATCGACGGCAATACCGCCGCGGCGCACGTAGCGTACGCTTTCAGCGACGTTGCTGCGATCTATCCCATCACCCCTTCTTCGCCCATGGCCGAGGTGGCCGACGAATGGGCGGCCAACGGCAAGAAAAACCTGTTCGGCCAGAAGGTCCGCATCGCGGAAATGCAGTCGGAAGGCGGCGCCGCGGGCGCGGTGCACGGTTCCCTTGCGGCGGGTGCGCTCACCACCACCTTCACCGCTTCGCAGGGTCTTCTGCTTATGATCCCCAACATGTATAAAATCTCCGGCGAGCTTCTCCCCGGCGTGTTTCACGTGAGCGCCCGCGCTTTGGCCGCACACGCGCTTTCCATTTTCGGCGATCACAGCGACGTGATGAGCGCCCGCCAAACGGGCTTCGCCATGCTCGCCTCCGGCTCCGTGCAGGAGGTCATGGACCTCGCGCTCGTTACCCATCTTAGCGCTATCAAGGCAAGCGTGCCCTTCGTGCATTTCTTCGATGGCTTCCGTACCTCCCATGAGGTGCAAAAGGTCGAAACCATCGACTATGCCGATATGGATAAGCTTCTCGACCGCGACGCCGTGAAGGCGTTTCGCGCGAGGGCATTGAACCCCGAGCACCCGCATCAATCGGGTACCGCGCAAAACCCGGATATCTACTTCCAGGGCCGCGAAGCCGCCAACAAGTATTATGCGGCGATCCCCGGGATCGTGGAGCATTATATGGCCGAAGTCGGAAAGCTCACCGGCCGCAGCTATAAGCTGTTCGACTATGTCGGCGCGCCCGACGCGGAAAATATCATCGTCATGATGGGCAGCGGCGCCGAAGTCGCCGAGGAGACCATCAAGCTTCTCAACAAAAACGGCGCGAAGCTCGGCCTTGTCAAGGTGCGCCTGTACCGCCCGTTCGCGGCGGATAGGCTCCTTAACGCCATCCCCGCAAGCGTCAAGCGCATCACCGTGCTCGACCGCACCAAGGAACCCGGCGCTCTGGGCGAGCCCCTCTACCAGGATGTCGTTACCGCGCTTGCCGAGGGCGGCCGCACGGGCATTGAGGTCATCGGCGGCCGTTACGGCCTCGGCTCCAAGGAGTTCAACCCCTCCATGGTCAAGGCCGTGTACGACAACCTCGCGGGCGTTAAGAAAAACCACTTCACCGTGGGCATCACCGACGACGTGACGTTTACCTCCATCGAGGTGAAGGACGTTGTGAACGCCGCGCCGGAAGGCACCATCGCCTGCAAATTCTTCGGTCTCGGTTCCGACGGCACCGTAGGTGCGAATAAAAACTCCATCAAGATCATCGGCGACCATACCGATATGTACGCGCAGGCCTATTTCGCTTACGACTCCAAAAAGTCCGGCGGCCTTACGGTATCCCACCTGCGCTTCGGCAAATCGCCCATCCAGTCGAGCTATCTCATCGACCATGCGGATTTCGTGGCCTGTCACAACCCCTCCTACGTCACCCGTTACGACGTGGCCGAGGGCATCAGGGAGGGCGGCGTATTTTTGCTCAACTCCGAGTGGACGCTCGAGCAGATGGAATGCGAGCTGCCCGCCGCGATGAAAAATGCCATCGCGAAAAAACACTTAAAGCTCTATAACATCGACGCCATCTCCATCGCCCGCGAGGTGGGCATGGGGAACCGCATCAACACCATCATGCAGGCGGCCTTCTTCAAGCTCGCCAACATCATCCCTGTGGAGGACGCCGTTTCCTTCATGAAGGCCGCGGCCAAGAAGTCCTACGAAAAGAAGGGCGACGCGGTCGTGAAAATGAACTACGGCGCCATCGACGCGGGCCTTACGGGCGTGAAGGAGATCAACTACCCCGCCTCCTGGGCCACCACCACCGAGGGCGCAAAGCCCGTGCCCACCACGCTGGATAACTACTTCTCCACCTTCATAAGCCCCGCGCTCGCGCAAAACGGCGATAAGCTGCCCGTTTCCTGCTTCTCGCCCGACGGCTTCGTACCCACCGCCACCTCGCAGTACGAAAAGCGCGGCATCGCCGTGGACGTGCCGCAGTGGATCAAGGAAAACTGCATCCAGTGCAACCAGTGCTCGCTGGTGTGCCCGCACGCGGTCATCCGCCCGTTCCTCGTTTCGGAAGGCGAATCGGTGCCCGATACCTTCGAGACCATCCCCGCCACCGGCAAGGAGCTCGCGGGCTATAAGTTCCGCATCCAGATCTCCCCGCTCGATTGCACCGGCTGCGGCAACTGCGCCGACGTATGCCCCGCCAAGAACAAGGCGCTCACCATGGTGCCCCTCACGGGCATCGCCGAGCGCGAGGAGAAAAACTGGGCCGCCGCGCTGAAGCTTTCCGATAAGAAGCTGGATATCAACCCCGCCACAGTCAAGGGCAGCCAGTTCAGGAAGCCCCTGTTCGAGTTCTCCGGCGCCTGCGCCGGCTGCGGCGAGACCCCTTACATCAAGACCATTACCCAGCTGTACGGCGACCGCATGGTGATCGCAAACGCCACGGGCTGTACCTCCATTTATGGCGGCAGCGCCCCCACCTGCCCGTACACCGTCAACGCCGAGGGCCACGGCCCCGCATGGGCCAACTCGCTCTTCGAGGATAACGCGGAGTTCGGCTACGGCATCAACCTCGCCACCGCGCACAGGCGCTTACGGCTTGCCGAAACGGTGAAAAAGCTTATCGCCGTCGAGTACGCCGAGGAAGACATTAAGGCCGCGGGCGCGGAATGGCTCGCGAACATGGACGATGCCGAGGGCTCCAAGGCCGCTTCCGCGAAGCTCCTCGCCGCCTGCAAGGACGGCGTGGACGTGGATCTCACCGGCACCGAATGGGAAGCCGATTGGATCAAGAACGGCAAAGTATGCGTCTGCGACGCCTGCACGCTTGCGCGCGAGGTGATCGAGAACGCCGATCTCCTTGTAAAAAAGTCCATCTGGATCTTCGGCGGCGACGGCTGGGCCTACGACATCGGCTACGGCGGGCTCGACCATGTGCTTGCCATGAACGAGGATGTGAACGTGCTCGTGCTCGATACCGAGGTGTACTCCAACACCGGCGGCCAGTCCAGCAAGGCGACCCCGACCGGCTCCGTCGCGAAATTCGCCGCGGCCGGCAAGCGCACCAAGAAGAAGGACCTCGGGCTTATGGCCATGAGCTACGGCTATGTGTACGTGGCGAAGGTCAGCATGGGCGCGAACCAGAACCAGTGGCTCAAGGCGCTCGCCGAGGCAGAAGCCTACAAGGGACCGTCCCTCATCATCGCCTACGCGCCCTGCATCAACCACGGCATCAACATGGGCAAATCGCAGGCGGAGGCCAAGCGCGCCGTCGAGGCGGGCTACTGGCCGCTGTACAGGTACAACCCCGAGCTTGCCGAGCAGGGCAAAAACCCCTTCGTGCTCGATAGCAAGGAGGCCAAGGCCGGCTATCAGGAGTTCATCAAGGGCGAGGTGCGCTACGCTTCCCTGGAGAAGCAGTTCCCCGAGGCCGCTGCCGAACTCTTCGAGCGCGCTGAGAAGGAAGCCAAGGATAAGTACGACTACTACAAGAAGCTTAACGACTTACAGTAAATCGAACCACAATAACAAAAAGGGAGCGCGGAACCATCCGCGCTCCCTTTTTGTAAGGGAACGCTTCCTTTTCTTTAAAAAGAAAAGGAAGCCAAAAGAAACTTATGTTGGGGCGGGCAGAAAACCTGATGTGTCACTTTTCCGGCAGCTGAAAAGCGTACCGGGGCATGGCAAACGAAAATTTGCCATGCGGGTTTCCATGTGCCGGAAAACGCGGGCGCTATCTATTTTGCGGAGTTTACAAGGTAGAACGGAGCCCTTTCAAAATCGTCCATATCCTTGTACCACGCCTGCATATAGGGCTTGAGTTTTTGCATGTTCTCGGCATATGCGCGGCTCTCCTCCGGCATACCCTTTTTAACGAATTGCCGCACTTCCGCATAGAGCGCGTCCGCGTCGATGGTCCGGCATTTCTTACCCCGGATGACCGGCTTGCCATTTACAAATACATCCGACACATAGCGTCCCAGCGCACGGTGGATCAGCGCCATGGCGGGATCCGTATCCGGAACCACGCACGGATCGTTTTCAATCGCATCCAGCTCCATTACCACAACATCCGCCTGCATGCCGGCATTCAACGCGCCGATCTTGTTCCGGAATCCAAGCGAGCGCGCCGCATTGCGCGTACCCATCGTCAAAACCTCGTACGGCGTAAGGGCCTTCGTGGCGGCCAGATCAAATCCGCTTACACGCGAGAGGTAATAGATCATTCGAAGCTCCATAAACGCGTCTTCGTCGTCATTGATGCTCTTTTCGTCAATGCCCAGCGCAACGTTTACGCCCGCACGCTGCAGGAACCAGACGGGGGAAATGCCGTTGCGCATGGCCAGATTGCAGCTGGCGTGATGCGTGACGGATGCGTTTCTGTCATGGAGAACCTGAATGTCATTCTCGTCGAGATACACGGCATGCCCAAGCGTGAGATTGTCGTCTACAATGCCGAGCAGATCCATGCGCTTCAAAAGCGACATCCCGTATTTTTTCAGGCCGTACCCGCGCTGAATCGGCGTTTGCAGCGTGTGGATATGAATGGGGAGATGGCCGTGGTCCTCCGCCGTCCGCTTGACGCGTGTCAGAAATTCGTCCGTTGCGCCATGGGCCCAGCACGGCCCAAGGAAAATCTTGGTCATGTCGGAATCAAACGTCTGATACGTATGCTCAAACCATTCGAAATACATAGCGCGGGCGCGCGCTTTGTCGAAGAAGATTCTGGGATAAGCAAACGCCTGCAAATCGGGCGGAAGCGTTTTATAAAACGCCTCGTCGTCACTTATCAGGGCGTTGACGTCACGGATGCCGGGGGAATAGGCAACGCGCATGCCGGTCTTTTGGTAAGCGGTCAGATACCGTACCGATGTAGCATAGGCCGTCTCGTCGCAGGCGGTCCCCATCACGTTGTGGTGCATGGTCGTGCAGCCGTTACGCAAATGGCGAAGCGCCGTCATCGGCGCATTCAATTCCGGCGGAAGGGTGATGCACTGCGCCCAGTCATAAAGGGAGTTCTCAAGAAAATCGAAGCCGACCCCGCGCTGTACATGGGATAGGCCGCTTCCGTGGGAATGTGCGTTCACAAGGCCCGGCATTACCGCATAGGCGTCGCCGCCAAGCACCTCGGCGTCCGGATACTTT
>JAJFTZ010000091.1 GCA_021372675.1 Eubacteriales bacterium
ACGTCCGTATACCACTGCGGAAAATCCTCCGCGCGCGAGGCGATATGCTGCACGAATTCCTCGTTGTTTTTCTTTGCCATAAAAACCTCCCAAATAAATAAACCGCCCCTATCGGATAAGGGCGGAAGTTCGCGGTACCACCTTAATTTTAACTCTCAAAGCTATAACGCGCTTTCGCGGCGGGGCATTGCCTCCCCGCGGCTCAAGGGGCGGGACATCCCTTTTCACGCGGCGCGGCTTGCAGCGTTTGCGGCGCTCTCTGAAACGCGGAGAAAAAGGGCTTGCTCCCCTGTCGGAGCCGTTTCTGAGCCTTATCTTACCATGCCGCCGCGTCCCGCGTCAAGGCGCGCGAAGGCGGCGGTTGCGCAAAAAATACGATGGTGATACGATAGGCGAAAGGTTCTCATCCGCTCCGGGATCATGGCGCGCCGCGGGAGCGTTACCTTCGTTTCAGGATCGAAGAAAGGAATAGATCTATGGCAGATATCATTCGCGTCATCAGCCTGAACAAATCCTTCCAGCTTTCCGCCAAGCAGCAGAAGCTCGAAGGAACCCGCGAGAAGATCGTGCATGCGGTGAACGGCCTGTCCTTCGACGCGCAAGAAGCCGAAATTTTCGGCCTTTTAGGCCCCAACGGCGCGGGAAAGACCACAACGCTCCGCATGCTCGCCACCCTCATTAAGCCCGACAGCGGCGACGCCATCTTGGACGGGGCCAGCATCGTTTCCGAGCCGGAGCTGGTGCGCGCCAAGATCGGCTTTCTGACGAGCGAGCTTAAATTGGAGGAGTTTTTCACCCCGAGCTACCTCTACGATTTTTTCGCCTCGCTCTACAAAATCGACCCGGCCATCCGCGACGCGCGCAAAAAGGATATTTTCGAAAGGTTCGGCATCCGCGGCTTCGCCGAGGTGAAGATCGCAAACCTCTCCTCCGGCATGAAGCAAAAAGCCTCCTTAGCGATCTCCCTCGTGCACGACCCCGATATCATCATCTTCGACGAGCCTACGAACGGCCTCGACGTGCTCACCGCCAAGGTGGTCACGGATTATCTCCTCGAACTGAAAGCGCAAGGAAAGACCATTATCGTATCCACGCACATCTTCAGCCTCGCGGAAAGGATATGCGACCGGATCGGCATCATCATAAAAGGTAAAATGGCCGCCTGCGGCACGCTCGATGAGGTGCGCGCCGGGCAGAGCCTCGAAGACAGGTTTTTTGACATCTATTCGGAAACGGTGGGTGCTTCGCTATGAAAAACAACGTGATCACCATCATAAAAAAAGAACTGGCCCGCTTTTTCGGCGACAAACGGCTCATCCTTTCCACGGTGCTCTTGCCCGGCATCATGATCTACGTGATCTACAGCTTCATGGGTAGCGCGCTCGCAAAGAGGTTCCAGCCCGGAGCCGATTACAGGTACACGGTCTATACGGTGAACCTGCCAAGCTCCGTGGCGGCTTTGACCAAGGGCATGGCGGCGGATTTTACGGCCGTGAACGCGGATGCCGTTGAAAGCGCAAAGGCCGATATCGCCGGCAAAGAGCTGGATCTTCTGGCCGTGTTTCCGGAGGATTTCGAGGCGCGGGTGGCCGCCTACGACCCCGCGTCGGGCACGGCCGCGCCGGAAGTGGCGCTGTACTTTAACGGCACGCGCACCGAGTCCTCCTCGGCCTACAGCCTGTTGAGCGGAGCGCTCGACGCCTACGAAAGCTCTTTGGCCAACAAGTTCGACGTAAACAAGGGCGAAGGCTTCGATCTGGCGAGCGAAAAGGATTCCTCGGGCTTCATGCTTTCGTCCCTGCTTCCCATGCTGCTGATGGTATTTTCGTTCTCCGGCTGCGTGGCGGTGGCGCCCGAGGCGATCGCGGGCGAGAAGGAGCGCGGCACCATCGCCACGATGCTCATCACGCCCGTGAAGCGCGGCGAGCTCGTGATGGGAAAAATACTTTCCCTTGCGGTAATGGCGCTTCTTTCCGGCTTCTCGAGCATGATGGGCACGCTGCTCTCCCTGCCCAAGCTCATGGGCGCGGCGGAGGGTGTTTCGGCCGCTTTTTACGGCCCCGGGGATTACGCCATGCTCGCGGCGGTGATCTTTTCCACGGTGCTGCTCCTCATTTCGGTGATCTCCATCATATCCGCCTTCGCCAAGACCACGAAGGAAGCACAGACCTCCGTGATGCCTTTGATGATCGTCGTGATGCTCGTGGGCGTGACCGGCATGATCAGCGGCAAAATGCAGACGGAGACGCTGTATTATTTTATCCCGTTTTACAACAGCGTGCAGAGTATGGTGGGGATCTTCTCGTTTAGCGCAACGGCGATGCCTATCGTCGTCACGGTGCTTGCAAACCTTGCCCTTGCCGCGGGATGCGGGTTCCTTCTCACGAGGATGTTCAACGACGAGAAGGTCATGTTCGGGAAATAGGCCGAAAAACTTTGTACCGCTTCGGGCCGAACCGGCCCGAAGCGGTACTGTAAACCGCGCTTTTCACGAACGCTCCGTATTGTGTGGTTAATCGCTTCCCTTTGAGCAGACTTTTCCTTTTCTCCGAGACAAAGCTATGCCGCCGAAACCGCTGATGATCGCCATGTAATACCCTAGGTCGTACCAAAACCCGTTATTATGAATTTCATAAATGCCGATGTCTTTATTAAAAATAGAGCAGATGAGTGAAATCGGCGCGATCCATCCGTGCCAAATGCCCCAAAAGAACCCGGCCGGTTCCGCTTCGGAATTTTTTCCGTCGCCCGGTACGCAGCCGCTCAAAGCCGCCAAAATCAAAACCGTAACGATACAGAACGCCAGAATTTTACTTGCTTTCATAAGTTTCCCCCACTTCTCTTCCCTATGCTCTTAAGGGAAGCCTTTTTGTTAAGATACAAAAAGGCTTTCTGCGTTTTATTGTATGGATCATCCTGCGGCGAAAGACCTTTTTACCGCGCAGCTCTTACCCCTTCAGCACGTCGTCGATGAGGGCGTTGAGCTGGTCGTCCACGGCGATCTCGCTTTCGGCCTTCGCCAAGGCGTCGGAGATGATCTCATCCACCGTCCACACATGCTCGGCCTCCTCTTCCCCCTCGCCTTCCGCTTCGCCGGTCTCGGGCCCGCTAAAAGCTGCTTCTTCCTCGGCCGCGGCGGGTTCCTCCTCGGCCTCGGAGACCCCTATCTCCACGGTCGGTAGTTCCCGGCCCTGCAGCGCGTAGATGCCGCGCATGAGCTCGGCGGGGTTGGCGTAGTCCTCGGGGAGCTCCGCCGCCGGCTGCTCCATGCTTCGCCGCAAGGCGGCGGTGCCGTAGTCGATCTCGGCGCTGTCGTCCTCGATCGCCTCGCCGCGCGCGAGCGCCTCGAATTTTTCCGCGTAGGTCTTTACGTGGTCGGCCGCAGCAAAGAGCTGCTCGTTGAAGGCGGCGAGCGTTTCGCGGTACATCTGCGCCTCGTTTTCCACGCCGATCAGAAGCTCGTCTGCCTTTTGCCGCGCGTCGAGGGAAACCGCCTCCGCGCGCGCGATGGCCTCCGCCACGGTGCGCTCGGCTTCCTCGGCGGCGAGCCTTTTATTTTGCTCCGCCTCGTCGAGCATATCGCTGCGCATCCGCTCGGCGGCGGTGATGATGCGCGCCGCCGCGGACTTCGCCTCGGTGAGCGCGCCGATGATGGCCTCCTCCTTGGCGTGGTACTCCAAGAGCTTCTTCTCCATTTCCTCGCCGCGCGCCTTAAGCTGCGCGAGCTCGGCGCTCATTTCCTCAAGCTGCTTCGTTTTGCTGCCGAACATCCGTAAAGCCCTCCTCAAAATAAAATTACAAGTCCATGCGTTCCTGCTGCGAAGCGAGCGCGGGCGCGTAACCCATATGCGCGTAGCCCGCCGGGAGCACGATGCGGCCGCGCGGGGTGCGGGCGATCAACCCGAGCTGTAAAAGATACGGTTCGTACACGTCCTCGATGGTGGTCGCGTCCTCGCCGGTGGAGGCGGCGATGGTATCGAGGCCCACCGGGCGGTTCGAAAACTTTTCGATCATGGTGGAAAGCATGCGCCTGTCCACCGCGTCGAGCCCCAGCTCGTCGATCGACAGCATATTGAGGCCCGCTTGCGCGGTTTCAAGGTCGATCACGCCGCTGCAGCACACCTCGGCGTAATCGCGCACGCGCTTTAAAAGGCGGTTCACGATGCGCGGGGTGCCGCGCGAGCGCGAGGCGATCTCCATGGCGCCCTCCTCGTCGATCCCGATGCCCAAAATGCGCGCGCTGCGCTCGATGATCTCCTTTAAGTCCTCCGGCTCGTACATTTGTAGCTGCTCCTTGATGCCGAAGCGGTCGCGAAGCGGCGAGGTGAGAAGCCCCATGCGCGTCGTTGCGCCCACGAGCGTGAAATGCGGCAGGTCGAGCCTGATGGAATGCGCGCCCGGCCCCTTGCCGATGATGATATCGAGCGCGAAATCCTCCATGGCGGGATAGAGTATCTCCTCCACGTTGGCGTTGAGGCGGTGTATTTCATCGATGAAAAGCACGTCGCCCGCCGCGAGGTTCGTCAAAATGGCGGCGAGGTCGCCCGCGTGGGTGATGGCGGGGCCGGAGGTGACGCGAAGGCTCACCCCCATCTCGTTGGCGATGATGGCGGCGAGCGTGGTCTTGCCAAGGCCCGGAGGCCCGTACAAAAGCGCGTGATCGAGCGATTCCTTGCGCCGCTTCGCCGCGCCGATGTAGATGCGCATGTGCTCCTTGACCTCGGTCTGGCCGATGTACTCGTTCAAATAGCGCGGGCGCAGGCTAAGTTCGTACGGTTCGTCCTCCGCGGTCATGGACGAGGTGATGAGGCGGTTATCGATCATCGGTTATCCCTTTCTGCCTAATTCACGCAGGGCCGCCATGATGATGGCTTCCACCTTGTCGCCCTCCTTGACGGCGGCCACGGCGCGGCCGGCGCTCACCCCGTCGTACCCGAGCGATACGAGCGCGGCCACGGCCTCGCTCCTAAGATCGAGCTTGCCGGGCGCAGCAGCAGCCTCGCCGCCCGAGAACTGCGCCTCGTCGGCGGTGACCTTTTCCTTCAGTTCGAGCAAAACGCGCGCGGCGGTCTTACGGCCCATACCGGGCACGCGGTCGAACGCGGCGGCGTTTTCGGTGAGGATGGCGGCGGCGATATCGGCTACGGAGAGGGCGCCGAGCACGCTTAAAGCGAGCTTTGGCCCAACGCGGGTGACCGCGATAAGGCGGCGGAACATGGCGCGCTCCTCGGTGGATTTAAACCCGTACAGGGCCATAACGTCCTGCGCGAGGTGAAAATGCGTATAGAGCTTATCGGTCTCGCCCGCCTTGAGCTGCTTTAGGGTGGCCGCCGAGCAGAAAAGCTCGTAGCCCACCCCCGCCGCTTCGACCACGGCGCGGTCGTGCGAAACCTCCTCGACTTTTCCTCTGATGTGCGCGTACATAAGGTATACCTTGTTCCTTTACTTGATGCGGAACTCCTCCGCGGCAAACCGGTTGGTATTGGCATGGCAGATGGCGGCGGCAAGCGCGTCCGCGGCGTCATCGGGCTTGGGGGGGGCTTTCAGAGAAAGCAATATTTTCACCATCTGCTGCACCTGTTTTTTATCGGCATGGCCGTTGCCCGTAACGGCGAGCTTGATCTGCATAGGGGTATATTCGTACAGCTTCGTGCCGGACTGCTGCGCCGCGAGCACCGCCACCCCCCTGCCCGCGCCCACCTGCAAAGCGGTGGTGACATTTCGGGCGAAAAACAGCTCCTCAAACGCGATCTCATCGGGCTGGTAGAGGCCGATGAGCTGGCGCATGCCGAGGTAAAGCCTTTCGAGCCGTTCGGGAAAGGGCATGTCCGGCGTGGTCTCCACAACGCCGAAATCCACGGCGGTAAGCCCCGAGGCACCCGTTTTCACCGCGCCGTAGCCCAAAATGGCATAGCCGGGGTCAATGCCGAGGATGACCAAAGCCGCGCCTCCCTTAACGAACATTCTTCCCATATTCTAACATGGCGGCAATTTTTCCACAACAAGAGGGAAAGGAGAAATGCGAACTTTTGTGCGTGGGGGAGGTATGGGGAACCATCGGAATAGGCGGTTATCTAGCTCTCGGCGCTCTCGAGGTATGCGTTCACATCTTCGAGCGCATCGAAGGCGAGGCCGTTTTCAAGCTCGGCGCGCTCCGCGGCGTCAAACGACGCCGCGTCGTAATCGAGCACCATCAGGCGCTTTTGCTCGTAGGTGGTTTCATCCGCGCGGTAAAGGCCGAGCTCACCCCCCTCGAGCTTCAGCACGTAATGCGCGGGGCAGTAGCCGGGCAGCTCTTTTTCAAATACGACCTCGTCGGCCGAGAAGGCCGCGAGCGTCCAGTCCGGATACGCTTTTTCCGCCTCGGCGCGCGTTTTCCCCGCCATGCTTTCGTTGCCCACGGCGAGCACCTCATGCCCACATGCCAAGAAGCGTGTCCTGAAATACACCCGGGTGGAGGGCAGCACGCTCAAAACGCCCGCCGCGTCGTCCGTCTCGGCCGCAAGCGTAGGCGCAGGCGCGGCGTTTTGCCGCGGGCCGATGAGCATGCCCGAAAAAAGTCCCAAAAGGAGCATGCAAAGCACCGTGAGCCCGTAGGCGACGCGCCGCTGGTTTCGCTGCAAAAACTCGATGATCGTTTTAAAATGAAACGTCTTCATGGAAAGAAGTGTTGCCCGTATACCGAAATATAAACGAAGCGGCCGTTCTCTGTACAAAACGGCCGCCCGAACCTGCTGTTGTAAAGCTCTACTGCTTGTCAAAATAGCTGAAATCGCTGATCTCCAAATCGTCCACGAGGTCGGTGCCGAAGGTGTTGCGGTCGCCGATGGTGACGGTAAGCTCCATGGTTTTGCCGTCGCGCCACACCTCGAACACCACCTTGTCGCCCACGGCCTTGCTGCCGATGGAGGCCACGAACGCGGACTGCTCCGCGACCTCCACGCCGTCGCTTTTTACGATGATGTCGCCCGGCTTGAGGCCCGCCTTATCGGCGGAGCTATCCACGAACACGGAGGAGACGAGCATGCCGACGGGGATATCGTACTTCCTCGCATAGTATTGATCCACTTCGATCACGGAAATGCCGAGGCCCGGCCGCTGCATATGCCCGCTGGTTATGAGGGTCTCTATGACCGTCATAGCCCCGTTGACGGGGAGCGCAAAGCCCAAGCCCTCCGCGGAGATGGCGTTGCCGTACTCGTCGTAGCTGGCGGTTACGGTTTTCGCTGAAACGATGCCTATAACCTCGCCCTTCATGTTGAGGAGCGGACCGCCCGAGTTGCCGGGGTTGACGGCGGCGTCGGTCTGAATGTAGCTGTTCGACTGGCCGTCGATATTTACCTGGCGGTCGGTAGCGCTGATGATGCCGAAGGTGGGCGTGCTCGCGAGCTCGCGGCCCGTCGGGTCGCCGATGGCGATCACGAACTCACCCACGCGCGCGGCGTCCGAATCCCCGAGCTTAAGCGGGGATATATTGCCCCCCTCGCTCACCTTGAGTACCGCGACATCGTAAATTTTATCCACGCCCACAAGCTCGGCATCGACCTCGGTGCCGTCGTTTAGGATAACGCCGATGCTCGTCGCGCCGTCGATGATGTGCGCGTTGGTGGCGATGTAGCCCTCGCTCGAGATGAAGAAGCCCGTGCCGGAGCCCATGGCTACGTCCATATCGTCCTCGCGCGAGTACAGGTAGTTGATAACGCCCACGATGCCGGTCTTCACCTGCTCCACGATTTCCGGGATGGGGTTCGCCTCGTCGCCGATGATGGGGCTCGTGCCGTCGAACTGCGGCAGGTTCCTATCGGTCGGCGTGGGTGTGAGCGCGGGCACCTCCGGATCGGGCGTGACGATGGGCCTCGGCGTGGCCGTCGTAAACGGGTTAGCGCCGGAGGTGGGTACGGGCGGCACGCCGCCGTTGTTATCTTTAAGAAGGCTCGAGTTGGCGAAGAGCACGCTCATCACGAGGCAGCCCGCGATGAACGAGATGAGGGCCGTCGCGATATACCCTCCCGCGCCGCGGCGTCTTTGCTGCGGCTCCCTTTGGTAGTACCCGTTTCCTCCGTCGCCGCCGTAATAGCCGTAGCCGTTATATTGATCCATACGTTGTTATCCTCCGTTTGAAAAACAGTATATCGCGCAAAACGCCCTGCATCAATGCTTTTCTGCGCCCGTCTTCGATTTTTTGTCCGCCGCGCGCTTGAGGGTGAAGCAAAAGCTCGCGCCCGCCCCCGGCGAAGAGATCACCGAAATGTTCTGCGCGTGCGCGTCTAGGATGCGCTTGACGATGGAAAGCCCCAGGCCCGTCCCCGAGGTGTCCGACGGCGTATGCGCCTTTTCCGCCTTATAGAAGCGCTCGAACACGTGCGCGGCGTCCTCTTCGCTCATGCCGCAGCCGCTGTCCCTAACGCAAACCGTCACGACGCGCTTATCCACGCTTGTTAAAACCGAGAGCTTACCGCCCTGCGGCGTGAATTTTACGGCGTTATCGACGAGGTTCCTGAGCACCTGCGCGATCTGATCGGGATCGGCCTCCACGGGGCTTTTTTCCTCTTCGAAATCCATCTCCACCTCGATGCCCTTCGCGTTCACGCGCGCCTCAAAGGTGAGGAGCGTGCGTATGATGAGCTCGTTGATATCGAACTGCCTCAGCTTCAAAACGTATTGGCCGGATTCCATGCGCGCGAGGTCCAATAGATCGTTGACCATGCCCGTCATGCGGTTGTTTTCTCCCATGACGATGGCGAGGTACTTCGCGTGCTCCTCAAGCGGTATGGTGCCATCCTGCATGGCCTCCAAAAAGCCGCGCATACTCGTGAGCGGCGAGCGCAGCTCGTGGGAGACGTTGGCGACGAAGCTCCGCCGCGCCTGCTCGAGGGTGTTGATCTCATCGGCCATGTTGTTGAAGCTTTTGCTCAGCTCCGCCACCTCGTCGGCACCCGCGACCTTAGAGCGCAGCTCGTACTCGCCCTTGGAAAAGCGGCGCACGACGTCGTTCATCTCGGCGATCGGCTTGGTAATCCTGCCCGTGATGTAGGAGACCGTTAAAAAGGCCAGCATCACCGCGACGCATGACGAAAGCAGCACGTCGAGGTAGACCTGGCGGATGGAAAGGTTGACGGCGCTCATATCCACGTGCAAAAACAGCGTGCCCAATACCTCGCCGTTCGATCCGGCAAGCGGGCGCACCAGTGACATCACGGGGATGGAAAGAAGCTCCTTGAAGAGATCCGTCCGTATGCTCGCGCCGCTCGAGGCGGCTTCCTCCGCGGCGGCGGAAAAATCCTCGTCCACGCCGCCCGCCCATTTCGCCGCCGAGCCCTCGTCCATAAACGTGACCTTGCCGAGCGCCGCGTCCAAAAAGCGGAGTTGTATGAGCGCGTCGTATTTTCTCGCGATGGTGAAAAGCTCCTCGCGCGCCACGGGGCGCTTATCGCTGTCGATGTACTTTTGGGCTACGATGGAGTTGATCTCCTCCGCCTCGCGCGTGAGCTCCGCTTCCTTCTCCTCGATGTATTGGCTTTGGAACATACCGCTCACGGTGACGCCCAAAAGCGCGAGCAGCAGAAGCGTCGCGGCCAGATAGGTGAATAGCATGCGCGAGAACAGGGTCTTGAACATGCGCTACCTCGCTATTTCAAACTTGTAGCCCACGCCCCACACGGTTTTAAGCTGCCATGCCTCGCGCTCGCCGAGCTTTTCGCGGATGCGCTTGACGTGCACGTCCACGGTGCGCGAATCGCCGAAGAAATCGAAGCCCCATACCTGCTCTAAAAGCTGTTCGCGCGTAAACACCTTGCCGTCGCGCGAGGCGAGGAAGTATAATAGCTCGATCTCTTTAGGCGGCATGTCGATCTGCCTGCCGTCGAGCACCACGGAATAGTTTTCGAGCGATATGGTAAGCCCTTCGAGGAAAATGGCCTTTTCCGTTTCCGGCGCGGCGCTTCGCCTTAAGACCGCCTTGACGCGCGCGAGAAGCTCCTTTGCGTCGAACGGCTTGGCGATGTAATCGTCCGCGCCCAGGTCGAGGCCCTGAATGCGGTCGTTGGTATCGCCCTTGGCGGTGAGCATGATCACGGGAACCTCGCTTTCCGCGCGTATCTTCGACAGCACGCCCCACCCGTCGAGGCCGGGCAGCATCACGTCGAGCACGATAAGCGCCGGCTGCGTATCGTGAAACGCCTGCAGCGCCGTGTCGCCGCGCTCACAGGTGCGCACCTCGAAGCCCGCTTTTTTTAAGTACAGCTCGATGATGGCCAGAATGTTTCTGTCGTCGTCGATGACCAAAATGTTGTTTTTGTTATCCATGCCCGCCTCCTTTTATAAAAGCGTTTTCGCCTAACGCGTTTCCACCTCGATGCCGTTTTGCTTTAAAAGCGCGGCCGTTACGCCGTTCCCCTTACGGAGCGTGCCCGAAAACGTGCCGTCATACACCGCGCCGCAGCCGCATGAGGGGCTTTTCGCCTTGAGGATGGCGCGCTTCGCGCCGCAGCTTTGCGCCATTTCCAGCGTTTTTTGCGCGCCCAACAGAAACGCCTCCGTTACGTCGCGCCCATCCTTGGCGACGACGCGGGCCTTGCCCGAAAGTACGTCCTCGCCCGTGCCCGATTCTATCTCGCTCGGGAGCCGCGGCCTTGTAAGCCCGCCGAGCACTTCGGGGCAAACGAGCTTTACCTCCCCCGTTTTCACAAGCTCCATGATCTCCTCGTCAGGCTTCGCCTTGCCGTCATAGCGGCAATTAACCCCCGCGAGACACGCGGATACAAGCATCATAAGTTTACCACCTAACTGTGAACAGAATTTGTATGTTCATAAAAAGTTTATGGATAAATTTTCGCGGCGGGGGCGTGTACCCGAAACGCAAGATTCTTCGCTTACGCCCAGAATGACAACGGCAGCCGGCAGAGCACCGTCCCCAAGGCTTCCATTCCAGCTTTGACGACATGCGCGTCAAAACGGATGAAAACCGCAGATTTTCGTACCTCTCGCCTCCGCCGCCCGGGAGAGCCCGCGGGCTCGAGAGGCGGAGGCGCAAGTCCCCGCAGGGCGTTCCCCTTCGCGCAAGTGACTGCGCCCTAGCGCAGCTTTACGAACGTTACCCCCGCGTCCCCCTCGCCGTAGTTGCCGATGCGGAAGCCCTTCGAGCGGGGATGGCGCTTCAAATGCGCCTGAATCCCCGCGCGCAACGCGCCCGTGCCCTTGCCGTGGATGATGCCCACCTCGGCAAGTCCGGCCATGGCGGCATCGTCGAGATAGCGATCCACCACGGGGATGGCGTCGTCCACCATCATGCCGCGTATATCGAGCTCGAGGCCCACGACGCGGTTGAGGTTCTGCGCGAACTTCGCCTCGGATTTATTCGCGCTCCGGTCCTCGATAAGGCGCAGGTCGTCGAGCCTCGCGGTCAGCTTTATGATGCCCGCCTGCAGGAGCACCTCGCCCTTCGCGTCGGGCGTGCCGAGCACCGTAGCCTTTTGGTCGAGGCTCATAATTTTTACCGTGTCGCCCGGCTTTACGGACTTGGGGGGCTTACCCTCGTCCATCTTCTGCGGCGCTTCCAAGGGCTCGTGCAGGCTTTCCTCCTGCGCGCGAAGCGCGTCGCGCGTTTTTTGTATTTCGCGGTCGGCCGCGCTGCGGTCGATATCCTTCAGGCTCTTAAGCTCCGCGATGAGCCGCTCCGCCTCGCGCTTGGCTTCGGCCACGATGCGCTTTGCGTCGTCGCGCGCCTTGGCCTGCAAGCGGTTCCGCTCGTCGAGCAGGCGCTTTTTCTCCTTTTCCGTTTCCTCCCGCAGCCTGTCGAGCTCCGCGCGCGCCTCCTGCGCAAGCCTGCGCTCCTCCTCGGCGATGCGGTGCTGCGATTGCGCGCTCGATATGATATCCTCAAACTTGACGTCCTCGTTCTTCAAAAAGCCGCGCGCGCCCTCGATGATATGCCCGGGCAACCCGAGGCGGGAGGATATCTCAAAGGCGTTCGATTTGCCGGGTATGCCGATGTAGAGCCTGTACGTGGGGCAGAGCCTGTCCACATCGAATTCCATCGAGGCGTTTTCCATGCCCTCTCGCGTGAGCGCGAACGCCTTGATCTCGCTGTAGTGCGTGGTGGCGAGGCATACGGTTTTCCGCCTGCCGATCTCCGAGAGGATGCTCATGGCGAGCGCCGCGCCCTCCACCGGATCGGTGCCCGCGCCGAGCTCGTCGAAAAGCACGAGCGACGTATCGTCGCATGCTTTCAGAATGGAAACGATGTTGGTCATGTGCGAGGAAAACGTGGAAAGCGACTGCTCGATGGACTGCTCGTCCCCGATGTCCGCAAACACGTTTTCGAACACGCTGAGCTCCGAGCCCTCGTTCGCGGGGATGAAAAGCCCCGCCTGCGCCATGAGCGAAAAAAGCCCCACGGTCTTTAAAGTAACGGTTTTGCCGCCGGTGTTGGGGCCGGTGATGATGAGCGTGCGAAACGCGTCGCCGAGCCATATGTCGATGGGCACCACCGTATCGGCGGGCAGAAGCGGATGCCGCCCGCGCACGATGCGGATGTAGCCGCGCGTGTTGAGCGCGGGGCTTACGCCGTTCATGGCGCGCGAAAGCGCGGCCTTCGCGAACACGAGGTCAATCTCGCCCAAAATGGTCAAATCCTCAGCGATATCGTCGGCATACGGCTCTACCATGGCGGTGAGCTCCGCGAGGATGCGCTCGATTTCCGCCTTTTCCTCCGCGATGAACTTTTTGAGCTCGTTCCCAAGCTCCACCACCGCCGAAGGCTCGATGAAAAGCGTGGCGCCGCTGCCCGACTGGTCGTGGATAAGCCCCGGCACCTGCTGGCGGTATTCCTGCTTCACAGGGATCACATAGCGGCCGTTTCGTATGGTGACGAGCGGCTCCTGTAGATATTTCTGGTACGTTGTGGAGCGGATCATAGCGTTTAATTTTTCGCGCACCTTCTCGTTGGCGGCGCGCATAGCGCGCCGGATGCGGTTAAGCTCCGGCGACGCGCCGTCGAACAGCTCGTCCTCGCTGAGGATGCAGCGGTTGATTTCCTCCTCTATGCTTCGGTGCGTCTGTATGCCGCTTGCGAGGTTGCTTAAAAGCCCGCCCTGCTCCGTTACGAGCTGCTCGCGCGCCGTGCGCGACGCCTTGAGGCATTGCACGATGCCCAATAGCTCGCCCGCGCTTAAAAAGAGCGCCGCGTGCATACGCTTGAGCGTAACGCGCATATCGGGAAACGAATCCACGGGCGAATGGCCCTTGCGGTACAAAAACGTTTCCGCCTCGCCCGTAAGGGAAAGCATATTCTGTACCTCGTCGAAGCGCTCCGAGGGCTTCAATTCCGCCGCAAGCTCCCTGCCCACGTCGGACACCGCGCGCTCGCAAAGCATGGCGACGATCTTATCGAATTCCAGCGTTTTTAATGCTTTTTCCTGCATAAGAAACTCCATAACATTGAAAGATAATTCATTCTACCGCTCTTGAGAAATGCCCGCGCGTCGCCCCCGGCACCGGTTCCACACGCCCGCCCGCAAGCGCCGCCTTCGCCGCGCGCACGCGCTCCGCGACGCGTTCGGGCGTTTCGTTATAAAACGCGAGCAGAATGGCCTCCGGCTTGGGCAAGGAGCCTACAAGGTCGGTGATATCGGTAACGTCGCAGTTGAGCATACGCACGAGGCAGCCGGATTCCTGCACGATCGGGCTCAACGGAAAAACGCGGCCTTCGCCATCCACCATGGTCATGCTGCCTTTTTTGCACGCGTTACAGCCGGTATGCTCCTTCACGGGGCAGTGAAAAAGCTGCATAAGCTCCGCTCTGCCGTAAATTTGCACCATACCGCCCACGCTTACAAGTATATCACGCATCTGGGGCTTTGTCAGTTCCAAGGAAAGCGCAATGCGGCTGAAACCGAGGTCATAGAGCGCCGCCACGACATGCGCGTTCATGGCGTTGAGCGCCGGCCCCGCGAGCTTTACGGGGAGATGCTCCATCAAAGCGTACTGCGCGAAATGCTGCGCCATCGCGCCGTCAATTAGGCCGCTATGCAGGAGGCCTTTTACCCTTTCGTGCTCGGCGCGCGTAAGCATCGCCGCAGGGAGCGCAAGAAGAAGCCGCGCGCTTTTCCGCACATCCTGCAGGCTTTCGAGCGCGCTTAAGGCCGCGCCGCCGTAGCTTTCCGGCTCGAGCAAAAGCTCCTGCGCGCCCGCGAGAAGCGCCGCGCGCGCCTGCTCCTCCGTTTTCACCTTAGCGCATACGACCGTATCGCCCGCGTCGCGCGCGAGCTTTACCGGCTCGAAAAGGATTGCTTCCGCCTCGCGCGGCGCGGTGAGTATTTTTTCCATGGCGGCGCACGCCTCGCGCCTTAGGGAATTGACGGCGGAAACGGGCAGATAGGCGTTTTCATCCATGCTTATCTCGCACGCGGTACAGGCAAACGCGGTGCCGCCGAGCTTTTTAAGCTGCTCCTCCACGCGGGAGGCGTCCATGGGCTTGTGCGCGCGCTGCACGGCCTCGCCCGATACGCGCACCGCGTTTTCGCCGCAGCGCATGGTGAGGATGGCGGGATCATTCACGTGAAGCTCCATGAAAAATACCGCCTCGCGCTTTCTTTCCTCCCGCGCGTAGGTTTCGCGGATGGGCTTCAAAAGACTTTCGGAAGGTTCGGCGCTTGCCGCGCGCGCGTCGGTAACGCCGCCGTCGCCGAAGTAATAGCCCGTGCGTACGCCGCCGCGGTTGAACACCGCGAGCATGCGTTCGGTCTCCCTTTCGATCTCGCGGATATCCGCGCCGTCGAGCGCCATGCGGTACGCGCGCGTGACCGCCGCCACGTACTCGGCGCGCTTCATGCGGCCTTCGATTTTGACGCAGGCAACGCCCGCGCTTTTAAGCTCGCCGAGATGGCCGATCAGGCAAAGGTCGCTCAGGCTCAACTGGTAGTCGTTTTCTCCCGGGCGGCCGTTCACGCGTATCCGCTTGCGGCAGGGCTGCGCGCAGGTGCCGCGGTTGCCGCTCCTTTCCCCCGCCATGGAGGAAAACAGGCACCCGCCCGAAAAGCTCATGCACATAGCCCCGTGCGCAAAGGTCTCAATCTCGATGCCGCCCTCTTTTGCTATGATTGAAATTTCTTTCAACGGTACTTCTCTCGCGAGCACCGCGCGCATTGCCCCCACGCGCTTTACCATGCGCGCGCCCTCCACATCGTGCACGCCCATTTGCGTGCTCGCGTGCAGCGTAAGCCCGGGAAGATGCTTTTTCAAAAGCGAAACGAGTCCCAAGTCCTGCACGATCACCGCGTCCGCGCCATATAAGTAGAGCAAGCGGGCAAACGGAAGCGCGGCCCCGAGCTCCTTATCGAACAGGAGCGTGTTGAGCGTGACGTAGGTTTTCACGCCGCGGAGCCTGCAATAGGCAATGGCCTCACGCAGCGCTTCGCCTTCGAAGTTTGCGGCGTTGCGCCGGGCGTTGAAAAGGCCGCCGCCGAAGTACACGGCGTCCGCGCCGTTTTGCACCGCGGCGACGAGGCTTTCGCGGCTGCCCGCGGGGGATAAGAGTTCCATAAAATGTCCTCCGATGCGGGCGGTATGAACCGCCCCTGCAAACGCATAGAAAACCGCCCCACGAGCTCCGCAGGGCGGGTGGCGCGAGGCGTATCCCGCCGAGCGGCCCTTCGGGCACCCCTCCACGGGAGGGGAATAAAAAAACGGTTCGGAACATATCCTGCCCCAAACCGCTTTCAACAAAAGCGCGTATTACTTGACGGTGGTCGGCTGCTTGGCCTCGAACGGGCGCTTGACGGGCGCCACGCTCTGGCGCGGCAGCTCACGAAGCTGCGCGATGCGCGAGTCGAGCGCGTCGTACTCGGCGCGGAGGCGATGCAGCTCGTCGGCCATGTTCAAGGAGGCGAGCACAAGGCAGTTCACCGTACTCAGGTTGGGATAGGCAGACTGCACCTCTTCGAACTTCCTGTCCGCATACTTGGCAAGCATCTGCATGTATTCTTCGCTTTCGGAGGCGGAGAGCTTAAGCTCCTGCCCCGCCACGCGAACCACGGTACGTGTCTTGTCCATCCTGCGCACCTCAATACATCTTGTATATTTCAAATAAAAGTATACAACGTGTTGTGCTTTTTTTCAAGCACATCTCACATATTTTTTCATAATTTGCTAAAAAATACAACCTTTTCGCCGCATAACGACGTATAAACAGCTTAAACGGTCTCTTTTATTCGTTCTCCGTCTCCAAAACGGACGCGGAAACCACCGCGGCGCCCTCGCCGCCGTTGTAGCAGAAAAGCTGCACGGAAATGTTGTTACATCGCAAATCCCTGCTTTTTCCATCGGAAATTGTCGAATCGAGGGCAAATAAAAAGGCTTCGCGGTCGGCCGCGCCAAGCCCGGTGCTAGGGTTGAGCGCCGCAAGGAGCGCCGCGGCCTCGGCGCACAGCCACGCCTTTTGCGCGCGGTATTTCTCGAGCCGCTCGCGGTAAAGCATGCCGGCGAGCACGGCCGCATCCGAAGCGGGCGCCTCCGGTTCCGGGGGCCGCGCGAAGGAAAGCACGAGCTCCCCTACGCCCCGCTCCGAAACGGAAAGCGTCAGCGTGCCCTGCGCCTCGTCCGCCGAAAGGAGATACACACGCTCGCTCCCCGTATCCTCGGACAGCGAATAATAGCTTTTCCCCTCCACGAACGCCGCGGCGGGCGCGAGCGCGGCTTGGTCGGGCGTATCCATAGGCGCGGGAGAACCGGCGGTGCGCGCATCGGCCGTGCCGGAAGAGGCCGCGCCGCCCGTGAAAAAGTAGAGCGCCGCGCACAGAAGCACCATGGCGCCGGTGAAAATACCGGCCGCCAACTTTTGCGCGCTCTGCTTATCCATCTTTTCGCGCATCGCTCAGCCCTCCTGAAAGGATGGTTTCGATGTTATTTTGGTGCGGAATAACAGGCGGGTTCCGCACACCGCCGCCCTAAAAAGCGTTGCGAGGCATTTCGGCTAAGCCGTCCTCGTTTTGCCGCCCCGCGCGAAGAAGCGCGGCGCGAAACCACTGGGGGATCGGCGCGTAAAACGTCAACGTTTCCCCCGTGGACGGGTGGACGAGCGCAAGCTTCGCCGCGTGCAGCGCCTGCCCGTCGAGGCCGAGCTTTGGCCGCTCCGGGCCGTATACCGTATCCCCCGCGACGGGGTGCTTAAAATACGCCATGTGCACGCGTATCTGGTGCGTCCGCCCCGTTTCGAGCGCTACCGCAAGCAGCGTGAACGAACCGTAGCGCTCGAGTACGCGCCAGCGCGT
>JAJFTZ010000105.1 GCA_021372675.1 Eubacteriales bacterium
GCGGGGGCCATGGGCCTTTCGTACCAGAGGTGCGTTAATTCTTTCCCCTCGCGCTGTTCGATCACGATATCGGCGCCGGTTCTACACGCCATATCCACCGTGGAAACGGGCACGAAGAAATACACCGGGATGCCGAAATGCTTCGCGAGCACCGCAAGCCCCGCGGTACCTATCTTGTTGGCGCAGTCGCCGTTTTTCGCGGCGCGGTCGCAGCCCACGAGCACCGCTTGCACAAGCCCCTTTTGCATGAGCGAGCAGGCCATATTGTCGCACAGAAGCGTAACGTCCACACCCGCCTCTTTAAGCTCGTAGGCGGTGAGCCGCGCGCCCTGCAAAAGCGGGCGCGTTTCGTCGGCGTACACCCTTAAGAAAAAGCCGCGCTCCTTGGCGAGGTAGATCGGCCCGAGCGCCGTGCCGTACTCGCTCGTGGCAAGCCATCCCGCGTTGCAGTGGGTGAGCACGCCGTCGTTTTCCTTCAAAAGCGAAAGCCCGTACCCGGCCATTTTAAGGTTGTTGGCGGCGTCCTCCGCACGGATGCGCTCCGCTTCATCGCAAAGGCCGTCTAAAAACGCCGCGTCGGGGAGATTTACAAGGGATAGCGCGGCACGCTCCATGCGCGTGAGCGCCCAGATAAGGTTTACGGCGGTAGGCCGCGCGGCCGCGAGCCGCGCCTTTTCCCCCGCGAGGTAAGCCATACGGTCGTTTGTTTTTACGGCGCGGCGGGCGCTTAAAAAATACGCGTAGGCCGCCGCCACGCCGATGGCGGGCGCGCCGCGCACCGCGAGGCGGCGTATGGCGGAAACGATCTCGTCGGTCGTATGGAGTATAAGGAATTCCGCCTCGTTCGGCAGGCGCGTCTGGTCGAGCACGACGAGCGCGTCCTTTGCATGGTTTAGGGCGACGTTTTTCAAATGCTTGCCCTCCCGATTCTTTCAAACATCATACAATATTTTCGCACGCTTGAAAACGCCCGCATTGCGCGCGCGCCCGATTCGTGGCATAATCAAGCTGTAGTTTTCCGTAATTTAGGAGGTCGCGCCCCATGAGCACCATTCGCGATAAATCTTTAGCGCCGCTCGGCTTGCAGCGTATCGAATGGGTGAAGGACTTCATGCCCGTTTTAAGCGCGCTCGAAACGCGCTTCCGTCAGGAAAAGCCGTTTGCGGGCCTGCGCGTTTCCGTCTGCGTACACCTGGAGGCGAAAACCGCCTATCTCGCGCTGCTGCTCCGCGAGGCGGGCGCGCAGGTGAGCGTGACCGGCTCTAACCCCCTTTCCACGAAGGACGACGTATGCGCGGCGCTCGATTTTCTCGGCATGGACGTACACGCGTGGTTCAACGCCACGCCCGCCGAATTTTCCGAGCACATCCGCCGCACGGTGGAGTTTCGTCCCCACATCATCATCGACGACGGCGGCGAGTTCGTGAGTATGCTCACGGGCGAGCATCCGGAATACGCAGTGGACCTCATCGGCGGCTGTGAAGAAACCACCACGGGCATAAGCCGCCTTCGCGCGCGCGCTAAAAAGGGACTTTTGCCCTTCCCCATGCTCGCCGTGAACGACGCCAACTGCAAGCACCTGTTCGACAACCGCCACGGCACCGGCCAATCCACATGGGACGCAATTATGTACGCCACCAACAACATGATCACCGGCAAAACGGTGGTGGTGGCGGGCTACGGCTTCTGCTCGAGCGGCATCGCCATGCGCGCCAAGGGTTTAGGGGCGAACGTGATCGTCACGGAGGTGAACCCCTACCGCGCTCTCGAGGCGGCGATGGACGGCTTCCGCGTGATGAAGATGGACGACGCGGCCCACTTAGGCGACATTTTCATCACCGCCACCGGCTGCAAGGACGTTATTTCGCGCCGCCATTTCGAAAAAATGAAGCACAACTCGCTCCTCGCCAACGCGGGTCATTTCGACGTGGAGATCAATAAAGAACATCTGAAAGGCTTGAGCGAGCGCGTGGAAACCCGTAAACCCTTTATCGACGGCTATTATCTTTACGATGGCAGGGTGTTGAACCTGCTCGCCGACGGCAGGCTCGTGAACATCGTGGCGGGCAACGGCCACCCGGCCGAGATCATGGACCTTTCCTTCGCCATACAGTTACTCGGCGCGCGCTACATCGCGCGGCACGGCGCCGGCCTCGCGCCGGGGCTTTACGACGTGCCGGAGGAGATCGACCGCGAGGTCGCCATGCTCAAGCTCAACGCCATGGGTCTCGGCCTCGATGAGCTTAGCGTGGAGCAGGAAGCCTATATAAGGGAGCAAATCTAATGCAAGTCAAACGTTTCGGGCTGGGCATACGGTTCGACCTTCTCGAGGAACGGGGAGACGACGGCTATGTGAAGCGCCTTTTTGAGGAGCTCTTTTCGGTGCTCACGCTCAACGACGTGAAGGGGCTTTCCCTCTACGGCGGCATGGACAATACCGCCGCGCCGGATGAAAACATCTACCTTGTCGTCATCATGGGCGCGGGCCTTAAGACCATGCGCCGCGTGTTTCAAAAGATCGACGACGACGCGGGCATCGGCATGTACCTCGCCCACAGCCGCCCCTACCTTGAAAACAACCGCCTTTCCGCCATAGAGGGGCTCACCTTTTACGGCACGGTGCAAAATAACGGCGCGATCGCGGGCGGCGACGCGGATTGCTTCGGCCTCGTCGTGCCCCGCAGGCACGGCAAGCGCCGCCCGGTGGGCAAGGGCATAAAAATTTTGCTCGCGCCGGATTCGTTTAAGGGCACCATCTCCTCGACCGACGCCATCAAGCGGCTCACCTTCGCGGCGCGCCGCCATTTCCCGGGCTGCAAGATCGTGCCGCTCCCCATCGCCGACGGCGGCGAGGGCACCGTGAGGGCGCTCGTCACCGCGTGCGACGGCGCGTACCGCAAGGCGCAGGTCACGGGCCCCATGGGCGAAAAAACAAACGCCGTATACGGCGTGCTTCGCGGCAAAACAGCCGTGATCGAAACGGCTGAGGCCTCCGGCCTCTCCCTCGTGCCCGAAGGGCAACGCGACCTTATGGCGGCCTCCTCCTTCGGCTTAGGCGAGCTTTTGCGCCGCGCGCTCGACGAGGGCCTCCGCGACGTTCTTTTGGGCCTCGGCGGCAGCGCCACCAACGACGGCGGCATGGGCTGCGCCAGGGCCTTGGGCGTGAAGTTTTTCGACGAAAACGACCGCGAGCTCATGGGCTGCGGCGCCGACCTCATTAAAGTAAAAAAGATCGACCTCGAATACCTGCACCCCGCCGTTTCCGAGGCGCGCTTCACGCTCATGTGCGACGTGACCAACCCCCTCTGCGGCCCCGAGGGCGCCACCTACGTTTACGGGCCGCAAAAGGGCGGCGCCAAGGAGCAGCTCGACCTTCTCGAAAAAGGTATGGCCGGTTTTTCCAAGCTCCTTTGCGAGGCCGCGGGGCGCGACGTGGCGAGCATACCCGGCGCGGGCGCGGCGGGGGGCTTGGGCGCGATGCTCATGGCCATACTCGACCCAGCCGTGAAGCAGGGCATCGACGCCGTGCTCGACGCGGTGGATTTCGAGCGCATGCTCAAGGGCGTGGCGCTCGTAGTGACCGGCGAGGGCAGGCTCGACGCGCAGAGCGCGCGCTAC
>JAJFTZ010000094.1 GCA_021372675.1 Eubacteriales bacterium
CGTCGTACAGGCCGTTTTTGATTTACCAATCAAATCAATGTGCTGTATAATAAATGTCAGCCTTTGGATTAGAGTTATTAAATAGCTTAATCATGGGTGAACGGAAGGAGGAAATGCAAGTGCAATGCTGCCATCACTGTGAAAGCCATGCAAGCTGTATCGAGAATGTGCCAATTTTTGATAGCCTCAGCCGTGAAGAAAGAATGGAAATCGTAGAGATCGCATCCTCCCACAGCTTTGAAAAAGGCGAAACGGTATACAGGGCGGGGGATGAGGGCGGAACCCTCTTTGTCCTTTACACCGGCCGGGCAAAACTTTTTCGCTTAAATGCAAGCGGAAAGGAGCAGGTTCTCCGCCTGGTCGGGCCGGGGGAATTTATCGGAGAGCTGTCTCTCTTTTCATCTTTGCCCCTCACCGATAACGCGCAGGCGCTGGAGGCGACAACTATGTGCGTTCTCCAAGGGGAACGCCTCAAGGAGCTGATGGCAAAATACCCCTCCATTGCCTTTAAGGTGATGGATGAGCTTTCCCGAAGGCTGGGAAAAGCGGAAAACCGAATCGAGGACATCAGCTTAAGCTCGGTGACCAAGCGCGTTGCGGGGGCTCTGCTGGAGCTGTCGGAGGGCAAGCAGGAGATTCTCTTGCCCATGACCAAGGGGGATTTGGCCTCTCAGTTGGGAATGACGCAGGAAACCCTAAGCCGCAAGCTGGCCGCGTTACAGGAGGAAGGGCTGATCCTATTAAAAGGGCACCGCAAAATCATCATAAAAGACAAGCCGGAGTTGGAGGAAATCAGTCTGGAAGAATGAGTTGTATCCCCCGGCAAATCAAAAATCGGCAGTTTATACTGCCGACTTTTTCTTGCGTAATTTCTCCGGAGCAAAGCCTTCCGGGGATTCTTCTTGGCTTTTAAGATCGCCAAAAGGAGAACGACCCCCCGAATATAGGTTTTAGGCCTAGTCGAGGGGGATCGTTTTATTCCCTATTTCGCTTTTACTTGGGACTTTTTAACTTCGTATCCGAGCGCGGTGATGGCCTTTTCGACGTCTTTCACAGATAGCCTTTCATTATCAAAGTCAAACCTTGCTTTGCTCGAATTAAACAGTACCTCTACGCTCTCTTTTTCCACACCGTCCAAAGATTTTACTGCGTTTTCGATCTTTCGGACGCATGACGGGCACGCCAAGGTTTCTAGCTGAATCGTTGCTTTTTGCATTTTACTCTCCCTTTCTGCTTATGGTTATTTGGATGCTTTCCTTCCTACCTTAACTTATACCGGAGGAGCCTCATACCATTTAAGATTACGGCTAGGATACTGGCTTCGTGTACCAGCATACCGATTGACATATTCATCCATTCGCTGAAGAACACGCCGGCAAGCAGGAACAGTACAACACCTACGGCAATAGAAATGTTTTGCTTCATATTTCTGGCCGTAGCTTTTGTTAATCCAAGCGCATGGGGCAAACGGCTAAAGTCCGAATTCATTAAAACAACGTCGGATGTCTCGATTGCTACGTCCGTACCGCCTCCCATAGCTATACCGATATTCGCCAAGGCCAGGGAAGGGCTATCATTCACGCCGTCTCCAACGAAGGCGACAATTTGGCCTTTTTCTTCAATCAGCTTCTTAATATAAGCCGATTTATCTTCAGGCAGCATGTTTCCATGGGCTTCGGTTAAGTCCAGCTCCCCGCTAACCGCGTCAACAGTTCCCTGGTTGTCACCCGACAGCATAACAAGGTTTTTGACGCCTAGTTTCTTCAGCTTTAGCAGGTCTTCTTTCACACCGGGGCGAATCCGGTCGCGAATCCCTATCAAAACCTTCAGTTCCCCATCGATAGAGGTCAATACGAGTGAATCCCCGTTTTTTTCGAAACGGGCTATGTCGGCTTTTGCTTGTTCGCTGAGCCGGGCGCCTTCTCTTTCCATTAAGGCAACATTGCCAACCGCAATTCTGTGCCCATTGATACCGGCCGCAATTCCGCCGCCTTTTACAACTTCCGTATTTTCGACCGGCGCGAACGCGGTGTCGCCAATTTCCTCTAATACTGCCTTTGCCAGCGGGTGATCTGACTCGCGTTCAATACTTGCAAGATATCCCAATGCCTCATCGATATTGTCTCCGTAATATTCTTTTTCGGCAACCGACGGATTTCCCGCGGTCAGTGTGCCTGTTTTATCGAACACCATGGTATCCAGCCGGCTAAAGTCGCCAATTACTTCACTGCCCTTGAGCAGGACGCCATGGCGTGCTCCATTTCCGATGCCGGCTACGTTGGATACGGGGACGCCAATCACCAAAGCGCCGGGGCATCCAAGGACGAGAATGGTAATGGCAAGTTCAAGGTCGCGTGAGAATAACCAAACGATAATGCCCAGAGCAAGAACGGCCGGTGTGTAGTATTTCGAGAAGCGGTCTATGAAACGCTCCGCCTCCGATTTTGAGTCCTGCGCTTCTTCCACCAGTTCAATGATTTTACCGAAGGTTGTATCTTCGCCTACGCGGTCGGCGATAATTTGCATGGTTCCATTGTCCAGAATTGTGCCTGCGAATACATTCGAGCCCTTTTCCTTTGAAACGGGAAGGGATTCCCCCGTAATGCTCGCTTCGTTAATACTGCCTTCGCCGGACAAAACTGTGCCGTCAACGGGTATTCTTGCGCCGGTTTTAACAAGCAAAACATCGCCTACGTCAACTTCGTCCACTTCTACTTCTTCAAACTCTCCGCTTGCCATTTGCTTTAAAGCGCTGTCCGGCGCCATTTCTGTCAGTTCTTTAATGGCCGAGCGCGTTTTATTTAAGGTGCGCCGCTCTAAAAAAGCACCGAATAGGAACAGGAATGTAACAATGGCGGATTCCTCGAAGTTTTTAACGAAAAATGCGCCGGTTACCGCGATGGTAACCAAAACATCAATGCTGACGACCTTGACCCTTAATGCTTGATACGCCTGGATTGCAATAGGCGCAACACCTAAAACGGAAGCGATAGCGAAGGACCAAATAGCCACAACTTCATTTTTAAAACCCAGCTCACCGGCAAAACCAATGACAATTAAAATGGCGCTCACCAACGTTATGTGGTTTTTCTTGCTAAGTATAAGCCTCTGCATTTCATCACCTTCTTGTTTCCCCAATCCATCTCCGCTTGCGGGCGTTCATTCCATCATTCCCGCTTAAGCTTGATATGCTTTATCCAGTTCCGAAAGCATTTTGTACACCGCCTCATAGCTTTCGCATACATCTCCCGGAATCGTGTAGTTATTTGTAATTTTACGCAGCTTGGCAAATTCTTCGTTTAACTCGGGTACTTCCGCCCCGGATTCCTTTACTTTCTTATTGATTGCATCAAACAACGAATGGACTTCATGGAATTCGGGATGATTTTTCCCGTGAACCCTCGCTACAATGGGCACATACTGTTTCAAAGTCTTAAAATGCTCTGCCTTTACCTCGTTAAATGCTCGTTTGCTATCCATATTCGCTGCCGCTCCTTTTTCTTATTTTTTGTTTCCTGAGTACAGCGTACCATGGTTTCCATGAAAATAATTTGATCCAAATCAAAACTGGGAAAAAATAATAGGCGCGGCAAGGAAAATACCAAGTGTAGAACTGCCGCTAGCATCCGCTTTTCTCTTTCGGCAGAACCGCTAAAACAGCCGACCTTTTGCGCCCATCTTTACGTTGACATAGGCTGCCTCGCTGCATATAATATCAAATAATCTCTTTGCACTGCATTACATTCCGATGGAATGCGAGATCGACAGTACAAACTGAGCAGGCGATGCCCGCAAGGGCGTGGGGCCGGGCCGCCCAACGCGCGGCAGCAGATTGCATCCGATGCACATCTGTGGGACAGTAGTATGTTCCACAGGTGTGTTTTTTTATAATTGCTTGTGGAACAGCCGACCTCAAATGGAGTGCCGTAAGGGAAGCCAAAATACCGTTGCTAAGATGGAAACGGAGGATTCTTTTATGACAAACACCCCGAAGTACGCCGGCCTTTCCGACGAGGAAGCTAAGCTCAGACAGCAGCAGTATGGCAAAAACGAGCTGACGCCGCAGAAGAAGGGAAGCTTTTTTAAAAAAGTTCTTCATATTCTCTCTGAGCCGATGTTCCTTTTGCTCATCGTCGCGGCTGTTATTTATTTTATTTTGGGCGAACCGCACGACGGAGCAATCATGCTCATCTTCGTGGTAGGCGTCATCGGCATCGATGTGGTTCAGGAATGGAAAACCGATAAGACGCTGAATGCGCTCAAGGATTTATCCGCCCCGCGCATCGCCGTCATCCGCGACGGGGAGGAGCAGCAGATCGCCAGCGCCGATTTGGTGCCGGGCGACCTGATGATGATCCACGAGGGCATAAAAATTCCGGCGGACGGCGCAATCATTCGGTGCGCCGATCTCTGCGTGGACGAATCGACCCTGACCGGCGAATCTGCGGGCGTTTGGAAAATACCAGCGGAAAACGCGGAACGCGCGGGGGGCTATTGGCGCAAGGATTATTGCTATGCCGGCACATTGGTCACGCAGGGCACCGCCATCGTGGAAATCGACAAAATCGGAGCGCAGACCGAATACGGCAAAATCGGCCTAGGCATAGCCCAAGCTGCGCACGAGGATACGCCGCTGCAAAAGCAGACCGGCAAGCTGGTGAAAACCTGCGCTGTGATCGCGGGCGTGCTGTTCCTGCTGGTGGGCGTTTTCACATGGTTCAATATTTCCGATCACAGCTTAAAAGACCGGCTGGTCGAGAGCATCCTTTCCGGCGTAACGCTGGCCATGGCGATGATCCCTGAGGAATTCCCGGTGATACTTGCCGTGTTTCTCTCCATGGGCGCGTGGCGGCTCGCGAAGAAGCACTCGTTGGTGCGCAAACTGCCGAGCGTAGAGACGCTTGGAGCGGTTTCCGTGCTGTGCGTAGATAAGACCGGCACCATTACCATGAACCGGATGACCGTGCAGAAAACATGGGTTGCCGACGGTACGGAGCAAAGCCTCCTTGAAACCATGGGGCTTGGCTGTGAAACAGACGCCTATGATCCCATGGAAAAAGCCATGCTCAGCTATTGCGAGCAACACGGCATCACCAAAGGAAGCCTTTTCAGCAATGAGCTCGTGACGGAATACGCCTTTACCAACGAACTGAAAATGATGGGGCACGTCTGGCGCAAGGATGACCGGCTGGTCATTGCCGCCAAGGGCAGCCCCGAGCGTATCCTTGCCGTCTGTGAGCTTGCGGAGGAAGAGCGCAAAGCGGCCGAACAAAAAATCAACGCATTATCCTCCGAGGGGCTGCGGGTCATTGCGATCGCTGCCGCAAATCCTGCGGACGAAGCGTCCATCCCCGCGTCTATCACCGATTGCCGCCTGACGCTGATGGGCCTTATTGGCCTTGCCGATCCTCCCCGCGAGGGTGTAAAAGGCGATATTGCCGTCTGCAACCGGGCGGGCATCCGCGTGGTCATGATCACCGGCGACAACGGCGTTACGGCGTCCGCCATTGCAAAGAAAATCGGCATCCCCGGCAGCGACCACATTATCACCGGCGATATGCTGGAAGCTATGACAAATGAGGAGCTGCGGGAGGCGGTTAAGGATGTTTCCATCTTCTCCCGCGTTATCCCGGAGCACAAGATGCGGATCGTCAAGGCATTCAAGGAAAACGGCGAGATCGTGGCTATGACCGGCGACGGCGTCAACGATGCGCCCGCCCTTAAGTATGCCGATATCGGTATCGCCATGGGCAAGCGCGGCAGCGAAGTTTCCCGCGAAGCCGCCGACCTGATCCTGATGGACGATAACTTTACCACCATCGAGGAAACGATAAAGGACGGCCGCCGAAGTTATGATAATATCCGCAAGGCCGTGGGCTATGTATTCACCATCCATATCCCTATCGCCTTTGCGTCCCTGTTGGCGCCGTTTCTCGGCATTGCGCCCGCGGCGCTGCTGCTCCTGCCGTTTCACGTGGTGCTGTTGGAGGTGCTGATCGACCCCACCTGTTCCGTCGTGTTGGAACGCCAGCCCGCGGAGGCGGATATCATGGAGCGCCGCCCCCGGAACCCAGAAGAAAAGCTTTTAACGGGGAAGCTGCTTTTAAAAAGCGTGCTACAGGGTATGTTCTTGTTCGCCGCCTCCTTCGGCGCGTACTTCGTTACGCTGAAGGGTAACCCCGCCAACGCTCCCGTCGCCCGCGCCATGGGCCTTGCCATCATAATGCTCGCAAACCTGTTCCTCGTGCAGGAGATCAGCTCCGAGCGCGACTTTGTTTTCCGTTCGGTGATGCGCCTTGCAAAGGATAAGGTCATGTGGGCCGTCAACCTGGGAACTTTATGCCTGCTGGCGATTATCCTCTACACCCCGCTCGCTGTCTTTCTGAAATTGGCGCCGTTGTCCGGCGGGCAAATGCTGCTTGCGGTAGGGCTTGCCGGCGCGTCGGTGTTCTGGTATGAGTTGGCGAAGCTCGCCCGGAAAATTATGGCGCGGATTGTGAAACCTAACCTTAGTTTGTCACGGAAGTAAAATGGTGCCATATAGTTAAAGTATATAAAATCCAAGAAGGGCGGATTTGCCATGCGATTCCCAAATCATACGCAAAACATAATTGATTTTGGGCCGGAGCCGTTTGTCGTCAATATTTCGCGCGCGACGGAGCAAAATCCATTTTACCGCAGAGCTTTGTGGAGCGGCTGTCATTTACAGCTCACGCTCATGTGTATTCCACCTTGCGGAGAGATCGGTTTGGAAATACATCCAGACGGCGCCAGTTTCTCCGCCTTGAAGAAGGTCGCGGAATCGTCATGATGGGAAAATGTAAAGAGCAGCTTGATTTTCGGCGGCGTGTCTGTAAAGATGACGCTATCTTTGTTCCGGCCTGTACCTGACATAATGTGGTCAACACGGGGAGAACACCGCCAAGGCTACTCTACCTATGCACCACCATACCATCCTCATGGAACCGTTCACGGCACAAGAGCGGAGTCGAATTGAATCAGTGGGGCGCGATTTGGAACAAAAAAGTTGGACGCTCCAAATAGTGCTCCCTTTCGCACGCCAAAAATGTCTAAATCCGGGCGTTTTTAGTTTATCTACTTATTGTACAAACCGGATATCAAGTATCACCCCTTTCATTCTGCCGTATGGAAGTGAGATTTTGTCACTTATAAGCCCACGTGCCTAAATGCAAGGTGCCTTACTTTCATGGAATTGGACCTGTTCCCATATTGTTTATAGAATTATATTACAACGCGCAATACGAGCAACTGCAATTCTGAAATGCCATTAAGATGGAAAATCTGCCATAATCCATAAAGGTACTACATTCTCGCATTTATGTTGATCAAAACAGCATCAACAGTGTTCCCGCTATTACAAACAGCAACCCCACGGACGCCTTAAAAGAAAGCGTTTCTTTCAAGAATACGCGGGAGAAGACGATCGTAATCACAACGCTCAGCTTATCCACCGGCACGACTACGCTTGCGTTACCTTCCTGCAGCGCACGATAATAGCAAAGCCATGAAAGGCCTGTCGCAAGCCCAGAGAGTGCGATAAACACCCAGCTTTTTCTGTCGATACCCTTGATCATACCCTGTTTCTTTTGAAAGAAAACGATGCCCCACGCCAGGATCAGTACGACGATCGTGCGGATCGCGGTTCCTAGATTCGATTCTATCCCCTGTATTCCGATTTTACCGAGTATCGAGGTCAACGCGGCGAAAACGGCGGAAAGGGCCGCATAAAAAAGCCATGATTTGTTCTTGACCTCCGAGGGTTCCGGTTCCCGCCGTTGTATCATGAGATAAGTCCCGACGCCGAGCAGCACAAGACCACCCCCCTTAAGCAGCGTGGGTGTTTCCCCTAAAAACAGGAAGGCCAGAATGACGGTTAAAATCGTGCTGCTCTTATCGACGGGGGTTACTTTGTTCACATTTCCAAGCTGCAGGGCCTTGAAATAGCACAGCCATGAGGCGCCGGTCGCGCCACCCGATAGGATCAGAAATATGAGACTGCGTGAAGAAATGCTGCCGATGGTATCCTGCGAACCCACAACAAAAACCATCAACCACGAAAACGCGAGTACAATAACCGTACGAAGCGCGGTCGCCAAGTTGGAATCGGTATTTTTAATGCCGATTTTTGCTAAAATAGCCGTCATTCCGGCAAACAGCGCCGACCCGAAAGCATACAAAACCCACATCTTATCACCTATTAAGAGATATTCAATATCTTTCAAAAATCTTTGTTCTTAGCGTTTTAACCAGTAAGATCATACCGCTAAAATTTCCGGATTATGAGCCAATGGCCCTTTCCGAGGCTTTTGAACCGTAGGGCCTGAATTACAAGGAGCAAAACCGGATAGAAGCTTTTGCCAAGAACAATTTTGAACGATAGGCTAAATGAATTTGCCTCAAAACTGCTCCGCAAGCTGATGGATCTTGTTTTCTATCTCGCGCATCACTCTTACTTATAAACGCCTTGCCGCCTTTTCCTGTCGGGTTGTCCAAGCTCCAAACCTCCCTATACCTACACGGCAGATAGGGACACTCGGCATCACATCCCACCGTAACAACCACATCAATTGGGGGAAGTTCTGAAAGTAGCTTCGGGCGCTGCGTTTTTCCATGTCGACTCCGTAAAGCTGCTTTATCGATCGGACGGTATCCCGATTGACCCGCGGGTTGGTATCTGTTCCCGCCGAATAGCTCCCAAACACGTCGCCGGCAAGGTGCTTTCCCAATGCCTCCGCAATCTGGCTGCAACATGAGTTATGGACACAAAGAAAGGCAAACCTTTGTCATGCTGCTCCCCCCGCCTTCCCAATCTAGCAGCAATTCCCGCTGCCCGAACAGTCGCAACTTGGTTCGCTCCCGGTAAGCCAGCCCATGATCACGGCGGCGGCACAGCCTACGCCGGCGTCAACCGTGATGGCGTTTGCGGGGCAGTTTATCGCGCAAGCGCCGCATTCCATACACCGGTCTCTGTCTTCTATCCGCGCTTTTCTGCCGTCCATTTTGAACACTCTGTGAGGGCAGACCTCCGCGCATCTTCCGCAGCCGATACATGCTTCGGTCGTCAGCTGAAGCGTTGCGACATTTTTCAGATACTTGTGTTTCATAATGCCCTCCTTATGAAGCCGTCAAGGCTGTGACTAACACCAGTACAATCCCCGCGACGGATGAAAGGGCAATCAGCGGCACTGCCGCTTTCATTTCCCTGATCACGCCGGAAAAGGAAGTGTAGGTTGACGAGCCTGTGAAATTCATCGCCAGATATGCCGACAAGGATGGAAGCGCCAGCAGATAGCCCATGGCGAGAAGCAAAAGGTCAGAGGCAAACCAGCCGTTCAGCCAAACAAAGCCTGCCGTCCAAAGAAGCCCGATCAGCCAGCCCTTCCATGCAAACGCCCTGCCGGGAATCAGGGGGAGAAGCAAGGGGGTAAGTACGGTTCCCGTTACCACGGCGCCCACATACGCAACGAAATCCGCAAGACCAAAAGGTCTTGCCGCGAACAGGTTGATAAGGAATAATACGCCGAAGACCATCAAGGATATTTTTGCGGCCGGTATCAGTTCCATGGGGGCGAGAACCAATCTATCCCATGCCGTAAATTTTACGGTGCGCATTGCTTCCGTTGCCTGAAAGCCGGAAGCTATGAACGCTTTGATATCCCGCGCCCTCACGGGGCCGTAAACCACGGAAAATCCCGTTTGCTTGGTCACTTCGTGGGCGCTTATGCCGGGCGCGCCCAGCTGCGGCAAAATCAGCGCCTTATGAGATACGATTTTAGACAGCCCGGTTTTCGATATGCGGCTCACCAATTCATCCGTTCCGAACGTGCCTTTACCGGCGGCGCACCAAACATTGATACCCTTTGTATCGAGTATCAGAACCCAGCAGTTCAAGCCTGATAGCTCTTTCCGCAAGGTATCAAACGTCAGCTTGTAGTTCGCGCTGACCAGCACGGGAGACGTTTGATCGGGCTTGCCCACGGCATAAAGCCCCGGATTGATTTTGTAATTCATCCGGCCTATGCCGCAGCGCACTTTCCATGCTCCGAGAACATCCTTGAAACTCAGGCTTATTGAAACCACCGGAACGCCGCCCTGCGGGGTATGGATTTCGCCCGTTACCCATTTATCCTTATCGCTATAGGACGTCATGGGTTCCGCGGCACAACAGCTGCCGGATGAACAGCAGCAGGGCTTTTTTTCATTCTTTTTCACTGCATTTCGTACAGCCCTGCGAGTGGCCCGCAAGCCTACAGGATTCTTCTTTTCACTCATTTTCACCACACCCCTTGCAGCAGTCCGCAGTTTCTTTGCAGATACAATTGTCCTTATCGGTCGTAATGTCGTCTAAAAATCGCTTTGCTTTATTGATGATATCCGCGTTTAGCGAGTAGTACGTCCACTTGCCTTCCTCCCTGCCCTTGACAAGCCCGCACTCGCAAAGGAGCTTCATATGATGAGAAAGTGTAGATTGGGACATTTCAAACTTCTCTAAAATCATGCAGGCGCAAAGCTCTCCGCAGGAAAGCATATCCACAATCATCGCTCTTTTGGGGTCGCCAAGCGCCTTAAATATTTTTGTACGTTCCGGATACTTTTCCATGCCGGTACCTCACATCCAAAGACTTCGATGTGACTATTATATGCACCAAATCGAAATACGTCAATGTGAAATGCCGAGCGAGGGTTGACCGCTGAATATTTAAGTTCAGGTTCAGGTTTTTCTTGGCAAAACAGCTTAAAGCGATTGGCTTTGGCGGCGGCATGTCCGGCTTCGACCGTTTCCGAATGCTTCGCCAAGCGGGAAAGCCCGTATTCACCGCCCTTGAAATGCCCGCATATGTCGGGTTCAAATCATTTGCGAGAATAGCCCTCCATTCCCGCACCCTTTCACACCTTATGCCCCGCCAGCTCCCTTTCGATCAACGCCGCCGCGATGCGAAGCGCCTTGACGCGGCGGATCAGCAGTGTGTGCTGCGAGGTGCCTTCCTTCAACTTCGGCTGCACCTTTTCGCACTTGCCGATCGTAGAGGCGATCGCCCGAAGAGCTTCTTCCAGTTCGTTTTTTGTAAAGTCTTTCATAAAATCATCCCTCCAGGCAAAGAAGGCGTTTCTCCCCAAACGAAACCCCAGTTTCACTGTATACTATCGTCCTTTTATCTCTGCAAGCGAAGTGCTGCGGCAATAACGCGCGGCCCGCCGGCAAGCTGCCGATGGGCCGCGAGGCTTTAAAGCCCCCTCCGCGCGCCGCGACGGATTGCGCATAAGGCCCGATTTCTATATAATTAAGGCAAGGCGGGGTCCTGACCCCGCCTTGCCGAATAAGCAAAGCAAGCGGCGCGGAAAGGCGGGGGACGTATGGAAAAAAAGAGGGCATCCGGGGCGGTCGTCGCTGTGTTCTTCCTTGCGTTCGCGCTGTTTTCGGGCATGTCGGTCTACATCGAGCACGGGCGGCAGGCGCGCGAGGACGAGCAGCTGCGCTATATCGCCAGCACCGTCAGCGCGCAGGTCTACGAGGTTCTTTCCGTGCAGATGGGCAAGGCCAAAACGCTCGAGGCTTTCGTTGTGCAGAATAACGGCGGCACGGAGGGCTTCGAGAAGGTGGCGCGCCTGCTCGCGGCCGATCGCGTGGTGCGCAACGTGCTTCTCGCGCCGGGCGGCATCGTGACGGACGCCTACCCGCTCAAGGGAAACGAAAGCGTCATCGGCCACGACTTGACGGGCGCCGCCGCCGGCGACAAGGAGGCGCAGACCGCCATAGAGCGCGGCGCGATGATCATGGCGGGGCCGTTCAGCCTCGTGCAGGGCGGCATGGGCATCGCGGGCAGGCTGCCCGTGTATCTCAACGGGTCGTTCTGGGGCCTGGTCTCGGTCACCTTGAACTATCCGGAGCTTTTCGAGGGGATGAGCTCCGTCGAAAATCTGCACGCGCAGGGCTTCGCGTGCAGGCTTTGGCGCCTAAACCCCGACACGGGCGAGGAGCAGACGATATTATCTTCCGGAAGCGGCGTTCTAAGCCGCGGATTCGAGCAGGCGTTTTCGATTTTCAATACGGTTTGGCATGTGAGCGTGTACCCGGAAAAACCGTGGTATACGCGCGCGAGCGTTATTTTAAGCGCGGCCTTGAGCCTTGCGCTGAGCGTGTCGGCGGCCGCGGGCGCGGGCGCCTATACGACCATACGCCGCATGGAGCGCGAGGCGGCCGAAACCCACATCGCCGCGCTCCAAAAGCAGCTCGAGTACGACCGCATCAACATCCTACTCACCCAGATCAGCTCGCACTTTTTTTACCACACGCTCAACTCCATTCAGGCGCTTATCGTATTCAACCCCGACGCCGCCTACCGCATGACGGAGGATTTTTCGCGCTTTTTACGCTTCAAGGTGGACAGCGTAAGCGCCAAGGACGGCCTTGTGCCGTTTCGGGAGGAGATGCGCTCCGTGCGCGCCTACGCGGAGATTAACCGCATCCAGCTCGACGGCAGGCTCACCATGGAGTACGATGTGTTCGACGCGGATTTTCTCATACCGGTGCTCACCGTACAACCCATTGTCGAAAACGCGATCATCCACGGCATCAAGCCCAAGGTCGGCGGCGGCACCGTGCGCGTGGAGCTAAAACGCGGCGAGGGCTGCTACGAGGTGCGCGTCAGCGACGACGGTGTGGGCTATACGCCGGATCATGAAGCCGCCGGTCAATCGGTCGGCATTTCCAACATCCGCACGCGCATGAGCCGGTATCCCGGCTGCACAATAGAAATAGAAAGCGGGCCGGGCTTTGGGACGAGCGTATTGCTCCGTTATTCGGACTCGCTCGGGAAGGAGGGCGCATGAGGACCATTTTGGTCGACGACATGGCGCTCGACATGCAGCTTTTAGAGCTTAAGTGCGCCGACATGCCGGATTTTGAGATCGTCGGCAAGTTCACCGACCCGATGGAGGCCGAGGCCTACGCGCAAAAACACGAGGTGGATTTTGCGATGCTCGACATCGACATGCCGGGCATGAACGGCATCGAGCTTGCAAGGCGGCTTCGCGCGCTTCGGCGCGACATCATCATCGTGTTCGTCACCGCGCACCCGCGCTTTGCGGTAGAGGCCTTCCGCATGAAGGCGGATTATATGGTGTTTAAGCCCTTCGACAGGGAGGATGTGCTTGACGTGCTGGAGCGCGTGAAGCTGCTGCAGAGCCGCCAGAAAAAGCGCGTGTTCTTCCACACCTTCGGCGGCTTTGAAATGCTTGTGGACGGCAAGCCCGTGCGCTTTCTCTCCGCGAGAGCGAAGGAGCTTATGGCGCTTCTCGTGTATTTCGAGGGCCGTAATGTCGGCATCCACGAGATGATCGAATGCCTCTACGAGGGCAGCGAAAATAAAACCGCCGACAACACGGGGTACCGAAGGACCATCAAGGAGCTTGCGGATACGCTTAGGCTGTATAACGTGGAGGAGATTTTCGTGCGGGAGCGCGGGAGCTGCCGCATCCGGCGGGAGTTTGTTTCCTGCGATTATTACGATTTCTGGGCGGGCGAGCCGGAGGCCGTCGCCCGTTTCGACGGGCGCTTTTTGAGCGACTACGCGTGGGCGGAGCCCGCGATCTACCGCATGTGCGAAAAGAAAAGAACGCGCAGGTAAGGCGCGGCGTTTCATCGGGGCCGTCGGCTGCCGCAGCGAGAAAATTCCCACATCTTAGACCATTTAGGGGCATGCTGTAAACAACAAAATAATCTCCGGTGTTCCGGCAAAAATAAGCCTGTCCGTACGGTTTTCGTACGGAGGCTTTGTTATAGTTGCTGTAGATCTTGCTTTTCTGCGGCACATTGTGATACCGGCATGCCCGTTTGGCTCTGGAAGGAGACGTGATCGATGAACGAAATCCTGCGCATGGAGCACATCAGCAAACAGTTCGGCGATTTTTATGCAAATAAGGATATCCACTTCGACGTGCGAAAGGGCGAGGTGCATTCTTTGCTCGGCGAGAACGGCGCGGGGAAGAGCACGCTTATGAACGTGCTCGTGGGCCTGTATCAGCCTACCGAGGGAAGCATCTACCTAAACGGCAAGGAAGTGCGCATCGAGTCGCCCGCGCAGGCGGTGCGCTTGGGCATCGGCATGGTGCACCAGCACTTCATGCTCGTCGAGGCCATGACGGTGATGCAGAACATCATACTCGGCGACAGGCGCGAAAAGGGCCTGTTCATCCGCCACGACGCCCGAAGGAAGGAGATACTCGAGCTTTCCTGGCGCTACGGCCTCAACGTCGATCTTGAGGCGCGCGTCACGGACATTTCCGTAGGCACGCAGCAGCGCGTGGAAATACTTAAGGCGCTCTACCGCGGCGCTCAGATCCTCGTGCTCGACGAGCCGACTGCGGTGCTTACGGATATCGAGGTCGAAGGCCTCTATAAGGTGATCGAAAAGCTCAAGAACGAGGGCAAGAGCATCATCTTCATCAGCCACAAAATGCGCGAGGTGCTGCATGTGAGCGACCGCGTTACGATCCTTCGCGCGGGCAAAACCATCCGTACGCTCAACGCGAACGAAACCGACGGCAAGGAGCTCGCGAATTTGATGATCGGCCGCGACCTGATCGAGTGCGACTACGAGAAGGTCGAATCCGAAGGCGAGCCGGTGATCGAGCTGAAAAACGTCGATTACAACAAGGAATCCAAGCACAACGGCCTTAGCGGCGTATCGCTGAGCGTGCGCCGCGGCGAGATCGTGGGCATCGCGGGCGTGGACGGAAACGGGCAGAGCCAGCTTTCGCAGCTCGTCACGGGCGTGATCGAGGCCGAGGCGGGTGAGGTCAGGCTCAAGGGCGCGGCAGTGAAGCATTTTACCACCGCCGACTTCATCGAGCGCGGCGTTTCGCACATCCCCGAGGATCGAAACCTCATGGGCCTCGTGGGCAACATGACGGTGCAGGAAAACCTTCTTTTAAAAAGCACGCAGCAGTGCGAGTTCTGCGACCTCAACGGCTGGCACCTCAAAAAGAAACCAATGCGCGAACACGCCGAGAGGTTGCGCACAAAATACGATATACGCTGCCGGTCCTTGGAGCAGGAGATACGCTCCCTCTCGGGCGGCAACCAGCAAAAGGTGATCCTCGCGCGCGAGCTCGAGGCGACGCCCGACCTGCTCGTGGCCGTGCACCCCACGCGCGGGCTCGACATCGGCGCCACGCGCTATGTGCGCGACACGATGATAAACGCCCGCGACAACGGCTGCGCGGTGCTTCTCATAAGCGCGGACTTCGACGAGGTGCTGCAGCTGTCCGATCGTATCCTCGTCATGTTCGAGGGAAAGATCATGGGCGAGTACCCCGGCAAGGAACCGCCGATTCAGGCGATCAGCCTCGCCATGACGGGCAAATAGGGAGGAAAAAAGATGCAAAAAACAAAGCTATTCAGCCTTTTGATTCCGGCCCTGTCCATTTTGCTGGCGTTTTTGATCGGCATGCTCATCATCGTCTTCTTAGGCTCCAACCCGTTTCTGGCGATCGGCTACCTTATAAAGGGCGCGTTCGGCTCTACGACCAACCTCGCCAACACCTTCGTGCGCGCGATGCCGCTGATCTTCTGCGGGCTTTGCACGTGCTTCGCGTACCGCTGCGGGGTATTCAACCTCGGCGGCGAGGGGCAGTTCCTCGCGGGCGCCATGGCGGCCATCGCGGTTTCGCTTCTTATCGGCAAAGAGGGCTGGTGGGTCACGATCGTCGCGATCGTCGCGGGCACCGTCATGGGCGGCATCTGGGGGCTTCTGCCCGGCATATTAAAGACCTGGCGCGGCCTCAACGAGATGATTACGACCATCATGTTCAACTACGTCGCCGCGCTTTTCATGGGCTACCTCTATACCACGGCGCTTCGCGAGGGCAGCGTGCCGCAGACGGCGCCCGTGCCCGACGCGACGGAGATCGGCCGTGTCTTCCCGGGGCTCCGCATCACATGGGGCATCGTCGTGGCGCTCGTGCTCGGTCTCGCCATATGGTACTTCCTGTTCAACACCTCCAAGGGCTTCCAGCTGCGCGCGGTGGGCTTTAACCAAACCGCCAGCAGATACAACGGCCTTTCGGTCAAGCGTTACATGCTCGCGGCGTTCGTTATATCGGGCGCGATCGCGGGGCTAGGCGGCGCGGTCGATATTTTAGGCACGCAGTTCCGCCTTATAAGCGGCTACGGCAGCGGTTACGGTTTCGACGGCGTGGCCATCGCGCTTATCGCGCAGCTCCACCCCATCGCCACCATGATCGTCGCGTATTTCTTCGCGGTGCTGCGCGTGGGTTCCACGACCATGCAGGTAGGCACGGGGGTGCCCACGAGCGTGATCGACATCATTCAGGCGCTCGTGATCATCTTCGCCGTGGCGGGCTCGTCCATGCTCTACCTGCCCAAGATCCGCGCGTTTCTGTTCAACCTCTTCGAGAAAAAGGAGGCCGTGTCATAATGGAGTGGAATGCCATTTCGGAGCTTCTCATTTCCGCCGTGCGCATGGCGACGCCCCTGTTGTTCGTGGCGCTCGCGGAGCTTTATTCCGAGCGCGCGGGCCTTGTTAACATCGGCCTCGACGGCATCATGTCGTTTGGCGCGCTCGCGGGCTTCCTCGCGTGCTACTGGACGGGCAACCCGCTGTTCGGCGTGCTTGTCGGCGCGCTCGGCGGCGTGCTTGTCAACCTGGTCTACGCGTTTTGCACCGTAACGCTCGCCGGGCAGCAGATCGTGTTCGGCATGGCCATCAACATCCTGGCGCCAGCGCTCGCCTCGTTCGTCTACCGCGTCGTGTTCGGCGTGAGCTCCACGCTCGCGCAGGCGACGCTTATGAAGACCGTCGCGATCCCCGTGCTCAAGGACATCCCGTTTTTAGGCAAGCTCCTCTTCGACCAAACGCCTATGGTGTACGCGGTGTACCTGTTTATCATCCTTACGGCGGTTTACTTCAACCGCACGAAGTCCGGCCTCAACTATAAGGCCGTTGGCGAATACCCCAAGGCGGCGGAGACCATGGGCATCAACGTCATCAGGCAAAAGTATATCGCGAGCATCATCTGCGGCTTTTTCGCGGGCATGGGCGGCGCGTATCTTACCACCTGCTATGTCAACACCTATTCGGACGGCATCGTCGCCGGGCGCGGCTTTATCGCGCTCGCGGCGGTCATATTCGGCCGCTGGTCGGCCTCGGGCGTGCTGGCGGCCTGCCTGCTCTTCGGCTTCTTCGACGCGCTGCAGCTAAGGCTCCAGATCGGCACGGACCTGATCCCCTACCAGCTTTTCCAGATGATTCCCTACGTGATGACGCTCATCGCACTTACGCTCTTTGGCAGCAAAATCTCCGGGCCCAAGGCCAAGGGCAAGCCGTATTACAGGGAGGAGCGCTGAGGACGCGGCGTTTTGAAGAACAGCAAGGGTAATTCCGGGCGAACGCCCGATTACAAAACTAAACTTTTGGAGGGAGTACGATACCATGAAGAAAGCATTTGCGCTTTTGCTTGCCCTGTGCCTTTCGGTCGCCGTTTTGAGCGGCTGCGCCAAGGAGCCCACCACGCCCGCCGGGGATAAGGTCTACAAGGTCGCGATGATCTGCGACTCCAGCATCTCCGACGGCGGTTGGGGCGCCGCCTGCTACAACGGCATGACCGCCGCCGCCGAGAAGCGCGGCTGGGAAACCGCCTACACCGATTCGATCGATCAGGCCGCCTACGCGGATACCATGATCAGCTACTGCGACCTCGGCTACGATCTGATCTTCGCGCCGGGCAACCAGTACAGCGACGCCGTCAAGCAGGTCGCCGCGGACTATCCCAACGTCTGCTTCGCCGTGCTCAACGGCTCTACCGCGCTCCCCACCAAGAACATCATGAGCATGCTCCCGGACGCCGACCAGATCGGCTCCATCGCGGGCATCATCGCGGGATTGATGAGCAAGTCCAACGTCATCGGCTTCATCGGCGGCATGGAGCTCGACACCACGAAGTCCAAGCTCGCGCACTTTGAATCCGCCGCGCAGGTCATCAACCCCTCCATCAAGGCCGTTTCCGCCTACGCCGGTTCGTTCAACGACACCGCCAAGGGCATGGAGCTTGCCGCTTCCATGATCAACGAGGGCGCTGACGTGTTCTTCGGCGACGCTTCCGCGGTCGATTCCGGCGCGCGTCAGGCCGTCGATCAGGCCAACGGCAGCACGGTCAAGATCATCGACATCGGCCAGCCCGCCGACCTGCTCGGCCAGAACCCCTGCGTTGCCGCCAGCGTCGTTACCGATAACGCGGGCATGCTCGCCATCTGCATGGAGAAGGCCGAAACCGGCACCTTCGGCAACGAGGTCGTATTCGGCTCGCTCGAGAACAACTGCGTATACCTGGGCAAATTCAACGACGAGCTCATCGACGCCGCAACGCAGGCCCAGATTGTCGAGTACGTCAAGCAGCTTCAGGACGGCACCTTCGCCAAATAAGTGCGTCCGACACAAGCAGCCGTAAAAACGGGGCGAAGGCCATGTTACAGCCTTCGCCCCACGTTTGTTCGCCCCTAGCGCTTTTTAGCCGGGGATTCCGTCCCCATCCGCATCCACAAAGTCGTGGCCGAGGCCGTCGGCCTGCACGTGCAGGTTCGTCATGCCGTAGATTTCGCGGCCGGTCACGCCCTTCGCGTTGCGCTCCTGCTCCACGATGCGGCTCAAAAACTTGCGCACCGCCTCGGGTTTTTTAATGCTCTTGAGCTCCAGCGTGCCGTTGCTCTGATCCGCGCAGTAGAGCTTTAAAGTGCCCACCCCCACGAGCTTTTGCCCGAGGGTGCGCACCATTTTGATATCCAGCACGCGGTAGAGCAAAAGCTCGTCCGTCTCCGTGCGGAAAAGCCCCTTGCGCACGGTCAGCCTGCTCTCGTCGATCTCGTATTTCGTGAAGCTCAGCGGCATCCCCAAAATGCGCTTGCGGTCGTGCCAAAGAAGCGTTCCCTGCCCGTCCTGTTCGGCCTTTTTCCCCATGATTGCACACCCCTTCGTCGTTTGCTTCCTTTTTGCCATTATAACATAAGGATATGCCTTAAGAAAGGGCTTTGAAGGCGCGGGGATCATTCCTCCTCCGCACCTTCTTTTTGATTGAAAACTAAAATCTCAAGCGCCTTGTCGGAGGCTTCCATGCAGGCCTCCTCGCAATCCGCCTGCGCCTCGGCCGAAATGCGGACGGCCTTATCCACGGCGCGCATCAGCTTGAAATACAGCTTTTTATAGTCCGGCATTTCTCTCACCTCACAGTACAGTTTAGGACGATTTGACCTGAACATCAATAGGACATATTGTCCCAAGATATACTTTGGGTGATGGGAAAGATGCGTTTAAGAATACGGGATATGCGTGAGGATCGCGATCTAAAGCAAAGGCAGATCGCGGAGTTTCTCATGTGCGATCAATCCCTGTATTCCAAGTACGAGCGCGGTGAGCGCGACGTGCCCTTGCATATCATGGTGAAGCTGGCGCGTTATTACAAAACCAGCGTCGATTATTTGGCCGGTCTTACGGATAACAAAGAACCTTATAATTAATGGAAGGGGAACCCATGGAGCATTTAGGTAAAAACATTCCAAAGCTGGGCTTCGGGCTGATGCGCCTGCCCATGCTCGGCGACGAGGTGGACATCGAACAGACCAAAGCGATGGTGGATAAATTCCTCGCGGCGGGCTTCACCTATTTCGATACCGCCTACGGCTACATCGGCGGCAAGTCCGAGGCGGCCGCAAAAACCGCTATCGTGGAGCGCTATGAGCGCGAACGCTTTCAGCTTGCGACCAAGCTCCCCGCGTGGGCGGGGGCGAAAAACGCGCAGGAGGCGCGGGGAATGTTTTATACCTCGCTCGAAAGGACGGGCGCGGGCTATTTTGATTTTTATCTCTTGCACAACTGCGGCGGCAATCGCACCAAGGCGTTCGACGACTACGGCCTTTGGGACTTCGTGCTCGAGCAGCGCGCGAAGGGCCTTATTAAGCACGTGGGCTTTTCCATCCACGACACCGCGGGCGCGTTGGATGAGCTTCTCACGCGCCATCCCGAGATGGAGTTCGTGCAGCTTCAAATCAACTATGCCGATTGGGAAAGCGATGCGGTACAGGCGCGCGCTTGTTTTGAGGTAGCAAAAAAGCACGGCAAGCCTGTGATCGTGATGGAACCCGTCAAGGGCGGGCTTCTCGCCACGCCGCTTGAGCCCGTGGCTTCGGTGTTCCGCAAGGCAGACCCGAACGCCTCGTACGCCTCGTGGGCGCTGCGCTACGCCGCGTCGCTCGATCACGTCATCACCGTGCTCAGCGGCATGTCCGACATGGCGCAGATGGACGATAACCTTAAAACCATGTCGCCTTTCCGCCCGCTCGACGAAGGCGAGTACGCGGTGATCGGGGAGGCGAAGGAGGCGCTCGCGAAAATACCGGGCATCCCCTGCACGAGCTGCCGCTACTGCGTGAAGGACTGCCCGCAGGGCATCCCGATACCGGATATCCTAAACGCCATGAACAACCACCTCGTGTACGGCAATCTACAGGCCGCGCGCGGCCACTACCGCTGGGTGAAGGGGAACGCGGGCAAAGCGGGCGATTGCATCGCGTGCGGGCTTTGCGAATCCGTTTGCCCGCAGCATATCGGCATCATCGAAGAATTGAAGCGCGCGGCCAAAACGCTGGAATAAAAGAAAAACAAAAACGCCGCCGTCCCGAAGCGAAGAGGGGTGGCGGCGTTTTTTATTTTGCGGGAAAGTATGGCCCTCGTTCAGCGCTCGTCGAACTCCAAAAACTTGGAGGGCGGCACATGGAACAGGTCGGCGATCGCAAACAGCGTTTTTAAGGAGACCGGCTGCACGAAAGCCGGCGTTTCCACCTGCGAAACATAACCGGGGCTCAGGCCCACAAGCTCCGCGAGCTGTTCCTGCGTCATGCCGTTCAGTTTCCGGTAATAGGCGATCTTCAGGCCGATCTCGATATAGCGCCTATCGTTTATTTCCGCGTTCCGCTGCACGCTCTCACCTCCCATAAACAGTCTATCCGTTTGGCGCTTCAGCATGAACGGAATAAAACCTATGATAATATAGGTAAGGCCTATGATTTATGATATAATCCATAGAAAAGCAAAGATAAGAAGGGGATAAAATATGAAAAATCTGCATGTAGAGATCGAAAAGGAAAGGGAGAAGTTCGCGGCGCTTGTGAAAAAGGCGCTTGAGAGCGGGCAGCCGATCGCGGAAAACGACGCGATCCTCGCGCAGGACCGCAAATTGGAAAGGCTTTTTGAGGAAGCGGCCAAACAGCGCCTAAAATCACCCTTGGAGTGATATTCAGGCCACGCGGAATTTGCTACACTCGGATCAAGAAACAAAGGGGGGAAGCTTTATGAAAAAGCGGGTATGGATAGCCGGCGTTCTCGCGCTCGCGTTCATGTTGTCGGGCTGCGGCGCTTTGGAGGCCGCGGGGAAGCTCGAGCAGTACGATATGAGCGGCGACGCAATCCCAAGCGTCACCTCGGTGGCGGGCGAACGCGAGGTCACGGGGGTGAACGCCGCCACAAATAATGGGGTCGTGACAAAAACCTACACCTATGTAAGCTCCACGGTGTACGACGACCTTTGGGCGTATGTGCAAAAGCTCATGGACGACGGGTGGCTTGTGACGGAGGATATCGACCTGAACGTAGTGCCCGGCTCGGGCCAGCTCGGCATGAACTCGACGGAGGCGGGAAAGATATTGCTTGTTTCCTTCACCTACGACAGCGCGGGGTACGTGATCGAACTCACCAAGGCGAAGGGCACGATCGGGTAAGGGGCGGCCGGAAAAAGCATAATAACCGGAGGGAAGCCGTTTTGGGAGCGGGCGTTCTCGGGCGGCTTTTTATATTGCGCGAAATTTGTGGTACAATCTCTTTAATTAGATAATGGAGGATGTGCCTTGTTCACGCTCTACAAAATCTATTTCGGCGATACGCTCGCCTACCTCGGGCGCATGCGCCAGCCGCTCAAACGGCGGCTGCACGGGCATTTCTTTAAAAAACGGCTTCACAAGGCCATCGATATTTTCTCGGTAACGCGCATCGAGGCCGCGCAGTTTAACACCTGCGCCGATATGTACCTTTATGAAATTTACTATATCAACAAGCTGCACCCGCTTTTGAACCGCGACGACGCCGCGCCCGATGAGCTGACCGTAGCGCTGCCCGAGGTGGTTTTTACGGAATTCGAATGCGACCTTATGGAGAAATGGAAAGCGGGCGTCCTTTTGGAGAAAGAGCGGCTTCGCCTGAAGCGCGCGGCATGGAAGGAGCTTAAAAAGGCCGGGGCGGGCGGCTGAAAAGGAGAACAGGAGGGATAGGATGCGTTTGATAGGCAATCTTTTATGGTTTCTGCTCGGCGGGTTTCTTTTAGGCATTTGCTGGGCGCTCGCCGGGCTTTTTTGGTGTGTCACCATCGTAGGCATACCGTGGGGCATACAATGCTTCAAATTTGCCAAGCTCGCTTTTTTCCCGTTCGGCAAGGAGATCGTGCCCGGCACGGGCGCGGGCTCGTTTTTGCTCAACTTACTTTGGCTGCTCCTGAGCGGCGCGGAGCTCGCCATCCTCGCGGCGGTGTCCGGCGCGGTGCTTTGCGTTACCGTGGTGGGCATACCGGGCGGGCTGCAATGCTTTAAGTTCGCGCAGCTTGCGCTTTTTCCCTTCGGCGCGCAGGTGCGGCGGGCATGACGGCGAGGAAAAAAAGAGGATTGTTTTACATAGTTGTGTGCGCGCTTTCACTTGCCGCTTTTTCAGGCTGCGCGCGGCAGGGCTCGCCGCAGGAGGTCGTGATCACGGCTGCGCCCACAGCGGCCGCGCCCGCGGCAACGCCCACGCCTGCGTTTATGGCATCGGCATCACCCGGGGTACCGGACGAACCTTCGCCCGCGCCGTCGCCTGCGCTATCGCCTGCCGCTTCTCCTACGCCCGCGGCAACGAAAAAGCCGAAGCAGCCGCTTTCGGGGCTTATCATCGGCGTGGACCCCGGGCATCAGGCGCATGCGGACCGCGAGCAGGAGCCGGTCGCGCCGGGCTCTTCCGCCACGAAAAACAAGGTGTCCTCGGGCACGCGCGGCGTAAAAACGGGCGTTTATGAATACGAGGTGAACCTCGCGGTGGGCCTTTTGCTGCGGGACATGCTTGAGGAGGCCGGCGCCACGGTGGTCATCACGCATACGGAAGCGGATGTGAACATCAGCAATATCGAGCGCGCGAGGTTCTTCAACGATAACAAGGTAAACCTTGGCGTGCGCCTCCACTGCAACGGCAGCGAGGATAAGTCCGTGCGCGGCGCGTTCATGCTCGTGCCAAAAAGCAAGGATTACCCTTATTATGACGACTGCGTGCTCGCGGCGAAGGCCATCCTGAAGGCCTACGGTGAGGCGACGGGCATCGACGTAAAAAAGGGTATCACCTACCGCTCCGATCAAACGGGCTTCAACTGGTGCGACCGCCCCGTGACGAACATCGAAATGGGGCATATGACCAACCCCGACGAGGACCTTCTTTTGACGGACGAGGCGTTTCAGGTGAAGATGGCGCGCGGCATTTTCAACGGCATCGTCGCATATTTCGAGGCGAAGGACCGGGGATGACATTATATATTTTATAAAATCCGCTTTCGTGCAGGAAAACGGCGAAACGGGACTAATAAAACAAGGATTGCCGAGTCCAATTAAATAGCGAAAGGTAAGGATGTTCTATGAAGGACGCGCACAGCTTTGCAAGAAGGGGCATCATGGAGCTGCCCGCCTACACGCCCGGCAAGCCCATCGAGGAGGTTCAAAGGGAATTTGGCCTTACGAGCGTGATCAAACTCGCCTCTAACGAAAACCCGTTAAAGGTCTCTCCGCTCGCGCTCGCGGCCATGCATCAGGAGCTTGAAAACTGTTTTTTGTACCCGGAAAGCTCGAGCCCGTGCGTCCGAACCGCGCTTGCGCAGCGCCTTTCCTGCGGCGCTGATAACATCGTGGTGGCAAACGGCGGCGATCAGGTGATAAGCCTCATCTGCCAGGCGTTTTTGGACGAGGGCGACGAGGCCGTCGTAGGCGATCCGTCGTTTGGCATCTACAACCAGAACATCCTCATCATGGGCGCGCGCATCGTGCGCGTTCCGCTCGTTAACCTCACCTTCGATCTCGACGCGATCTTGCGCGCCGTAACGGAAAAAACGAAGCTTATCTTTTTCTGCAATCCCAATAACCCCACGAGCACCATCGTACCCAAAGACGAGGTCGCGCGCTTCATGGCGCGCGTGCCGGAGCGCTGCGTCGTGGTGTTCGACGAGGCGTATTTTGAATATGCGGACGATCCCGCTTACGGCGACGGCATGGAGTATGTGCGCGCCGAGCGCAACGTGGTGGTGCTTCGCACCTTCTCCAAAGCGTACGGGCTCGCGGGCTGCCGCATCGGCTACGCGGTCGCGCCGGGGCACCTCACGCAGGCGCTTTTAAGGGTGATGCCCGCGTTCCCCGTCAACCGCGTGGCGCAGGCGGGTGCCGTAGCGGCGCTCGGGGATACGGCGTTTGTGGAGGCGTCCAAAAAGCTCAACGCCGAAGGCCGAACCTACCTCGTGAACGCGCTTGGGGAAATGGATATGCCCTGCCCCCAATCGCACTCGAATTTCGTGTTCACCGATACGCGTATGGACGCCAAGCTCGTATATAACGAGCTTCTCAAACGCGGCGTCATCGTGCGCCCGGGCATGCAGTGGGGCTTTCCTACGTCGCTGCGCGTAAGCGTCGGCACCATGGACGAAAACCGCGCGTTCATCGCCACGATGAAGGAGATAAAGGGGTAACGTCCTACTTTTCTTGAAAGAAAAGTAGGCAAAAGAACTTTATAGTTTGTTTTCTATACGGAATCGCCTCTGCCGGGGCGATTCCGCGTTTAAAAGGAAGCGCCGTCCGCGCGGCCAAAGTGCTGTACATCCCGCGCGGGCTCCATTATAATGAGTACGATATCTTCTCATTTATGTATCCTTTTCACAACAACAGAAACGGAGGCTTTTTGATGGCTGGCAAGTTTACCAAGAGCGAAAAAGGCTGGATGATGTACGATTGGGCGAATTCCGCGTACTCCATTTTATCCGCATCCATTCTGCCCATCTTCGCGGGCATCGTGGCGGAAAAAGCGGGCGTGGATGCGGTGAGCCATGCGGCGCATTGGGCGTGGGCGGTATCCTTGAGCGCGCTCGTCATCGCGGTTCTCGCGCCCATTTTAGGCGCGGTGGGCGACTATAAGGGCATGCGGATGCGCATGTTCGGCGCGTTCGTGCTGCTCGGGGTGGTCGCCACCGGGCTTTTGCCCGTAGTGGGCCTTTACCCGGCGTTTTTGCTGCTATTCGCGGCGACCAACCTCGCCTTCGCGGGCGCGAACGTGTTTTACGATTCGTTTTTGATCGACGTCACCACGCGCGAGCGCATGGATAAGGTTTCTTCGTGGGGCTTCGCGCTCGGCTACATCGGAGGCAGCACCATACCGTTTGTGGTGAGCATCGCGCTTTATATGCTTTCGAGCGACGGCATGATACCGCTCCTCCCGTTCGATTCCATAACGGCCATGAAGCTCGCGTGCTTCATCACCGCCGTATGGTGGGCGCTTTTCACCATCCCGTTCTTCAAAAACGTCAGGCAGCTTTCCTTCATCGAGCGCGAAGGGCATGTGGTGCGCGAAAGCGTGGTCCGCACGTTCAAAAACCTCAAGGAGTTTTCAAAGGATAAGGCGCTGTTCCGCTTTTTCATCGCGTATTTCTGCTACATCAACGGCGTGGGCGCCATCATCATGATGGCGAGCAAGCTCGCGGATACCATCGGTATCGGGGCGCTTTACATCATCGGCGGGCTTTTCCTCACGCAGATCGTGGCGTTCCCCTGCTCCATCCTTTACGATAAGCTCGGCGAGCGCTTCGGGCACAAGAATATGATCCTCGTCGGCATCGCAACCTATATCTTGGTTTCGGTGGTGGGCTTCTTTATGTACGAGGGCTGGCAATTCTTGGTGCTCGCCTGCCTCGTCGGCACAGCGCAGGGCGGCATACAGGCGCTTTCGCGCTCGTATTTCGGCAAGCTCATCCCGGATAAGAAGCGCGCGGGCGAATACTTCGGCTTCTACAACATTTTCGGCAAGTTCGAGTCCGTGGTGGGCACCATGCTCATGGCGATCGTGCTCATGTTCAGCACCGACGTGCACTATGGCGTAATCCCGGTGCTCGTGCTGTTCCTCATCGGCGGCGCGCTCATGATAAAGGTGCCCGGCGACAGGGCGCTTCTCGAAGAGGTCGAGTGATGCACGAGGGGCATCGCGAAAGGCTGCGGCAGACGTATCTCGCGCAGGGCATCGACGCTTTTCACGAGCATCAGGCGCTGGAGCTTTTGCTTACCTACGCCATCCCCCGCAAGGATGTAAACGAGCTTGCGCACAGGCTCATCGCGCGGTTCGGCTCGCTCAAAGCCGTTTTGAGCGCGGATCCCTACGAGCTCCAAAAGGAGCCGGGCGTGGGAGAGCAGGCGGCGGTTTTGCTGTCGCTCACCGGCGCGCTTTCAAAAAAAGCGGCGAAGGCGCACGGCAGCCAAAGGCTCAACACGCCTCTCGAGGCGGCGCGCTTTTGCAAAACGCTTTTCGAGGACAAGCGCTACGAGGCCATGTACGCGATATCGCTCGATAAAAAGCGCTGCGTGCTGCATTTTGACCTTATCAGCAGCGGCACGCTTTTGGAGACGGCGGCGTACCCGCGCCTCGTGGCGGAGTGCGCGCTGCGCCACGGCGCGAACAGCGTTATTTTGGCGCACAACCACCCCTCGGGCGACGCGACCCCGAGCGCCGAGGACCTTTCGACCACACAAATGATGCTTCGTACGTTGGAGCCCTTGGGGATCGCGCTCAACGACCATATCGTCGTCGGCGCGGACGAGGCGTACAGCATGACGCAAAACGCGCTTCTGCGCTTTTCGCGGCCGATTGCGGAGCTTAAGGCGGCGGAAAAGGAGGAATAAGCATGTATCGAGAGCTTTACGAAAATTGGCTTAAAGAGCCCGCGCTCGGCGCGGCGCTCAAAGAGGAGCTTCTTAAGATTTCGGGCGACGAAAAAGAGAAGGAGGAGCGCTTTTATACCGAGCTTTCCTTCGGCACGGCGGGGCTTCGCGGCATCTTGGGCGCGGGTACCAACCGCATGAACGTGCACGTCGTGCGCCGCGCCACGCAAGGGCTTGCGCAATATCTCAAAACCTGCGGTGGCGCGTGCGGCCGCGGCGTGGCCGTCGCGTATGATTCGCGGCATATGTCGGCGGAATTCGCCAAGGAGACGGCGCTCGTGCTCGCGCAAAACGGTGTGCGCGTCTATCTGTTCGAGTCGCTTAGGCCCGTGCCCTTGCTTTCCTTCACCCTGCGGCGCCTCAACTGCATCGCGGGCGTGGTCATTACCGCCAGCCACAACCCGCCGCAGTACAACGGCTATAAGGTCTACTGGGAGGACGGCGGTCAATGCGGCCCCGTGCAGGCGGACGAAATTTTAAAGGAAATCACGGGTGTGCCCTATTTCACCGCGCTGCCCATGGACGAGGCGGAGGCGAAGGAAAAGGGGCTTTTGACCATGCTCGGCGCGGAGGCGGATGAGGCGTATTACGCCGCGACGCAAACGCTTTTGCAGCATCCGTCGCTTCTATTAAAAAAGGGGAAGGAAATCAACCTCGTTTACACGCCGCTGCACGGCTCGGGCCGCGTGCCGGTTTTGGAGCTTTTGTCGCGCGTGGGCGTTACGAACGTGAGCGTGGTGAAGGAGCAGGAGCTGCCCGATGGCGCGTTCCCCACGGTAAAGGCGCCAAACCCGGAGGACCCGGAGGCTTTAAGGCTCGCCATCGAGCTTGCGCAGCGGGTAAACGCGGATGTGGTACTCGCCACCGACCCGGACGCCGACCGCCTCGGCGCGGCCGTGCGCCCTAAGGGCGGCAGCTTCAAGGTGCTTACGGGCAACCAGATCGGCAGCCTTTTGCTGCATTACCTCCTTTCCTCGCTCGCGGAAAAGGGAGAGCTTCCCGCGAACGGTCTCGTGGTGAAATCCATCGTCAGTACGCGCATGGCGGACGCCGTCTGCGCGCATTTCAACGTGCATATCGAAGACGTGCTTACGGGCTTCCGCTTCATCTCCGAAAAGATCGAGGAGGCCGCAAGCACGGGCAAATGGAAGTTCCTGTTCGGCTTCGAGGAGAGCTTCGGCTTCCTCGCGGGCGGCTTCTCGCGCGATAAGGACGCCGTATGCGCCGCGATGCTTCTGAGCGAGGCGTGCGTATATTACCGCGAGCAGAACAAAACGCTCTACGACGTGCTCATGGAAATGTATACGATTTACGGCTACCATAAGGATGCGGTTAAGTCGTACACGCTCATGGGCAAGGAGGGCGTGGAGAAGATACAAAGCGCCATGAAAACGCTCCGCGAAGCCCCCTTAAAGGAGCTCGGCGCCCTAAAGGTCGAGTATGCGGAGGACTTTTCGAAAAATGAGCGCATCCAAACGGCCACCGGCGCCGTAACGCCCATCGGCATGCCGCATTCGGACGTGTTACGGTATTTCCTCGCGGGCGGCGCGTGGGTCTGCGTGCGGCCCTCCGGCACGGAGCCGAAGCTGAAGGTCTACGTGGGCGTGAACGCGGCGGAGGAAGCGGCGACCGATGCGCTTTTGAGCGGGCTTTCCGCCGCGGCGGACGCGTTGGTGACGGGGCTTCTCCAATAGCTTTTTCATCTATAAACGAGGCTTCAAACCGCGGTTTAAAGCCTCGTTTTTGCGTTAAAAGCACGCGCGTTTTTCCGCCTCGCGGGCCTCAAAAAAATTTCGCGAAAAGTGCATATTTCCCCGTTGACATTTTAATTCTACTTTGATAAGATAAACAGGCTGTCACCCCCGAGGGCGAAAAAGCGCGGGAAAAGTGAAGCAAGCAGCACCTTGAAAACTGTATAGTGCAAGCAAAAAGAGACGCAAAGAGAAACGCAATGTAGGGCGGATGGAAATCCGCGCATACATAAAGTAATGACCGGCGGCGAGCCTGTTCACGGGCTCGCGTACGAATAAAAAAA
>JAJFTZ010000095.1 GCA_021372675.1 Eubacteriales bacterium
CCGCCCCGCGTTTATCCTTCCAAGCCTTGGGAACCTATTCTTCCGCTCCGCCGTTTTCTTGTTGGGTGCCTGTCCGCGCGGACGCCGCGGCGTCTGTGAAATAATTATGAACTGCGGTCGGTGGGCTTTGCCGCCACTGTGGATTTATGGTATGATACTTGCGATATAGGCCCAATACCCGGTGTAATGCAGGAGGAGAAACATGAAGAAAAGCTTTGCGCTTCTTATGGCGCTGCTTGTCCTTTTTACGGTGGGCTGCTCGAAGCCCGATGACGGCGACACGGTCACCATCGGCAACTCGACGCCCACCCCCGCGCAATCGTCCGATAACGGCGTTTCGTTAACGCTTTCGCAGCCCGTCGGTTCCGGTATGGTCGCCGCGGGCAGCGTGCACAGCCTCGGCGCGCGCACCGACGGCACGGTCATCGCCGCGGGCCACAACACCGCTGGCCAGAACGTCGTTGCAACGTGGGCAAACGTGGTCGCGATCGCGGCCTACGGCGAGCTTTCCGCCGCCGTGACCGCCGATGGCAAGGTGCTTCTCGCGGGCAAAAATGCCGACGCGATGAGCGACGCGCTTGCGTGGACGGATATCTGCGCGGTCGCCGTGGGCGAGGGCTTCATCCTCGGCCTGAAGGCGGACGGCACCGTGGCCTTTGCGGGCGATAACGCCGCGGGTCAGGGCGACGTGAGCGGTTGGTCGGGCATCGTGCAGATCGCCGCCGCGGGCAGCCACTCCCTCGGCCTTAAAAACGACGGCACCGTGGTCGCCGCGGGCGATAACGCCGCGAATCAGGGCAATGTGAGCGGCTGGAGCAATGTTGTAAAGATCGCGGCCGGCAAGGATGTAAGCGTTGCCGTCACCTCGGAGGGCAAGGCGCTTTCCACCAAGGATGATCTTTCCGCCTGGGCGGATGTGAAGGATATCGCCGCGGGCGATGCCATAACCGCCGCCGTCACCGGCGCGGGCGCCGTGCTCTGCATGCCCGAGAATGCCGACGCTTCCGCGATCTCCGGCGCGGCCGCCGTCGCGGCGGGCGCCGAGCATATCATCGTGATGAAGGCCGACGGCGCCGTAGCGGGACTCGGCAGCGACAGCGACTTTCAGCTTTCCGTTACGGGCTGGCAGCTTCGCCCCTACATGGAGGATACTTACCTTCTCGGCTTCGCGCCCGGCGCGACCGCCGCGCGCGTGAAAGCCATTTTGGCCGCGCAGACCGGCAGCGCCAACATCGCGCTCAAGGCAAACGGCGCCGATATGACGGATAACGACGCGGTATTCACCGGCGTCGAGGTACTTAAAGACGGCGCCGCCTACGGCACGCTCGTCATCTTGGGCGACGTCAACGGCGATTCGATCATCAACGCGGCCGATGCCGAGAGTATCAGCAAGTTTTTGAGCGACTCCACCACGCTTGAGGGCGCGTTTGCGTGCGCCGCGGGTATTGTGAAGGATGCCGACGGCAAAGTCTCCTCGAGCGCCACCACGGAAGCGCTCAACAACTACAACACGGGCGCCGCGCCGCTTGTGCAGTTCCGCAGCGCGGCGGCGGCCTCGCTCTATGCGGCGAAGATCGCCGAATACAAAACTAAAAACGACGACGTGGTAGGCTGGATACAAATCGAGGGCACGAACATCGATTACCCCATCATGTTCGACGACGATCCCTCGGACGATAGCAAGCCCAAGGGCGCGTGGTTCTATAACTACCATACCTGGGATAAAAAGGAATCCGATTCCGGTTCCGTGTACGCCTACTACAGCCAGTTTGCGCAGAACAACGCGATCACGGCGCACAACGCGCGCGTTTCGGGCACGATGTTCCACCAGCTGCACCATATTCAGGAGTATAACCTCGGCTCCGCCAAGTGCGCAGGCAGGAACTGCAAAGACCCCGTGAACCAGCTTACCGACGTGCTGCCGGATCTCAAAACGTACAAGGGCCGCATCTTCACCGTGAGCATCTACGGCGTGGAAGCAAAGTGGGAAGTGTTCGCCATGTACGAGGCGCCCAAGGGCGAGCCCGAGGATACGCTTTACTACAACATCTGGTTCCCAGGCAAAAACCATTGGAAGAGCACGCCGGAGGAAATACAGGAGTGGATCAATAAGCAAATCAGCCGCTCCGAGGTCGATTTGGGCGTAACGCCGCTGCCGAGCGAGACCTTCCTTACGATTGTCACCTGCGGCAACGAGCACGAGGATTCCGACGCGAACGGCAGGCTCTACTTCTTCCTGCACAGGGTGGGCTGAGCCCTTTTCCCAAGCATATTTTACGGCGCGCGCAAAATCGTTTTTGCGCGCGCTATTCTTTTTCGGATGGATATGAAAAACGAAGGATTTAAGAGATAAATGAGAAATGAAGCGGGAAAACTAAAATGAGTGTGTTACACTCGAGATAACATGGAGCATTGTCGAATAAAGCGGAAATAGGGAATTGTGCAAGCCGCGCTTTTTTGTTAAAATAGCGAAGTGCCCGCAAAAAGGGCGTAAGCAGCACCTTGAAAACTGTATAGTGCAAGCAAAAAGAGACGCAAAGAGAAACGCAATGTAGGGCGGATGGAAATCCGCGCATACATAAAGTAATGACCGGCGGCGAGCCTGTTCACGGGCTCGCGTACGAATAAAAAAA
>JAJFTZ010000014.1 GCA_021372675.1 Eubacteriales bacterium
CGTCCCTCATTTTACAGTAAGTAAGAATAGCCTGTTATGCTGGTCGTGCGCCGCATAGTACACGTCGGCTTCTTTTTCTATCGCGTAACGCGGAGCGAGCAGCCCGCGCCAAAACGCCGTATCCTTGTTCCATAGGTAAAGCCCGTCGTCCAAAAGATCGCCTTCCAAGGTTTTGATGTCCCACGCAGCGATCTGCACCGCCGTCAAATACGGATTCAGCTTCAAAAGCGCTTTGCCCCCGGGCTTAACGATGCGCGCGATCTGCTCCAAAAGATACGCCGCATCCACGGGCGGAAGATTATCCGCGATGTTGAAAAGAATGGCCGCGTCCATATCGTTTGCGGGCATATTTGCGAGGCGCTCTACGCCGCCTACTAAAAACTCGCCCGCCCCCGCGCCGGGGGCCTCCGCAAAGAGACGCTCGGCGGCCGAAATGCCCGCTGGGGAAAGATCTATGCCCACATGCCTTTTCGTGCCGCGAAGCGCGCAAAGGCAGAGCGTTACGCCGTTGCCGCAGCCAAAATCGAGCACGCCTTCAGCGCCCTCGCACAGCCAGTCGAGCGCGAGGTCGAGCGTTTCGATGCCAATGCTTTTTTCGAGCGGAACACGTGTTTCCTCGCTTGCAAACACCTCATCCCAGTAGGCCTTTACGGTTTCGTAATTCATACGCTCCCTCCTGCGGATTTTAGTTCGATTATAACATACCGTTACAAAAAAAATCGCCCGCGCGGGGAATCCCCGCGCGGGCGAAAAGCATGCGCGCCTTTTTATTTGATTTCGACGGTGGCGCCGACTTCCTTGAGGGCGTTGGCGATCTTCTCGCACTCTTCCTTCGGGGCGGCTTCCTTGATGGGCCGCGGAGCGTTGTCCACGAGATCCTTGGCTTCCTTGAGGCCGAGGCCGGTCAGTTCGCGCACGATCTTGATGACGTTGAGCTTGTTGGGGCCGATGTCCTTGAGGATGGCGTCGAACTCGGTCTTTTCCTCGACGGCTTCGGCCACAGCGGCCGCAGCGGCGGGCGCCGCAACGGCGGCGGCCGCGGATACGCCGAATTCCTCTTCGAGGGCTTTCACGAGCTCGGCGAGCTCGAGAACGGTCATGGCCTTAATATCGGCAATGAGTTGCTCTTTGTTCATGGTTAAATTCCTCCTGTAAAATTCTTCTTGTTTCGTTGCCGATTATTCGGCCGCTCCCTCGGAGCGCTTCTTGGCGATCTGGTCGAGTGCGACCGCGAGGCCGGAGATCGGGGACATCATGCTGCCCAGCAAGCGGGCGATGAGCTGCTCGCGGGAGGGCAGATCCGCAAGGGTGTTTACTTCTTCGGCGTTGAATACCTTGCCGTTGACGATGCCGCCCTTGAGCTCGCACTTCTTGAGCTTCTTGATGGTATCCTTGAGGATCTTGGCGGGCGCTACCGCGTCGTCGTAGCCGAACGCGTAAGCGGTGGGGCCTTTGAGGAAGTCGTGGATGCGCTCGTCGATGCCATCCTGCTTTGCGGCACGCTCTACGATGGAATTTTTGAGCACGATGTACTCGATGCCCGCCTTGCGCATCTCGTTGCGAAGCTCGGTTACCTGTCCCACCGTGAGGCCACGGTAATCGAACAGGATAACGGACTGTGCCTTCGCGATCTTAGAGCTCACTTCCGCTACGTGCTGCGCCTTGATTTCGATGATCTTTGCGTTTGCCATGGGTTCACCTCCTTCGTTGTTGCGGGCCCTTGTAAGCCCGCGTGCCCGCGAACGGGCGGGGTAGACGTAAAAACAAATCCCCTGCCGAAAGACAGGGGACAAAGCGACACATGTATGCTTGCATCGGTTTTGCCTCGGCGGGACTTACGCCCGAAAGATCGGGCAGCCGGCTGTCTTTGGCCGATATTCATTTCCACGCGAAAGCATACCACAAGCGCGGTACGCTTGTCAACAAAATCGATCTTAGAATTTGGTGCCGTTGAATTTGATGCCCGGGCCCATCGTGCTCGAAAGCACGACGCTCTTGAGGTACGTGCCCTTGGAGGAGGCCGGCTTGGCCTTGACGATGGCGTCCATCAGCGTGGTGAGGTTGTCCTGCAGCTTATCTACGCCGAAGCTGACCTTGCCCACGGGAACGTGCACGATGCTCGTCTTATCCACGCGGTATTCGACCTTACCGGCCTTGATATCCGCGATGGCCTTGGCGATATCCATCGTTACGGTGCCGCTCTTGGGGTTGGGCATGAGGCCCTTGGGGCCGAGGATACGCGCGATGCGGCCCACGACGCCCATCATATCGGGCGTGGCCACGCAAACGTCGAACCCGAACCAGTTCTCGGTCTGAATCTTTTTAATGAGGTCGTCATCGCCCACGAAATCGGCGCCGGCCTGCTCGGCCTCCTTCGCCTTATCGCCCTTGGCGAACACGAGCACGCGTACGTTGCGGCCCGTGCCGTGCGGCAGCACCACCGCGCCGCGGACCTGCTGGTCGGCATGGCGGGGGTCTACGCCCAAACGGATGGACGCCTCGACGGTCTCGTCGAATTTGGCCTTGCCCGTGGCGACCACCATCTCCAAGCCCTCGCGCACGTCGTAGAGCTTCGCGCGGTCGATCAGCTTCACGCTGTCCTGATATTTCTTGCCGTGCTTCATATAACTTATTAAATCCTTCCTGTGGTGATAGCGGCTGTTGCCTCCCACACTGTTAAGCCCTTATTCCGCGACCGTCACGCCCATGCTGCGGGCGGTGCCGGCGATCATGCTCATGGCCGACTCGAGGCTTGCCGCGTTGAGGTCGGGCATTTTGAGCTCGGCGATCTCCTTGATCTGCGCCTTGGTGATGCTGGCCACCTTTTGGGTGTTGGGGCGGCCCGAAGCGGATTCGATGCCGCACGCCTTTTTGATGAGCACCGGCGCGGGAGGGGTCTTGGTGATGAAGGTGAAGGAACGGTCCTGATACACCGTGATGACCACGGGGATAATCAGGCCCATCTGCTTTGCGGTCTTTTCGTTGAACTCCTTGCAGAAGCCCATGATGTTGACGCCGTGCTGGCCGAGGGCCGGGCCTACCGGGGGCGCGGGCGTCGCTTTACCGGCCGGGATCTGCAGCTTCACATAGCCGGTGATCTTTTTTGCCATGATAAGTTTCCTCCTAAATATGATGTGGTGCGAGCGGCTTTACGGGTACAAGGCCCGACCGGCCTCCCACTATGCGAACCCACAAGGGGTCACACGCGAGAACAAAGGGATTAAAGTTTTTGTACCTCGATGTAGTCGAGCTCCACGGGGGTGTTGCGGCCGAACATGGAAACGACGAGCTTCACCTTCTGGCGCTCCGGATCGAGCGCCTCCACGGTGCCGATAAAGTTTTCCAAGGGGCCTGCCACTACGCGGACGCTTTCGCCTACCTCGATATCGAGCTTGATGGCCATGTGCTCCACGCCCATCGCGGTCACTTCCTCGTCGGTCAGCGGTATGGGCTTGGAGCCGGGGCCCACGAAGCCGGTCACGCCGCGTGTGTTGCGCACGACGTACCAGGTCTTATCGTTCATGCTCATTTTGATCATGACGTAGCCCGGGTACATTTTGCGCTCCACGGTTTTACGCTTGGAATCCTTGATCTCGACCACTTCCTCGGTGGGATATTTCACCTCGAGGATCTGATCGCGCAGGTTGAGCGTATCGACCGTTTTTTCAAGGTCTTCCTTTACCTTTTTTTCGTAACCGGAATAGGTATGTACCACATACCACTTGGCTTCCTCCGACATAATCGCTCCTTTACGAGGGTAAGGTGGGGCTTGCCGTGGCGGCCGCGCTCTGGCCGAGCTTGGCGACCAGCCCTAAACCGGAGCCGAACACCCAGTCGAGCACATAGATGATGACCGCGAGCAGGAGGATGAAGCCCATGACCGTAAGGGTATAGGAAACAAGCTCCTTTTTCGTGGGCCAGGTAAGCTTTTTGAGCTCGCCGACGACCTCTTTTAGAAACCTGCCGATGCGGACAAAAATGTTTTCCTTCTTAGGGCCGTGGTCTTTCTTCTTCTCGGGCTTGCCGTTCTCGTTCGTATTCTTTGCCATCCCCATGCCTCCGCCTTACTTCGCTTCCTTGTGCAGTGTCTGCTTGCGGCAGAAACGGCAATACTTGCTGAACTCGAGACGATCGGGGTCGTTCTTCTTGTTCTTGAAGGTATTGTAGTTCCTCTGCTTGCACTCCGAGCATGCAAGTGTGATCTTGACGCGCATTTTGCTTCCCTCCTGCGGTGTAAACGGCCGGCCTGCGGGCCGACCGCCGACAAATATTCGTTGAACGTACCTAAAGAAACCCCCCTTCAGGGGGATCACTGTAACAATCTATCACAACACCGCGCCGCGTGTCAACGAAAAAAGCGCCCGAAAAGCGGAGATATCCAAGTTTTTTTTCGCGCTTGTGGAAGGACCTCCCAAAACCGGCATATCTTGTGGTTCAAGCGCTTTTCGCGCGGTTTCTTCCTTAATTATATGTTTGCCATAACACCGCGCCGCCAAACAGTATAGCGAAAAAAGGTTCGGTTTGCAAGAAGGCGGCGGCATCCTCGCCGCATCACAAAATGCGCCTCGTTCTTTGAGGCGCATTTTCACACATATCTATAATACTTCCGCATAAAGTTCTTTTGCTTCTTTTCTTTCAAGAAAAGAAGCGTTCTCCCTCTATCTCCTCTGCACCCTCACCCAATAGCCGCTGCCGTCGGCGGCGCGAAGGAACCGCGTGAAGCCGCGGCGGCGCATGGGCGGAACGGGCGCGTATTCGCCGGGCAGCGCGTGGAGCAAAAGCTTCACGCCGTTCTGCTCCGTTTCGCCCTCGAGGTAGAAGCGGCTCGTGCCCGGATAGTTCACCTTCTTCCAGCGCGAGGCGGGGAACGCATCAGGAAACGGGTTGTATACGGCGTTTTCAGCCGCAGGCGCATCAGCGCCGAGCGCAAACTGCGCATCCAGCGGGCGAAAAAGCTCATCCGCCTTCTTGAGTATCTCGTCCAGCGCGCGCGGGCTTTGCGCCCCCTCGGGCGGACGAAAGGCATCTTCTTCTTCGCGCTCTTCCCGCACGCGCGCGGCGCCGGCGTATTCCCGTGTGAGGCGCGCTTGCTCGCCGATAGCGTCCGCGGCGCTTCCCGCGCCGTAAATGCGGGTTTTCTGCGCATTCGGCCAAGGCTCTTGCGCCGCGTCGGCCCCGGCGTTCCCGGCGCTGTAGAGCCGCGGCTGTTCCGCGCTTTCCTGTACGGCGGCCTTTTGCGCGAGAGGAACCGGATCCTCCCGGGCAGCTGGCGCGACGGCCTTTTGCACAAGGGAAACGGGCCGTTCCTCGGCCTTGCGCGGCGCGTTGGCGGCCCTTAAAATGCGCACGTCGCGCTTCGCCTGCTCTAATAGCGTGGAGCGCCCGATAAAGCCGCCCTCCGCCGCAAACTCCGTGCCGTGCGCCGTGTCGGCCGCGACGAGGGCCGCGTGCGCGTCGAATGGGCGGGGAGCGTCGCCCTTGAGCGACGCGTCAAGCTTTATCTCGCACAAAGCACCGCGTCCGTCCACGAGATATGCCGTATATGCCCCGGGACTTCCCTTGCGCAGGGCGATCTCCACAAAGGTGCCCTGCTTTTCGGTGCGCACGCGCATCGTTCCCATAAGGCTCCCGGTCAGGATGATGAGCTTTTCCATGCTGCGCCTCCCAAATACCGCGCGAGGAGGAAAAAATAGAAGTTAGCCCCGCGCGTCCGGCGCGGCGGGGCCGGAAAAAAAGTGCTTATGTAGTAGAAAGCGTTTCGTTGGGGCGCACCGGGCGCCGTAGGCGTGCCAGCCGGGGCAGATGAGCCCCGCGCGCGCCTGCCGGCCGACGGCGACGCGTCCTTTTTCATCCCGCGCGGCGCCCGGTCTCCCTCCTTTCATATATATGAAGCGGCGGCAAGGAATTATGTGTGGAAAAAACGACTGTTTTTACGATATAATAAAAGAAAAGCGGGTATGCCCCTTTGGGGGGCGAAAGGATGCGCATGAAGGAACCGCGGGACGAACAGGGAAAAACGCTCGCCGAATTTTTGGCCGAATACGACCCCGGGGAGTACGAACGCCCCTCCGTTACGGTGGATATCGCGCTGTTCACGCTTCTGGAGGCCGGGGGATTTTATAACCTCGGGGTGCTTCTCGTAAAGCGCGGACGGCACCCCTACATCCATGAGTACGCGCTCCCCGGCGGCTTTGTCGAGCTCGACGAGGAGCTTGAAAAGGCTGCCGCGCGCGAGCTTTACGAGGAAACGGGCGCGGAGGGGCTGCTGCTCCGCCCATTCGGCGTCTTCGGCGCGGTGGGGCGCGACCCGCGCACAAGGGTGATAAGCGTGGGCCATTACGCGGTCGCGCCCATGGGCTCCGTTATCCCCAAAGCGGGTGACGACGCCGCGGCCGCCTCGTTTTTTATCGTGGAAACGCAGCTCGAGGCAAAGGCCGCTTCCGCCGAAACCTACCGCATGACGCTGTTCGGCAGCCGCATCCTCACCGCGCGCGCGAAGCTTAGGTACGACATGCTCGGCTCGTACCCCGCGGCGGCCGCGAAGGGCGACCTTGCCGCCGACCACGCGCACGTTTTATTTTCGGCGCTCGTCGCGCTCAACGCCCTGCCCCGCGACCGCGTCGCGCGGTTGTTGGCGCTCGGCCGGCAGGAGCTCGAGGGCGAGGCCGTGGATGCGCTCGACCGCGCGCTTTCCCGCATTCCGAAACCATAGCATAAAAGAGGCGCAGCATGGAAAATACCCGGAATACAAAACGCACCGTCGCGGCGGCGATGACCGCCGTCGCTTCCTTTCTTTTTATCGTTTCGCTCCTGTTCACGTCGCTGCAGCTTTCCATCAACGACCGCGCGTGGTTCGAGCGGGAGTATGAGAAGTTCGGGCTTGCCGCATGGATCGGCATCTCAAATGAGGACAGCACCGCAGCCGTCATGCGCCTTGTGGACTACATGGAGGGCCGCGTGGGAGATATACGGCTCACCGTGCGCGAAAACGGCAAAGACGTGGAAATGTTCAACGAGCGCGAAGCGGAGCATATGGTGGATGTGCGCGCGCTTTACCAAGGCTGGCGCGGCGTGCGCACCTATGGCGCGATCGCGGCGCTCGCGCTTGCGGCCGGCGCATTTCTCCTAAGGAAAGGCGCGTTTGCATATACCCTCGCGCACGGCTTCCTTCGCGCGGCCGCGGCCTTCGGCGTTTTGCTCGCGGCGGTCGGCGCGTTTGCCGCCCTCGACTTTGCCGCGTTTTGGACCGCGTTCCATCATCTTTTTTTCACGAACGACCTTTGGCTTTTGAACCCCGCGACCGACCGCATGATCCGCATCTGCCCCGAGCAGCTCTTTTCGGACATCGTTCTTCGTTTCGGCGCGGGCTTTTTGATCGTATTCGCGGCGCTTCTCATCGTGGCGCTCGCCGCGCGCTCCCTCCATAAAGCGAGGCATGCGCATGGGCATTGACGCAAACGCCCGCTTGGCAGGGCTTGAAAAATTCCGCCGCGAAAAAGGGCTTCTCCTCGCCATAGAGACCTCCTGCGACGAAACCGCCGCCGCCGTTTTAGACGCGCCGCGCGGCGTCCGCTCCATGAGCGTGCACACGCAGATACCCCTCCACGCGCAGTTCGGCGGTGTTGTGCCCGAGCTCGCCTCGCGAAGCCATGTGGAGCGGCTCGGCCCCGTGGTCGAGGACGCGCTTCAAAAAGCCAAATGCACCTTCGGCGACCTTTCCGCCGTAGCCGTCACCTGCGGCCCCGGCCTCGTGGGCGCGCTCCTCACCGGCGTGAGCTACGCCAAGGGTATCGCGTTCGCGAAAGGCCTGCCGCTCGTCGGCGTGAACCACATCGAAGGCCATATCGCCGCCAACTATCTTTCCTGCCCCGAGCTCGAGCCGCCCTTCGTATGCCTTATAGCCTCCGGCGGGCACAGCCATATCGTGCTGGTGGAAGGTTACCGCAAGTTTTTTCTGATCGGCAAAACGCGCGACGACGCGGCGGGCGAGGCCTTCGATAAGGCCGCGCGCGCGCTGGGGCTTCCGTACCCGGGCGGACCCGCGCTCGAGCGGCTCGCGCTCGACGGCGACCCCAACGCCTACGCGTTCCGCTCCGTACTCAACGAAGACGAGAGCTTCGATTTCAGCTTTTCCGGCATCAAGACCGCGGTCGTAAACCTTCTTCACACCGCAACGCAAAAAGGCGAAAGCGTTTCCCGCGCGGATATCGCCGCCTCCTTCCAGCGCGCCGTGGTGAATGCGCTCGCGGAGAAGTCCCTGCGCGCGGCGCTCCTCTCCGGACATAAAAAGCTCGCGCTCGCAGGCGGCGTGAGCGCAAACAAAGCCCTGCGCGAGGCCATGAGAAACCGCGCGGAAAAGGCGGGCGTCTCCTTCTACTGCCCCGATTTCCGCTTTTGCACCGACAACGCCGCCATGATCGGCTGTGCGGGCTACTATGCGCTGCTCGCGAATGAAAGCTCGCCGCTTTCGCTCAACGCAAGCCCCGCGCTTTCTCTGGGAGATCGTTCTTTTCTTTAAATATAAAACAAAGCAAGCCGCCTCCCAAAGGCCAAAAAGCCGCCGTCGGCTTCGCTCTCGGCGGATGGTAAAAAAGCCCAAAATTTACCGTTTGCACGGGGTTCGCGCGGCTTCCGTAATTTGTTGACAAAAACGGGGGCTTGAATTAGAATAGTAGTGCTATATCGCAAAGTGCGCTAAAGCTGTTGTGACGCGGGTGTAGCTCAGTGGCAGAGCGTCGGCTTCCCAAGCCGGTCATGTGGGTTCGATTCCCATCACCCGCTCCAAAGATACCGCGCCGAAGCGGAATACACCACTCAAACATTTGCAGGAGGAAGCTCGAAATGGCAAAGGCAAAATTCGAACGGACGAAGCCGCATGTAAACATCGGAACGATCGGGCATGTGGACCACGGCAAGACGACGCTTACGGCGGCGATCACGATGGCGCTTGCGAAGGAAGGCAAGGCGGCGGCGATGCGATA
>JAJFTZ010000048.1 GCA_021372675.1 Eubacteriales bacterium
TTCGCGTGTCGTAGTTGTACGCCGTTTTGTGCGCCGCCACGGCTCCGAGGCCGTTTTCCACGGAGATCAGCCGCTTCAATTTAAAGCCGTCCGCCTCGAACGCCGCCGCAAGCCGTGCAATGTCGCTTTCGATCGCCATGATGCGCCCCTCCCGCACCTACAATGTATGCGGAGGGAAGCAAAAAGGAGAAGCGATCCGCTTCTCCTCCGCATTTTGTAAAGCCGAAAACGGCGGTTACACCTCGTATTTTTTAAGAAGCGCGTTGAGCGCCTCGCGCAAAAGCACCGCCTCGCCAACGCCCTCGCGTTTGGATAGCTTGGTGAGCCTTTGCAGCTGATCCACCGTGTAATGCGAGGTCTTGGTCACCATTTTTTCCTCGCGGGCGAGGCACACGCGGTCGCGCCCGTTGACCTTGCCGCGGTAGAGCGCGCCGTCCGCCTTGGTTAGGAGCTCTGTCGGGCGGGAGCCGTCCTCGGGCGCGGACGCGATGCCTATGGTGACGGTCTGCTTCACATGGTCGTGCGTTTCCACGGGGTAGGCTTTTCGGAGCTGCTCCATCCGCAAAAACGCCTCTTCCTTTTCCGTGCCCGCGGCGAAGAGGATGCAAAACATATCCCCCGCGTAGCGGTAAAGCTTTGCGCCGGCGGGAAGCTGCTCGAGAAAGTACCGCCCCGCGGCGATGAGCACCGCGTCGCCCTCGGAACGCCCGCAGCGGTTGTTGACGAGCAAAAAATCGTCGAGATCCATCGCCGCGATGGTCACGCTCTCCACCGTTTCTCCATCCTGCAACAGCTTCGCAAGATCCTGCTCGAACTCCTCCGCCAGCGGCAGCTTGAGCGCTTCGTTGACCGCGTTGGCCTTTTCGTCCTTCTTTTGCATACCACACCTCTCAACATGTTTATTAGAATAATACTCTATGAAGAATTATATGTAAAGTACTATTTTTAAAATAATACTTTGAAAATGCTAGAATTATTTTGGCATATCGCTTGACAAATCGTTCATAGTGTTTATACTGTATATAAGTGTTATTAAAGAGGTGAGCGTTTGAAAATCATCGTATCCAACCGCAGCGCGCTGCCCATTTACGAGCAGATCAAGGCGCAGGTCAAAGAGGCCATCTTTTCGGAGGAGTTGAAGGAGGATGACATGCTGCCCTCCATCCGTCAGCTCGCGCGGGATCTTAAGATCAGCGTCATCACCACCGCGCGCGCCTATGGCGATCTCGAGGAGGAAGGCTTCATAACGAACGTACAGGGGAAGGGCTGTTATGTTTTGCCACGGAATAAGGCGCTCGCGCGCGAAAACGCGCTGCGCAGGGCGGAGGAGAGTCTTTTAAATGCCATCGCCGCCGCGCGCGCGGGCGGTGTGCAAAAGGCGGAGCTTTTTGAAATGCTGGAGCTATTGTATCGGGAGGACGAGAATGAGTAACGTTCTGGAAGTGAGGGGCCTCAATAAGTGCTATAAGGAATTCGCCTTGAAAAATATAAGCTTTGCGCTCCCGCAGGGCTATATCATGGGCTTCATAGGCCCAAACGGCGCGGGAAAAACCACGACCATCAAGTCCATCCTCAACATGGTAGGCTATGAATCGGGGGAAATCACGCTGTTCGGCAGAAACGTGAAAGATGTGGGCGCCGCGCTCAACGACCGCGTGGGCGTGGTGATGGACGCGCCGTTTTATGTAAACGATTGGACGGCGGCGGACGTGGGAAAAGCCGTCGCGCCCTTTTATACGAAGTGGGATGCCGTGACGTTTGACGGGTTTTTGAATCGGTTCCATATTTCGAGAACCAAGAAGCTCAAGGAGCTTTCGCGCGGCATGAAAATGAAGCTCATGGCGGCGGTGGCGCTCTCGCATTCGGCAAAGCTCCTCATTTTGGATGAGCCCACGAGCGGGCTCGATCCCGTGGCGCGCGACGAGCTATGCGACCTTCTTCTGGAATTTGTGAGCGACGAGCAAAATGCGGTGCTGTTTTCCACGCACATTACCTCGGACCTCGAAAGAATCGCGGATTACATCACGTTCATCCTCAACGGCGAAATCGTGTTTGCGGGCCTAAAGGAGGAGCTTTTGGAACGGTACGCGCTCGTGAAGGGCGGGCGGGAGGAGCTTATAAAAGCGCAAAAGAAGTGCCTTATCGGCCTGAGGGAGTATGCTACGGGCTTTGAGGCGCTGGCGGAAACCGCAAGGCTCAAGGAGCTGCCGCGCGGCGTGAGCGCGGAACCGGTGTCGCTTGAGGAGCTTATCGTTTTTATGAACAAGGAGGCGGGGAATTTATGAAGCAGGCGCTGCGCTTTTTGCGGCTCGATATCGTTACCGTGAAGCCGTATCTCACATGGAAGAACCTCGCCATCGTTTTGGGCGTACCCGCCTTTTTGATGTATTTTTTAGACGACGCCGGGCTCATGGTGCTCTTTGTTTTGATGAGCGTCGGCCTGATGTTCGTGAGCTATCCCTTCTCGGTAGGCGAGCAAAACGGCATCGACGCGCTGTACGCCACGCTTTCCATTCAAAGAAAAACCGCCGTGCTCGGCAGGTATCTTTTCACCTTCTCCGTAGATATCCTCGTATGCCTCCTGACCGTGGCGGGCATGGCCCTGGCGGCGGCCGCGAAGGGCGTTGCGCCCGACCGCGCGGCGGCGGGTTTGCTCGTGTGCACGGGCTTTGCGTTTTTCACCCTCGCGCAGGCCGTACAGCTTCCGCTGTATTTCCGCCTTGGCTACGCGAAGGCAAAGGTGCTTAGCGTGCTTCCGTTTCTCATGGTACCGGTACTGGTGTTGGGCTACGGCGCTTTGGGGGAGCGGACAAGGGGCTTTTTCGCGGGCGTCGGCGCATGGGTCGCCGCGAACACCGCGCTTTCGATCGTCGCCGCCGCCGTACTGTGGCTTGCCGCGATGTTCGTTTCCTACGATATTTCCTGCGCGGGGTACCGCAAAAGGGAGTTTTAAAACACGCGAAAGGAAAACGCCCTGAAACTTAACGGCTTCAAGGCGTTTTTTTCGTATATCTGTTTGTCAGCCGATGGGGATTTCGGTATCGTAAACCATAATGCTCTTAAGCTCATCCACGTCGATGGGGACCAACCATTGAAAGGAATCGTTCCAAGTCTTCATGTCGGCCGAAATATGGCCTGCTCCGGTGTTTACGGCGACTCGGGTGCCGTCTTTCAATACGGCTGTGATTTGAAAGCTATAGGATACTTTCTGCGCGTCGTATTCGTAGCTGATGCCGGTCGCGTTTATCCTTATATCATGCAGCTCGACGGCGCTCTGCGTATCGGTCTCAACATTGTAGCCCATCACCTCTGCATCGCCCAGCAACAGCGTTTTCATCTCGCCCGCACGCTGAAGCGGGATGTCGAAATCCCATTCTCCCGAGGTCAAAACTTTAAATTCGGAATGGGTCCCTGTGCCGAAATTTTTCAACCGCAGCACGATATGCTTGCCGTTGAGGTCATCATCCCTGGGCAAGGTCATGTTATAATTCACGACCAGATTTACTTTGTTCTCCGTTTTGTCCACCGTATACGATTCAACGCCGTAGCCCGCCACACCCGGCGCGCCGTCGGACGGCTCCGGCGTGACCGAAACATCTATGGCCTCAAAGCCGTATTTCAGGGAAGCGTCCAAATCCACGCCCGCTGCCTCCACGACGAGCAGGAGGCGGACGTTGTTGTCACCCAATACAAGCGAGTCTACGGTCACCGTCGTTCCGTTCACGGTTTGGCTTTGCCCGACTTGGCTGGTCATCTCCGTTATCGTATCGACCTGTCCTTGGCTGAGCTGTGTGCCCGTTGCGGCATGCCAGACGTTGCTGAACCATCCGGCAAGGTCGGTGTTTGCAGCGGCGAATGCCGTGAGGGGAACCGCCACGATCAGCGCCGCGACAACGAGGATCGCCGCAAGGCGCTTGCGGCTTTCCGCCGGTTCCTTTTCTTCTTCAATTCTATTCATCACATACGTCCGCGTTTCTTCGGAGGCGCGAAACCTCTGAAACACGCGCTTATAAAGCTCCTTATCCGTCATTTTGACCTCCTGATGATAATTTTTCTTTGAGCTTGCCCCTTGCCCGCATAAGCCGGGTAGAGGCGGCCGTATCGGAAATCCCGGCCGCTTTTGCGATCTCCGATACGGTGTATTCCTCGTAATAGTACAGGTAGGTGACGATGCGGTATTTTGCGGGCAGCTCCATGACCGCACGGTATAAATCGCTTTCCTCCGGCAGCTCAAAGGCCGGTTCGTCCGAAAGTTCGTCCATGGGGGCGGTATGCCTGCGCCACGGCGTGATCACGGTTTTTTTGCATTCGTTCAGCGTTACGCGGATGAACCAGTTTTTAACATGAGCTTCGTTTTCAAAGTCCTTTGCGCCGCGTAAAAGCCTGAGCATCACGGTTTGCGTGACATCGTCGGCGTCCGCCCTGTTTTTCAGGAAATTGAACGCGATGCGGTATACCATGTCCATATACCTACCGGCCAGATAACCGTAGTCGAAATCCGTATGCATCGTCGCCTCCCCTTACACTGTTGAAAAGCTTTTCACTTGTAATATCCTCTTGAAACATAAAATATCACGAATTACTCAAACTTTTCCAGCGGAAATCCGTATGTTGCGCGTGGCGCGGCTTCCGTTACGCCTCTCTGCTTACGCAAAAGGCGCTCGTCATTCGAGCGCCTTTTTTATCTATATCGCAATATATCCCCAACGATAAGTTTCTTTTGATCCTTTTCTTTTCAAAGAAAAGGATCAAAAGACTATTCCTCAAACCGTCCCTTCACGATGGGTCTGCCGTTTTCCACCATATGCCGTCCGCGCGCGAACACCTCCCGGATGGAAAGGTTTTCGCCGTAAACGACGAGGTCGGCGTCCGCGCCCTCTCTAAGCTCGCCCTTCACGCCGTCGAGGCCGAGCACGCGCGCGGGGTTGCGCGTTAAAAAGCAAAGCGCCTCCGAAAGGCCGAAAAGCCCCGCGTCCACGGCGGCCTTCAACTCCCCGTGCAGCACGCCGGGCG
>JAJFTZ010000053.1 GCA_021372675.1 Eubacteriales bacterium
CCATATAAAGAGGTGTTTATGTTGCGCTTCTTTGGAGATTTGTCATTTTGTAAGATTGCCGAGTTGTTTGGAAAAACAGAAAGCTGGGCAAGAGTCACTTATCACCGAGCGAGAGCCAAATTAAAGGAGACGTTGTTATGAAAATTCCTTGTGAAGTTATTAAAGATTTGCTGCCCCTGTATTATGACAAGGTTTGCAGCAAAGAAAGCTGTTTGTTGATTGAAGAACATGTAAATCAATGCCCTCAGTGCGCGGATGAATTGCAAAAACTTAAGACGGGCTTAGAAAAATCATCGGTGTTAGAGGGAGATGTAAAGGCCATGAAACGTATTTCTGCAGCATGGAAAAAGGATAAGATAGTAGCATTCACAAGAGGTGCTATGCTTATTTCAGCTTTAGCAGCAATGATTTGCTTTATTTCCTACCATATTATCGGTGTGGAAGTTTTGCCGGACGGAAGGTTGGTTGAGCCGTTTGCGCTCTTGCCGATAGGATATCTGTTCGTTATTGTGTTTATGGTCTCCACAATTTGCAACTTTATATTTTTAAGGAAGCGCAAAAAAAACGCTAAGTAAGCGGATAGGGCGAATTCAGAATCTGATACTTTATAACCAACATCCTCGAAGAATAAGGGTATGTTGGTTTTTTATATTTAAAATATAGGGAATGGGTACGCGATGGTAAAAGCATTAGAGATTTTTACATTACAAAACGAATGCTTGCAAATACAATATTGACCGGACGGTCTGTTTTCGATATACTGTCAATTATAGACCACATGGTCTTTAATTTGAATTATGGAGCGTTAGGATGAAACGCGAGGAAAAGAACCTGCAAAGCAGGCAGAAAATACTTGAGGGCGCATTGAAGGAATTTTCCGCAAAAAGCTATGCGGAAGCGTCGCTAAACAGCATCTGCCATGATAACGGCATATCCAAGGGCATCATTTACCACTATTTTAAGGACAAAGACGAGCTGTACTTACTGTGCGTCAAGGAATGCTTTGATGAGCTGACTTTCTATTTGTCCGATGCGGTTAAAACGCTCAACGGAGGCGTTGAAGAATATCTGCAAGGGTACTTCGATGTGAGGCTTCGCTTCTTTGGTGATAACCCGCTATACGCAAATCTGTTCTACAACGCTGTTATAAACCCGCCGGTGCATCTGCTCAAAGCCATCGACGAGGTAAAACACGAATTCGATACGCTCAATATTTTTGTTTTAACGGAGCTTCTTAAGCGGGTATCTCTGCGCTCCGGTATATCCGTATCGGAGGTTGTGGAAGATTTCCGGGCATACCAGGATTTTTTCAACGCCCGCTATCTGTCCATACGGCAGGGCCGCTCCGCTAAGAGCATTCTGCATGATCACGAGGAAAGGTGTCACCGCCAGCTAAAAATGCTGCTGTATGGCGTGATAAGATGCGATAAATAAGAGGAATGTGTGGGCTTTTTGAATTTCCAAGTTATTATTTTGAGGTAAATAGATGGAAGGCCAAGTTAAAATTCATTTAAAAATATGGAACTGGTTTATTTTTATTGCCCTTACTTTTTTATGCGGGGGATTTGTGGGAGCGGTTACTGTTTCATTTTTACAAATAATGAGATTTGCTATTAATACATTATGGGTAAATGTTCCGCAGTCTTTTTTTTGTATTTCTATATTCGGAATAAAAATAAACCTCTATTACGTGATTATCTGCATAATAGGGGGCGTTCTTATAGGCATTTGGCAGCGCAAATATGGCGATTATCCAATTTTGCTGGAAGATATTTTTAAAATTTATAAAAGGGATAAGAATATTCCATATAACAATTTGGGAATTGTTTTTGTTGCTGCTCTTATGCCCCTTATTTTCGGAGGAAGTGTAGGGCCGGAAGCTGGACTTGCCGGGATTATTGCCATGTTGTTTTGCTGGGTACGGGATAAATATAAATCCAGTATCGTTTGTATTTTGAAGAATAGGGAGAAAAAGAAACGTACAAGATTATTTGAATTAATTAAAAATCCTATTAATACGTTTATCGGCGCCGATATTGTATATGACGATCAAACCTATACCGTTTCGAAGATTAAGCGGTGGTCGGCTTATTTGTCCGCTGCGACAGGCGGCGTTTTGGCTTTTCGCGTTATCGCTGAAATATTGGCGCAGAAAGGTATGGAAATTGCTAAACTCGAAGGATTCGTATATACCTCTCACGAATTGCTTTATTTTCTCCCAATTGTTCTTTTAGGTATACTGACAGGATTGATTTTCCTATATTCAAAAAAGTTTTTTAAATACATTTTTAAGCCTTTGCAAAATAAAAAGGTTTTGCGTGCTGTTATATGCGGGCTGATATTGGGTCTTGCGGGAACGTTTTTGCCTTCTACTTTGTTTTCCGGTGAAGAACAAATGGTTGATATAGTAGAAAATTGGCGTAATTGGACTGCACCGCTGTTGTTTGCCACCGGCTTTACAAAAATCCTTATGATAAATTGCTGCGTTTCCGGCGGCTGGCGCGGTGGCAGCTTCTTTCCTTGTTTGTTCTGCGCTACAGCTATAGGTTATGGTTTATCGACTTTTATTTTGGCAAATCAATCTTTTATCGTTTTAACGTTTATGGCTTCTTATACCGCTATGGCTTTGGGCCAGCCATTGATTATTATTGCGTTATGTATGCTTTTTGCTCCTTTTTCAGCAATATTGCCTATTGCAATAGCAGCTTATATAGGAGGATGGCTTAATAAAAAATGTACGATTTGAGAGAGCAAATTGGATGTCGGTGCAAATGAACTGTTATTCACAAGGAAGCGACAGCAACAGCATCTGTCGGCCGCATAACGAAGTTTGGCGCTTACAGATTGTGCTTTTCTTGACGAATCTATCCATGGAGATATAAAATGTAATATCCATATTAGCTTAAAATAAAAACCAAGAAGGGGGAGAATGGACATGAAAATATTCATGATAGGCGGAACCGGGCTTTTGGGCAGCGAGGGCGCTGCCGAAATGATTCGCCGGGGGTACGAGGTGTCCACCATTTCGTTGCCGCCGCTGCCCCAAGGCGCGGTTTTGCCGCCCGAGATGAAGGTAGAGTTCGGAAACTACATGGAGCTTTCGGACGATGAGCTCCGCAAGCATTTTGACGGCTGCGAAGGTTTTGTGTTTGCGGCCGGCGTAGACGAGAGGGTGGAGGGAGCGCCGCCTATCTACGACCTATTTAAAAAATATAACATCACACCGCTGGAACGGCTGCTGCGCGTTGCCAAGGAGTGTGGCGTAAAGCATGCGGTGATTTGCGGCTCGTACTTTTCATATTTTGCAAAGGCCTGGCCTGGAATGGAGTTGACCAAGTGGCATCCGTATATTCGCAGCCGGGTAGATCAGGAAAACATGGCTTTAAAGTTTGCGGATGACAATTTCAGCGTGGCTGTGTTGGAATTGCCCTATATTTTCGGTACGCAGCCCGGCCGAAAGCCGGTGTGGGTGTTCCTTGTGGAGATGATACGCGGCATGAAAAAAGTAACGATGTATCCCAAGGGCGGCACCACAATGGTAACCGTAAAACAGGTGGGGCAGTCGATGGCTGGCGCGCTGGAACGCACTAGGGGCGGCGCATGTTACCCCATCGGCTACTACAACATGGTATGGACCGAGTTTCTGACCATCGTACACAAGCATATGGGCGTGCCGGATAAAAAGATCAAGACGGTGCCTAAATTTCTGTACAAGATCGGCAGCAGATCCATGCTGAAGGAGCAGGAAAAAGCCGGGCACGAGGGTGGACTGCATGCGGTAAAATTTGCCGATGTAATGTGCTCTAATTTGTTTATCGACAAATCCCTCGGCTGCGAAGCACTTGGGGTCGAGCCTGATGATATTGACGCGGCCATCGGCGACTCCATACGGCTGTGCCTGGAGATTCTGGACGGGAAGGCGCAAACGATCGATATGAAGGGCGAATAAAACGGCTAAGCAACGCGCGCTTCTGACCGGCGCCACCGGTTCGCCGCAGACATCCGCTCAGCCGTCAGGTACGCAAGCCACCCGCCGGCCATCGGAAGAACAAAAAAGGCACTCTACGTTTAATTTCGCAGAGTGCCTTTCCAGTCGTTATATCTGCTCAGCTATATGGTATAATAACCGCAAGCGGTTATTATACAGCTTATTTTAGGGCCTTCCGCAAACGGAGGAAACGGTATGACAAAATATGTCGCGGCAGTTACACTGCTTTTGCTCGTGATCCTCGTTGCAGCGAGGGCTTTCCAACTTAAAAAATCGGGGATAAAGGCCGTTCAATTCGGCAGGATGGATAAAAAGGATTTTTTGATTATTCCTTTTGCTCTGCTGTTTCTTTACATCGTAATTGCGAGTGCGTTCGGTTTTCCCAAAATCGGCGTTGAGCTATTTCACAGTGAAATTATGGCTTGGATAGGCGCGGCCGTATGCGCAGCGGGCATTTTACTTTTTGTATACGCTTTAATCTCATTTGGGGTTAGCTTTCGCGTAGGTTTGGATGAGGAACACCCCGGAGAGCTTGTCACCACGGGGGCGTTTTCCCTTAGCCGTAATCCGATCTATACGGCGTTCGGGCTGGTTTTGCTAGGCATATTTTTGATCGTCCCGAATTACATCCTGCTGTTTTACGTTTTTGCCGGGCTATGGCTTTTCAACCGGCAGATTTTGCTTGAGGAGCGTTCGCTCAAAAAGATATACGGCGAAAAATATACGGAGTATTGTAAAAGGGTAAGGCGGTATCTGTAAAAAAACGAGGTGTTATTCCATGCGTTATGAAATCGTACATCTCCCTAAGGAGCAATGGAAGGGAACCGTACTCCCGATACGGTATGAAACGGATCGCTATTACGACGTTTCCGTAAAAAAAACGGAAGCGGGTTTTTCCGTCGCGATAGAAAAGAAAAGTTTTTCCGAGCCGGTAACGCATACGCCGGAGGAATACGACTTTCCCGATAGGCTGTACGCGGCTCATTGGGAAAACGCCTACGCGTGGGGTGTATTGGAAGGCGGCGAGCTTATCGCCGCTATGGAGACCGATCAGGAAGTATGGTCGAACCGCCTCAGGATCACAGAGTTGTGGGTAAAAGAGGGCTATCGAAGGCAGGGCATCGGCCGCGCGTTTCTCAATATCGCCAAGGAGCAGGCGAGGCGGGAGCGCCGCAGGGCGGTCATTCTGGAAACCCAGTCCTGCAACGTGAACGCGGTCGATTTCTACTTGCACGAGGGCTTTACTTTGATAGGCTTCGACGCCTGCTGCTACAAAAACAACGACCTCGATCGCAAGGAGGTGCGCCTTGAGCTGGGGTGGTTTCCTAAAGAAAAGGCGCGCTTGAACCGCGGGGAGCTTGAGATAAGGCCCGAGACCGAGGCGGACCATTATGCCGCCGAGGAAATGACGCGGCGCGCGTTTTTCAACAAGCACCACCTCGGCTGCGACGAGCACTACCTTGTGCATAAGCTGCGCCGCGATAAGGATTATCTTCCCGAATTGAGCAGGCTTGCTGCAAAGGACGGCGCGGTGATCGGCGCCATTTACTATTCCAGAGCGCGCGTGGAAAACGGTGCGGGCGCGCGCGAAATTCTCACCTTCGGGCCGCTTTGCGTGGCGCCCGAATGGCAGGGCCGCGGGGTGGGCGAGCTGCTCCTTCGCGAAACCATGGCGAATGCCGCCGAGATGGGCTACAAAGGTATTGTGATCTACGGCGAACCGGATTATTATCCGAGGATCGGTTTCAAAACCTGCGACCATTTTTGCATCACAACCCCGGAGGGGAAAAATTTCGACGCGTTTATGGGCATCGAGCTATGTCCGGGCGGCATGGAGGGCATAGAGGGGAAATTTTACGAGTCGGAGGTCTTTACCGACCTGCCCAAGGACGAGGTCGAGGCGTATGATGTAAAATTCCCGGTTTTCAAAAAAATGAGGTTTCCGGGGCAGTGGGATTGAGCAAAAAACGAAAAGGAAGCGCTGCCGCGCTTTGAAAAAGCGGAGCTTACGGGGGCAAAGTATCTTGACGGTCAGAAATTCGAGCCGCGCGATTGTGATGAATCGAAACGGCGATATTTTTCTTTTCAGGTTTACCTTCGAGTGGCTAAACGAGGAGACACTTTGGATTACGCCCGGCGGCGGCCTTGAGGAGGGGGAAACCTTCGAGGAGGCGCTAAAGCGGGAGCTATATGAGGAACTCGGCCTCGAGCTTGGGGAGGACGAATATCCCTTGGTGTTTTTTAGGCAAAAGCCCTTCACCATGCGAAACGGCGGCACGCTCCTATCGGTGGAGAAATATTTCCTCGTCAGGCTCGACCATGCCGATTTTTCCTTTGAGCATTTCTCCGATGACGAAAAAAGGCTGACTACGGGCCATAAATGGTGGTCGGTCGAGGAACTGAAAACCTCGTCGGAACACTTTTTTGCCGAGGAGCTTTGGAAGCTTGTCGAAATGGTAAGCAAAGATATCCCCAGGCAACCGGTCGAGATATGATGCGGCGATCGCCGCGTTTGAAAGTTATTTGAACACATCGGGGTAACGGCATGAACGAATTCGAGGCGAAAACCGCGGTGGCCGAGGCGGGGCGTATCCTCCTGCACGAGGGGCTTGTGGCCCGAACATGGGGCAATATGAGCTGCCGCATCGACGAAACGACGTTTGCGATCACGCCGAGCGGCCTTGGGTATGAGGGTATGACGGCGGATGACGTGGTGGTTTATGACATGGCGGATGATTCATGGCGCGGCTCCCGCAAGCCTTCGTCGGAAAAGGGCGTGCACATCGCGGCCTATAAGCGCTTTGCGGACGCCTGCTTTGTGATCCATACCCATCAAGCCTACGCTTCGGCGCTCGGGCTTGCGGGTTTTGAGGCGCTTTCTCCCACGGAGGAGGAAAACGCTGCGCTCGGCGGTATCGCGCTGAGCGCCTACGGCCTGCCCGGCTCCAAGCGCCTTTGGGCGAACGTGGAGGAAGCGCTTTCAACGGGCGCGCACGTGGTGCTGATGGCGCAGCACGGCGCGCTCATCGCCGGCTATGATCAAAGCGATGCGTGCGAGAGGGCGCGGCTCCTCGAGGTCGTCTGTAAGCGTGCGTGCAAGGGGCAAAGCGCGGAGGGGGAGGCGCCGGAAAGGCTCTTGCGGCTTGTGAGCCGCGTGAGCGGCTATTTCCCGCACGTGGCGTATACGGCCGCGCCGCCCGCGCGTGAGGCGGCCGCGAGGATCGGCACGTTTCGCGCGCAGCTCGACGATATGGCGCAGATGATCGGCCCGAGGCTCGTCGCAGTGGCCGCCGAGCCGGAGGCGATCATAAAAGCGCTCAAAAGCCGCGGCGCGGTGCTCGTGAAGGGCTTAGGCGCGGTATGCCGCGCGGACGAGCCGGGTGACTGCGAGGCGCTGAAGCTCCTTGTTGAAAAGGCGTGCGTCGCTTGCCTGCACACGCGTGCGCTCGGCGTGAAGCGCCCGCTTTCCGCGCTTGACGCGCGGGTCATGCGGGTGATATATATGAGGAAATACTCCAAAAAAATAAGGGGCTAGCTTATGAATGTGAAACGACATACGGAGCTTTGGCGAACGGTAAAATTCGTTCTTTTTTCCGCGAGCGCAGGCGTCATAGAACTGCTTAGCTTTTCGCTTCTCAACGAGCTTATACATGCGGAATACTGGTTTAGTTACCTTACGGCGCTCGTTTTATCGGTGCTGTGGAATTTCACGCTCAACCGCCGTTTCACCTTCAAATCGACCACCAACGTGCCCGTCGCGATGCTCAAGGTATTCGCGTATTACTGCGTATTCACCCCCGTTACCACGATTTTAGGTAACTACCTGGTGGAAACGCGCGGGTGGAACGAATACCTCGTAACGTTTATCAACATGGTGTTCAATCTCATAACGGAATTTTTATACCAAAAATATGTGGTATACCGCAACTCCATCGATACCAACGAGCTTGCGAAAAAGGAGATCGCACCCGAGGAAAGTCCCCGGACTCTGCATATATAACAAAAAATAATGTAATGTACAAGCCTCCCGAAAAGCTATATACTATTTTTAGGCAGAATATACCTTCAAGCGGCAACGTTTTTTAAGGAGGTGATCGCATGCGCAATCCTTTTCAAAAACGTGTAGAGAAAGCGAGAGGCCCCGGCGCCGAAAGCAACCCCGCTTTCACGCCGTCCCTCGCAAAAACCGCCGCGTCTAAACGCGCTGACTTTTTGCAGCAGGGCGAGGGCCTTCGCATCACGCTGATGAGCATGGGCGACGGGGTCATCACCACCGATGAAAATGGTTATATCACATTTTTAAACCCCTCCGCGCAGGAGCTGACCGGATGGGCGCTTGAGGACGCGCTCGGCCGGCCGTTCGCGGAGGTTTTTCGTATCTTCAGCAGCGTCACAGGCTTGCCGGGTGAGAACGTTGTGGACACGGTGCTTCGAACCGGGCAAAAGGTCAATTTAGCCAATCATACGGTGCTCATATGCAAAGATGGGGCGCAGCGTTTCATAAGCGACAGCGCCGCACCCATCCGCGACGATCAGGGGGCTTTGGTGGGCGCCGTTCTCATTTTCAGCGATGTGACGCAGCGGTATCTGCTCCAGCGGCAGCTGCAGCTTTCCGAGGCGCGAAATGCCGCGGCGGTGGAAATGGCGCAGATCGGCACATGGGAGTACGATTATGAGACCGGCGCAACTATTTGGTCGCCGCTTTACAGGCACATTTTGGGCTACCCCGAGGGCTATCTCCCCACGGCGGATTCTTGGAAGGAGGTACTCCATCCCGATGACGCCGCGGACGCCATCGCCGCGCAGCAAAAACAGTACTTTGACATAAGGTTTCGTATCTACCGCAAAAACGACGGCGCGCTGCGCCACATAAGAACCTATGCGAGCGCTGTTTGCGACGAGGACGGCCGCGTGCGAAAGCTCACGGGCGCCGCCCGCGACATCACCGACGAGCTCGAGGCCGGCCGCCGTATCCGCGAAAGCGAGGAGCGGTTCCGCACCACCTTCGAGCAGGCCGTTATCGGTATGGCGCATATCGGCATTGACGGGAGCCTCCTTCGCGTTAACCAATCGCTGTGCAAAACGCTCCGATATACCAAGGAAGAATTGCTCGCAAAGAACATGCGGGATATCATCCATCCGGGCGACCTGCAGATTATGCTCGACGCAACGCAAAAGCTGTTTCGCGAAAGATCCACAACGAAGGAGGAAATACGCCGCTGCCTCCGCAAGGATGGGGTGGTGGTGCTGCTAGCCATTTCCTCCTCGGTGATGGTTGACAGGTTCGGCAATCCTCTTTACCTTATGGCCTCCTTGCAGGATGTTACCGCGCATATTGAGGCGCAAACGGCGCTTGCGAAAAACGAGCGGCGTTTGATGCGCGCGCAGGAAATCTCCCAAACGGGGAACTGGGAGATCGACCTTATCACCATGCAGATGTGGGCCTCGGACGAGGCGTTTAGAATTTACGGCTTTGAAAAGACTGAAACCAACCTTTTGCCGCTTGCCATTGTGCAGGGCGCGGTCGTGGGGGAGGACCGCTCGGTTCTGGACGGCGCGCTCGACCGCCTGCTCAGAGAAAATACCTCTTACGACGTGGAATTTTCCGTCCGGCGCTTTAACGACGGGGGGCTACGCAGGGTACACTCCCTCGCTGTCGCCGAGCGGGACGCGGAAGGGAGGCCGCTCCGCGTCAGCGGCGTGCTGCAGGATATCACGGAAAAAAGACGGCTGGAGGAGGAATACGAAAAGGCGCTCTCAACGACGCCCGACGGCTTCTGGATATGCGGCTCGGATATCCGCGTGCGCCTTGTGAACGATGCCGTTTGCTCTATGACGGGATATGCCCGCGAGGAGCTTATCGGTATGAGGATCAGCGAGCTCGAAACCCACGCAGATCCAAGCTTCATGGCGGACAGGCGGAAGGAAGTTCTTTCCATGGGCGCGAAGCGCTTCGAAACGCAGATGCGGCGAAAGGACGGCAGCCTGTTCGACGCGGAGGTATCCTTAAGCTATATCCCTTCCACGCAGTCCACCTGCGCGTTTATGCGCGATATTACCGAACGGAAAAAGCGCGAAAGCCGCATCAGCTATTTGAGCTATCACGATGTTTTGACAGAGCTTTACAACCGCACCTACTTCGAGGCGGAGTGCGCGCGGCTCGACGAGGCCCAAACGCTCCCCGTCGCGATCGTGATGTCCGACGTCAACGGCTTGAAGCTTACCAACGATGTGTTCGGCCATTTGCAGGGCGATCTGCTGCTTCGCGCCATCGCTGATATCCTTTTAAGCGGAGCGCGGCCCGAATACATTGTGGCGCGCATCGGCGGCGATGAGTTTTGCGTGCTTATACCGGGCGCCGGCGCGGAGGAAGCCAAGGCGTACTGCGAGCGGATCGCGCGCGCGTGCGAGCAATCCTCCTTCCCGCTGGAGGATGGAAACGTGCTGCATCCGAGCCTTGCCATGGGCTACGCGGTGCGCCTCACGGCCGGACAAAGCTTGCAGCGTACGTTTCGGGAGGCGGAGGACGCTATGTACAAGCGCAAGCTTTTGGA
>JAJFTZ010000056.1 GCA_021372675.1 Eubacteriales bacterium
TCTGCCGGCAGTCTTCGCACGCCTCCATGAAATCCCAAAGCCCCGCCATGCGGGGCTTTGGGAGGTGGTATAAAGGAGCCTCAAGGGCTCGCCGATAGGTTAATTTACCCTTTTGCAACAACAACATACGGCTGAAGCTGAAAAGGCTTTGCGGCTACATTGCGGTCGTTCCACATGTAAAACCACCGCTCCGCGGGATAGTAATAGTAGCCGTCCTGCCAATGATCGCTTGTGTCGTACGGGTCGGCAAAAATGAGAATATCATCTCCGATTCCCGGCGTGCCGAGCGTATCGTAGCCGATGATGACCTGCCAATGGCCATCCCAATCGCTCCACTCCACAAGGATAAGCTCGTTATTTTTAAGGTGCCCCGTTACCCATTTTACAAAATAGCTGTCGCTTGCATTTTCTACCCAAGCTTCTGTATTCGGGTCGTTTTCGGAAGCATAGAGAGAAACCGATTCAAAGGTTCCCGGCAGATTACCCGTATCGTTATCGGTATATCCTTGGCCTGCCTGAATCAGGTCGGCATCGGTGTAATCCGTGCGATAGCTTGTTTCTAACACCTTAATGCCTTCAATCTGCTCAAAAAGGCTCGCAAGCTTACTCACATTTGCGCCGTATTCATAAAAATTATCCGCGCTGCCCGGTTTAGCGCCGACAGTGTCTTCATCCACGGATACTTTTCCGAGCTCGCAGAGCGCAAGCTCCGAATAGCTATCCACGCCAAAGTGCCGGAGCGCCATCAGCGCGGAGGCAGCGCCGCAGGAGTATTCGGTCGTTTGCTGGAACGTTTTGAAATGGGAAAGAATGGTCAACTGGTCATCGGATTCCATATTGTAAAAATCCGGGTTGCCATAGTAGATGGAAGCGGCATGGTCGCCCGCGTTGCCGTAGGCGTCGGCGCCGCCGTATTCGTCGTTATCCTCGCCCCAAATCACTTCGGGCTTCGCTTTTTGCACCGTTTCCGCAGAGCCTGCCGCACAACCGGCAAACAGGGAAACCAGCATCACAAGGGTTAGGATAAGCGCAAACAAATTCTTTTTCATTTCTTTTCTCCTCTTTTTAATTAAAGTTCAATTAAAACCGAGGATACTTGTGCTTGGCATCATTCTACGGCTTGTATTATTTATTGCAGAGCAAAGTCTTTTTATTTATCCATTGGTAGAATCCGGAGAAACGCAGTCCGAAAGCGGCTGTTCCTCATGTTGATCGCTTACAAGTATCGCATATAGCCCGCGGATTGCCCGCGGTTGTCTGTGGGGCTTCGGCTGCGCCGTTCCCCCGCTCCCCGTTTTGGGGCGCGAAAACCCATTGCTTGGTTTTCAGGCACTACTTATAATGGGGCGAAACCGCCCTCCAACAAGGTATCCTGTGTTTCCTCGGCTTTTGACCCGGCTGTCCGTCTGGCCTTATGTACGCTTCATCTGTACAGGTCATTTTCGCGCCGCAACCTTGCGCAGGCGCGGGAACCAATCTGCCCCCCTTTCATACAGTATTGCATTATAAGCGCACGGGGGCAGGTTGTCAATTCAAGAAATATGGGTCGCTACATTCCTCGAAATGGCGTGATTTTTGCCGCACATGCCGCCGAAAACCACGGATTTTATGGTTGCATTCCCCGCTCCCTGCATGCGCGGCAGTGGGGCGCCGCCCCCCCGGGGCCTTGCTGACGGATTGGGAGACCCGCATATATGCGGCCCTCTCTTTGCGGCCTGACAATACGTTGAAGAATGAACGATTTTATTATAAAATATATAAAATGCGTTCCTTATTCCTTCAGCCCGGCATTCCGCTTGGGAGGTGCCTAAATGGACGATGTTCGTTTGCTCATCATCGACAAGGACGGAGCGATCCGCGCCACGATAAATCGTATGGCGGCTGCGTACGGGTATGTGTGCGACGAGGCCGCGGACGGCATTGCGGCGCTTAAGCTTTTTCGCCGCCGCGATTACGATATCGTCGTCATGGACCCCGATCTGCCGGAGCTGGACGGCAAAAACGTATGCCGCCAGATCAGAAAGGTTTCGGACGTTCCCATCCTCATCACCTGCGAAAAATGCGGCGAGCAGGATAAATTGACCGCGTTTGAGCTGGGGGCGGACGATTACATCGTAAAGCCGTTTTACCCGCAGGAGCTTTTTTCGCGCATCCGGGTATTCCTACACCGGACGGGAAGCCTCGCGAGGAGCATGCCGACCAAGATTACCTTCGGCGGCCTGTTTATCGACACGCGCTCGCGTTCGGTCTATGTGGACGACAGCGTCGTGCAGCTCACCCCGAAGGAATATAACCTTCTGTTCTTCCTCTCCCAAAATCCGAACAAGGCCTTTTCGCGTGAAACCCTGCTTAACGAGGTTTGGGGCCGCGACTTTACCGGCTCGGACAGAACCGTGGATACGCACATCCGAACCCTTCGGGAAAACATCAAGCCGTACGATGCCTCCATAGCGACCGTCTGGGGGTTCGGCTATAAATTCGTGGTTTGAGCCGCGGCGTTTCCGCGTTTATGCCCGCACGGTTCCCCCTGTGAACCGTAAAAAAGTAAATTTTAAATTGTTTCAATAATATAAACACTTGTATTTTTGGAAACAAAGGAGGTTAATCGGAATTTAGGGAGTTTGTATTGTCTCTGGGTAAAAAAATTTTCATGAATTAAAGCTGCTTTGGCTAATTTATAGATTTTCAAGAATGAAAATCAATTTTAAACAGTTAAAGTTTTCCGACCAAAATGCCGTAATAATGAAAAGGCCTAAAGATGGAGCTTACTTGCCCGGCATGTAAAAACACGGAGGGCGGTTTCACGTTGCCCGGATGCAATGCATAGGCTGAGAAATTTTTTCAGAAGGAAGAGCAAAAGAATGAGGATTTCCGCAAAGCTTATCATTACTTTTCTTGTAATCGCTCTCATCGCCGGCAGCGTGGGCGTATACGGGGTGGTTGCCCTGTCGGGCGCCAACCGCGCCGCGCACGATATTTTTACGAACTATGGGCTTGCGCAAGGGTACCTCGGCAATATCTTCGGCCAGTTTCAATCCCAGCGCGCGCTATTACGGGACATGGTGCTGTATCGGGACGCTTCCACCTCCAACGAGATCAAGAAGGCGATCGACGTTTCCGATGCCGGGCTTTCCGAAAACCTTGCGCTCTTTGAGGATACCTGCGTTACGGCGCAGGACAAGGCCCTCTATGAGGAGCTTTTTACGAGCATTTCGGCATTTCGCGGCGTGCGCGACGAGCTTACCGCCTCTTGCCTAAAGGGCGATTATGAGAGCGCGCTGCTCTGGATCAGGCTCGACAGCAATGCGGAAATCGCCGATGCGGCGCAGGCGGGAGCCGCGCAGCAGCAGACGGACGCCGTAGCCTCGGCCACCGCGCCCGGAGGGGGCGATCTTGGCGAAGTGAGCGGAGAGGTAGACGCCGTAGCCTCGGCCACCGTAAGCTCGACCGCTCAGGTCGCCGTGGAGCAGACCATGGAAGATAGCATCGCCCGCGCGCAAGCGCAGCTTAAAGCACAAAGCGGCAGCGCTATGGCGGCGGAAACGGTGCTGATAGTGCTTTCGGCCGCCGCGGTGATTTTGGCTGTGGTGCTTGGCATCACCGTGGCAAGGGGCATTTCGCGGCCGCTCAACGTTGCGGTGGGTGCGCTTGAAAAAATCGCCAAGGGCGAGCAGATTGAAGCGCTCGATACGAAGCGGTTCGACGGCGAACTTAAAAAAATCGCCCTGAGCGTTAACGAGGTGCATGAATCGCTTTCGCTACTGCTAAGCGATTCCGCCATGCTCAGCGAAGCCGCGGTGGAGGGACGGCTCACCGCGCGTGCGGAGCCTGAGCGGCACAAGGGGTCGTACCGTAAACTCATTGAGGGCGTCAACAACACGCTCGACGCCATGACCGAACCCGTACGCGAGGCCACGGGGGTGCTTGAGGAAATGTCGCAGGGCAACCTGAAGGTCACGGTCGAAGGGGATTATATGGGCGGCCACGCGGTCATCAAAAATGCGCTCAACGACACGCTTTTGTCCATCAATGGCTACCTTGGCGAGATTTCGCAGGTCGTCCGGCAGATGGCGCAGGGCAACATGGCCGTTTCCATTACCGGGGAATACCGGGGCGACTTTATTATACTGAAGGATTCCATCAACCACATCGCCGAATCGCTGCGGGATGTGCTTGGCGAAATCAGCGCCGTGGCCGATCAGGTTGCGATCGGCACGCGACAGGTTTCCGAGGGCAGCCAAAAAATTTCGGAGGGTGCGGAGGAGCAAAGCTCCTCCATCGGGAGGCTCACCGATACCGTCGGGCAGATCGCGCGGCAAACCAAAAGCAACGCAAAAAGCGCGCGGCAGGCCAACGAGCTCACGCTTGCGGCAGCCGCGGAAGCCGCGCAGGGCAACGTGAAGCTTGTGGCCATGCAGCAGGCCATGAACGAAATCAGCGAAGCCGCGCATAGCATTTCAAAGATCATCAAGGTGATCGACGATATCGCCTTCCAAACGAACATCCTCGCGCTCAACGCCGCGGTCGAGGCCGCGCGCGCGGGCGCGCACGGCAAGGGCTTCGCCGTTGTGGCCGAGGAGGTTCGAAACCTCGCCTCGCGCAGCACCGACGCCGCAAAG
>JAJFTZ010000059.1 GCA_021372675.1 Eubacteriales bacterium
TTTGTTCGACCCCACGCTTAAGATAAGCGATATCTGCGAAATGGTCGGGTATACGGATACGGCGCATTTCTCCCGCGTGTTCAAAAAGCTCGAGGGCATGAGCGCCAACGAGTACAGGAACACGATGTGCAAGGAAAAATAACGGAAAAGCAGAGAAACGCCCGCGCAAAGGCGCGCCATGACAGAGAACTGTTGCGGCACGCTTTTTGATTTGGTATACTTTGGAAAAGTAAAACAGAGCTATTTCATGCAACGGAGGTACGCAAGAGATGCATAGATCCATGATGCAGATATATGTAAGGGGCAGCGATAAGGCGGTTGCATTATATCAAAAAGCCTTCGACGCTGTGCTGGCGGCAAGCTACCCTCACGCCGACGGAACTTTTATGCACGCCGAGCTGAATGTGTACGGGCAGATATTGGCGGTATCGGAAGCGCCTAAGGACGAAGAGCGAATTACAGGCACCACCATGCAGTTTTGTTTGCATTTCGGGGAAGGCAAAGAGGCGTTGGTTCAAAAGGCATACGATGCGCTCAAGGATGGCGCTAACATCCTTTATCCGTTAGGGCGCTGCGAATTCAGTGCCTTAATGGTTGATTTAATCGACAAATACGGCGTTCGTTGGTGTGTTTTTGTGTAGGAACGCCCTGCGGTGTAAGCATGGCAAAAACGCGCCTCTCTCGCAGAGGGAGAAAAAACGGGGCGTATCGTTTTTTCGATACGCCCCATCGTTTTATATGGCGCCGCTAAGCCGCGGGCGCTTCCTTTTAGCCGTTTGTTCAACCCTCCAGCCGTTCCAGCGCCCGTGCGAGGCGCTCCGTGCAATCCCGCTTCCTGTCGGCGGCGCTCCGCCACGAATCCGAGAGCGGGAAATAGATGGAGTCCCTCGCCTTAGCGCCCATATCCCACAGCCCGTCCGCGCCGCGGTGCATTTTGAGCCACGCGGCGGCGGGGGAAAGGAGCGCGCGGCAAACGGGGCTTTCGTACTCGAGCATCAGCTCCACGGCGGCAAGGTAGCGGCTCGCCTCCTTTGTGCAAAAATCCGCGGGAGGGCGGGTGAGCGCGCCGCCGTACAGGTAATAGATGCCGGTCGGGCGGTTTAAAACGTCCTCAAAAAACGCTTGCTCCACACGTCTGTCGAGCGTGGAGGAAAGAAGCGAAAGCTCATAAAACGCCGTAAAGTCAGAAAGCCTGCCGCCATAGGGTTTTGCGCGGAAGGTTTCGGCGTAGGCCGCGAGGTAGGCGCCGTGGTCGTAACGCCCGCTTTCGTAGGCGGCGGATACCGTTTTCCCCCATTGTGCGGCGATCTCGTTCGCGAGCGCATCCCCCTCGGTGAAGCGGCAAATCCATGCGGCGAGCATGGTGCGGGTGAATCTATCCCAGTCGTGCGTTTTTTCGCGCCGGTCGGGGAGCTCCGTTTCGCCCGCGAGGCAGGCGTGCATATAGGAAAGTGCCGCTTGTATGGCCGGGTCGTCCTGCGTAAAGCCGAGGCGCTCGAGCCGCCTCAGCGCCTGCTCCGTGGTGAGCGCCGCGCCGCTATTTTGGCTGAGCGAATGGAAATGCCCCCATGCGCCGTTATCGCGCTGGAGCGATAGCAAACGCTGCGCGTGGATGCCGTTTTTATGGCTTGCCGGTTCCATAGGGCCTCCGATCTGCATTTTTGCGCTCATTGCGGCCGCTTGTAATAACCATCTTTCTCAGGGATGCTTTCACCTTCCGAGAGGGCGTTTTGCGAAGCCGCTTTTTTCTTTTTGCGGCGTCGGTATATGGCGTATGCGATCAGGCCGATGGGGGCGATGAGCACGCCGCCGATCGCAACGAGGATATAGAGAAGGATCGTATAAAGGGCAAGGTCTGTCGATATATCCGTCCGCTCATCGGTGCAGGTCACGGAAAAAAACAGTTGCCCTTTAGGGAGGCCGTCGATGGAGGTGAAATAGGTATCCGCGTCCAGCTTTTCAAACTGTGCCGATTCCGACCTGACGCCGCCTGTCAGTTGTTTTGGACGGTCTATGAAGCGCACCGTAACGTCCAGCGCACCAAAATCTCGGTAATGCTCGGCGGGGCTTGTAACGTAGGCATAGTCCGCACCTACATCGGTGCCTCCATCAAAATAGGATGGCGTTTGCTGGTAGGACACCTCGACCCGTCTTGTCTGCCCGGCCTCAAAGGGCACGTCGTATACCAGCAGACCCATCATATCTTGCGCATAAAGGTTGGACAGCGCCCAACTCAACGTAACTTGATCGGGCCGCTGCAATTCCTTGAACATCAAGTAATAAAGCTCGGCTTCGTTTTCAAACGGCGCCGCCTTGGGGTAACGTGCGAGAAATTCACGCATACAAACGCTGTGAAGGAACG
>JAJFTZ010000107.1 GCA_021372675.1 Eubacteriales bacterium
TTCAAGCAGCGCGACGGTTTCCCGTGCAATCGGATCGTTTGTAACAACGGTAAAATCAAGGTCGGACTTTCCATAATGCCAGTCGCCCAAAACCGCCGAACCGGTCAGGTAGACGCCGATCACATTCGACTTTAATACCGACCGTATCGCATTTGCCACTTGTTCGAAACTTTGCATGAGCAAATGTGTATCACCGTTTTCAAACTCCATACGCATCGCCCCCTCCATTAAGCATAGCAAATCAAAAGGCGCGCCGCAAGCTTCCCCTCGCGGCGCGCCTTTTTCTGCTTTTTTTAGAACTTCGGTATAACCGCACCCTCGTAGGTGTCTTCGATGTAGCTCCTCACCTTGTCGCTTTTGAGCGCGGCGATCAGCGCGAGGATGCGGGGGTCGTTTTCGTTGCCCTCCTTCACGCAGAGCAGGTTGGCGTAGGTATCGGCGGCGACGGAATCCTTATCCTCGGTGGCGACGGCGTCCGTACCCACCTTAAGGCCGGCCTGTATGGCGTAGTTGCCGTTGATGACCGCAAAATCCACATCCTGCAGCGAACGGGCGAGCTGCGCGGCCTCGACCTCGATGACATCGATGTTTTTGGGGTTTTCCGTAATATCGAGCACGGTCGCGCCGAGGCCCACGCCCTCCTTGAGCTTGATAAGGCCCTGCGCCTCAAGCAGGAGAAGCGCGCGCGCTTCGTTGGTGCCGTCGTTGGGTACCGCGATCTTCCCGCCGTCGGGGATATCCGCAAGCGCCTTTGTCTTGCCCGGGTAGATGCCGAACGGCTCGTAGTGGATGGCCGCGACGCCCACGATATGGGTGTTGTTGTTGGCGTTGAAATCGTCGAGATACGGCTGGTGCTGGAAGTAGTTGGCGTCGAGCTCGCCGTTTTCAAGCGCGAGGTTGGGCTGCACGTAATCGGTAAACTCCACGATCTGCAGCTCGTAGCCCTGCGCGGCAAGTTCGTCCTTGACCACGGCGAGTATCTGCGCGTGCGGGGTAATGCTCGCACCCACCTTGATGACGTTGTTCTTAGGTTTCGCGCAGCCCGCGAACAGGGAGAGCGCCAAAAGCGCCGCGAAAAGAATGGCTAAAGTCTTTTTCATATTGGGATTACCTCCAAACAAATATTTTTAAATTTTTTTAACGTGCGCGTCTGTCAAAGCGCCTCGCGAAGCGCGTGCCGATCTCCTGCAGCACCTGCACCACGATCACGGAGAGGATCACGTTGAACATCATAATGTCGGTCTGGTAGCGATAGTATCCGTAGTTGATGGCCACCGTGCCTAAGCCCCCGCCGCCCGTGAAGCCGGACATGGCCGAGTAGCCGAGTATGGTGACCGCCGCGATGGCCGAGCCCACGATAAGCGCGGACCTCGCCTCGGGCAGCAGTACCTTTGCGACGATCTGCATGGGCGTTGCGCCCATGGACTGCGCGGCTTCGACCACGCCCGCGTCCACCTCCTTGAGGGAGGCTTCCACCATGCGCGCGATATACGGCGCGGAGGCGAACACGAGGGGAACGATGGTGGCGGTGGGGCCTAAGGTCGTACCTATCAGCGCCCTTGTCACGGGGTTGACCCATACGAGCAGGATAACGAACGGGATCGATCGCACGATGTTCACGATCATGCCGAGCACCTTGCTGAATGCGGGCGCGGGTTTGATGCCGTTTTCATCCGTCACGACGAGCAGTATCCCCAAGGGCAGGCCCAAAACGTACGCGAGGGCGGTGGAGGTTAGCACCATGTAAAGGGTCTCGAGAAGCCCATGCCACAAAAGCTCTACGATCTGCAAGGCGTTCATGCCTCTTCCTCCTCCTCGAACTGTACGTTGTGCGCCGATAGGTACTTGCGCATTCGATGAACCGTTTGCTCGTGATTCGGAAGCTCTACGAGCATCTGCCCGAAGGTCTTCCCGCCGATGCTTTTCATATCCGCGCGGAGTATGTTCACGGGCGCGCCGCATTCGAGCATCATGCTCCCCATAATAGGCTCCACGGAGGCGTTGCCGTCGAATACGATACGGAGCCGCTTGCCGCCCTCGAAGGTCGCCGGCGTATGCTCCTCGGGGAAGATAAGCCGCCTTGCCGCCTTGGTTTTGGGGCGGGCGAAAATATCCTCCACCGCGCCGGTTTCCACGATGCGGCTTTCGTCGATGATGGCGACGCGCGAGCAGATCTCCTCAATCACGCTCATCTCGTGTGTGATGACCACCACCGTGATGCCCAGGTTTTTGTTGATGTCCTTCAAAAGCGCAAGGATAGAGCGCGTGGTGGTAGGGTCGAGCGCGCTCGTGGCCTCGTCGCAGAGGAGCACCTTAGGTTGGGTGGCGAGCGCGCGGGCAATGGCGACCCGCTGCTTCTGTCCGCCGCTTAGCTGCGCGGGAAACGCGTTTTCCTTATCCGTAAGACCCACGAGGCGCATAAGCTCCGAGGCGCGGCTTTTTGCCTCAGCCTTGCTAAAACCCGCGAGCTCGAGCGGGAAGCAAACGTTTTGCAGGGCGTTTCGCTGCATCAAAAGGTTGAACTGCTGGAAGATCATGCCGATGGAGCGGCGCGTCTCCAAAAGCTCCCGCTCGTTCAGGCGGTCGAGCTGCCGCCCGTTCACGGTCACGCTGCCGGAGGTTGGGCGCTCCAAAAAGTTGATGCAGCGCACGAGCGTGCTCTTGCCCGCGCCGCTCAGGCCGATGATGCCGAATATCTCCCCCTCGTCCACCGCAAGGTCGATATCCGTAAGCGCCGCCACGGGCGGCTTGCCGGGAAACACCTTATTGAGCTTTTCGAGGCGTATCATCTCGTTTGCCATAAAAACCTCCGAACCTATAAAAGAATGGCAGTAAGCGCATACGCTTACTGCCATACAGAACGCATAAATATGCCGATGCTAGACCGCCTGTATCACATGCAAAAACGCATACACCCGCTATTCGTTTGAGGGAGCATGATCACACACATTCGGCACATGGGCATAGCGAGTACTGTCATTGTGTGATCCCTCCTTCCATAGCGGCGTGCATGCACGCGACCTTTTTTAAAGACTACCATTCCTTGGTGAGTTATATTACACTGCTCCCGTCTTTATGTCAACAGCTTTTTTTATTTTTATTCAAAGCGGTTGCTCCCCGCCGCCCTTGTACTTTCGGTAGGTCGCCATGCCGCCCCGTATATGCCGCTCCTCCTTGTTGCGCTCGAGCACGCGCTTCACCTCGCGGTAAGCCCTCGGGTCGAGCATGCGAAGCCTCTCCTGCATGTCCTTATGCACCGTGCTTTTTGAAATTTTAAACGCCTTCGCCGCGCTCCGCACCGTCGCGCCGTTTTCGATGATGTACCCCGCCACGTCCAGCACGCGCTGTTCAATATATGTGTACATAAAAACACCCCCGAACAAGCTTTGTACAGCTTATGAGGGGGCGTTGTAAAAAAGTACAGACCTTAACGCGATGCGATTTATCCCGTTTTATTCCCGTATGAAGTTCGTGCTTACGCGCCGCTCGTAGCGCGGGGAAGGCACGCCTTCCTTTTTCCCGGCCTCGATGCACTTCAAAAGCCAGGCCATGTTTTCGCCGAGCGTGCGCATGGTTTGAAGCCCTTCCTCGTCCTTTCGAACGTCTTCGGGCGTAAAGCCGTGCACCTGGTTCCAATACTGTGAGGAGACCACCGGCATGCTGCTGATGGTGAAGTATTTGTTGAGTCTGTCGAACGCCGCTGATGCGCCGCCGCGCCTGCACGATACCACGCTCGCACCAAGCTTGCCCGCAAGGCGCTTATGGCCCGCGGTGAAGAAAAGCCTATCCATAAACGCGCACACCTGCGCGCTCGCCGAAGCGTAATATACGGGCGAGCCCACGACGATGGCGTCGATCTCCGAAAGCTTTTTAACGACCTCGTTTACTTGGTCGTCGAACACGCAAAGCCCGGTTTTTTCGCAATGCTCGCAGTCGATACAGCCCGCAACGGGTTTTTTTCCCAGATAGATCAGTTCCGTTTCTATTCCGTGGCCGTTGAGCGTAGACGCGACCTCGCGAAGCGCCGTGTAGGTGCAGCCGTGCTCGTTGGGGCTGCCGTTGATGAGAAGCGCCTTCATAAGTAAAACCCTCCTTAACTTTGATAAGGCAATTCGTCCGCGCAGGCGGCAAGCGCGTACACCCTTGCCGCACCGGCTTTTTTGAGCGTTTTTGCGCACTCGCTCAGCGTGCTGCCCGTGGTTTTCACGTCGTCCACCAAAAGGATGGAAAGCCCCCCGCAGGGTCGCGCGGCAAACGCGCCTTTCACATTTTTGCGCCGCGCGTCCACGCTGAGCTTCGTCTGCGTCCGCGTATCCTTCGCGCGTGTCAGAAGTGTTTCGTCCACGCGTATCCCGTATTGTGCCCCGACGAGCGCCGCGATGAGCGCGCTTTGGTTGTAGCCGCGCTTTCGCAGGCGCTTTTTATGGATGGGCACCGGCACAAGCGTATCAAATGTAACGCCATCGGGCGGGCGAAGAAAGGAGGCGAAGAATTCCGCCAGATACTGTGCGTCGCCGTATTTGAAGCGGTGCATGGCCGCGCGCGCAGCCTCCGTATAGAGAAGCCCCGCCGCAAAGCCGTCGGTCTCCTTGAGCTTTTGGAGCGGCGGGCAAAAGCGAAGCTTCTGCGCGCACGCTTCGCACACCCCGTTTTCGTCCGTGACCGCCTCGCTGTTGCATACGTAACAGGCGAGCCGCTTAGGAAAAATTGCGTCGAGTATCGCGTCCTTCACGCTCATAGGACGGCACCGAGCGCGTTAAGCTCCTTTAAAAAGCTCTTGAGGCCGCTGTAACGCTTTTTCACCTGCGAATTGCGCACCATGCTCAAAATGCAGCTCTCATGCCCCACGATGTACACCTGCTTGCGCGCGCGGGTGACCGCGGTATATAGGAGATTGCGCGTCAAAAGCTGCGGCGGCCCGTCCACAAGGGGCATCAGCACCACGGGGAACTCGCTCCCCTGGCTTTTGTGGATGGAGATACAGTACGCGAGCTCAAGCTCCTCCAGCATGGAAAACTCGTAAACGGCGCAGCGCTCGTCGTCGAAAAGCACTTGTAGGGTCTGCTCGTCGCTGTCGATCCGCAAAACGGTGCCCAGGTCGCCGTTGAACACCCCTTGGCCCATTTCGCCGCCGCTCCCGCAGCTTTTGCGCGCCCACTCGATGCGGTAGTTGTTTTTGATCTGCATCACCTTATCGCCCTCACGGAACACCGTTTCGCCGTACTTGCGCTCGCGCTTTTTATGCTCGGGTGGGTTGAGCGCCGCCTGAAGTTTCGCGTTGAGGTTATAGACCCCGAGCGTGCCCTTTTTCATGGGCGCAAGCACCTGCACGTCCTTTAAGGGGTCGCGCGTGCCGAGCTTGTTGGTACGCCCCATGCAAAGCGCGATCACGCGGCGAAGCACCTCGTCTTTATTTTCGACGTATTCGAAGCCGAATTCGCCGCTGTCCGCCTCGATCACAGGCGGCGCGCCGCGGTTGATGCGGTGCGCGTTTTCTACGATCAGGCTGCGCTCCGACTGGCGGAACACCTCGGTAAGGCGTATCACGGGGAGCGTTTCGCTCGCGATGATGTCGCGCAAAACGTTGCCCGCGCCCACGGAGGGGAGCTGATCTGCGTCGCCCACCATGATGAGCCGCGTGCCGGGCGTGATCGCCTTTAAAAGCGCGTGCATGAGCGGCACGTCCACCATGGACATTTCGTCCACGATCACCATATCGGCATCGAGCGGGTACTCCTCGTTGCGCGAGAAGGTCTCCTGCCCGTAGCCGTACTCCAAAAGCCGGTGCACGGTGCGCGCCTCGGTGCCCGTGGCCTCCGTCATGCGCTTTGCCGCGCGGCCCGTAGGCGCGCAAAGCTCGTAGGAAAGCCCCATCTGTTCGGTTATTTTAATGATGAACTCCAAAATGGTGGTTTTGCCCGTGCCGGGGCCGCCCGTAACCACGAGCGCGCCGCTCGTGAGCGCGGCGTACACGGCCGCGCGCTGCTGCGGATGGAGCGATACGCCCAAGGATTTTTGCAAAAAGTCGATCTGCATGTCGATGAGGGAATAATCGCAGCGCGCGGGCGGGCGATTGAGCTGGCTGAGCCTTCTGGCGCATTCGCTTTCCATGAAGAACATATCCGGCAAAAACACCGTATCCACGCCGTCCACGAGCTTATACGCGAGCTGCGAATTTATGATCAAATCCTCGAGCGCGCGCTCCACGGGGCGAAGCTGCGCGCCCAAAAGCTCGGCCGCTACCTCCGTGAGCTTTTCGCGCGGCAGCGCGGTGTGCCCCTCCTGCCTCGCCCATTGCAGGGCGTAGCGCACGCCCGCGCGCAGCCGGTAGGGCGAATCCGCCTCCAGCCCCGCGTTCATGGCGATCTTATCGGCGGTCTTAAAGCCTATGCCCTCCACCTCCTCAATAAGGCGGTAGGGGTTATCGCGGATGTAGGAAATGCAGTTGTCGCCGTAGCGCTTGTAGAGCTTCATGGCCTGCGCCACCGATACGCCGTACTCGGACAGCGCTAGCATCACGTCGCGCATGCCGATTTGCGAAAGGTACGACGCGGCGATCGTGCCAGCCTTTGAAGCGCCAATGCCGTAAACCTCCCGGAGGCGGCCCGGCTCGTTTTCGAGCACACTTAAGGTATCCATGCCGAACGTATCCACGATGAGGCGCGCGGTACTTTCGCCCACGCCCTTGATGAGCCCGCTCGACAGATAGCTTATGAGCGCCTCCAACGTGGCGGGCGCGAGCGTGCGGCACGCTTCGGCCTTGAACTGCCTGCCGTAGGCGCGGTGCTCCGTCCAAGCGCCCGTAAGCTCCACGCGCTCGCCGACGCTCGCCAGAGGCAAGGCGCCCACGGCGGTGATCTCCTCGCCCGTTTCATCGGCGAGCTCGAGCACCGTAAAGCCGGTCTCCTCGCTGCGATAGATGATGGTTTTTACCGTTCCGCTCAACTTCATGGAATGATTTTAGCACATATCATGTCAATCCTGCAAAGCCCGCGTAGGAGCCGCATATATTTCTACAAGATTGACCGGGGAGGGATGAGCCTTGCGTATTTTTGTTATCACAAAACGGACGCTGATCATTGCGGCCATCGTGGCGGTTTGCGTGATCGCTGCGGTGATCATCGCGCTTTCGTTCACGGACGGCAACGCCACGGCGACAACGGGCGCTACTGCACAGGAGGAATACGAGCTTACCGTTATGGCCGGGCGCAAGAAGGAGCTCCCGGTCTACAGCGTAAGCCGCGACGACAAAAAGATCGCCCTCACGATAGACGCGGCGTGGGAGGACGACAAGACGGACTTCATTTTGGATACCCTCGCGCAGTACAACGTGAAGGCCACGTTTTTTCTCTGCGGGTTCTGGGTAGAAAAGTACCCCGATAAGGTGAAGGCCATTTTTGACGCCGGGCACGAGATCGGCAACCACACCGCGACCCATCCGCACATGAACAGCCTGAGTACTTCGCAGATGCAGGAGGAGCTTAACAAATACGAGGCGCTCCTCACGCCCATCACCGGCGTAAAGTCCAAGCTCTTCCGCGCGCCCTACGGAGAATACAACGACAACGTCATCAAGACCGTGCGCTCCATGGGTTACGAGGTAATACAGTGGAACCTCGATACCGTAGACTGGCGGCCCGAGCGCAGCGCGCAGACCATACTCGACACGGTGCTGCCGAAGCTCGAACCGGGCAGCATCATACTTTGCCACAACAACGGCTATAAGATCAAGGATTACCTCCCCGCGCTTTTGAAAAGCGCCATCGACAACGGCTACGAGTTCGTGCCCGTGAGCGAGCTTCTTTTGGCGGGGAATACCATCATCGACGTGAACGGGGTACAAAAGCCTGCATAGAGGCAATCAAAAAAGTGGTAAGCCACTTTTCAGGCGGCTCATGCCGCCTTTTTTGCGCGCCTTGAAAGCGCAGCGCAAATTGTGGTATCTTTATTGCGGAGGGAATGCCATGCAAAAAGCGGTACTTATCACCGGCGCCTCGCGCGGCATCGGAAAAAGCGCGGCGCTCGCCTTTGCGGACGCGGGCTATGCCGTGTGCGTCAATTATCTCCGTTCCGAAAAGGAGGCGTTTGCCGTTGCGGAGGAAATCGTCCGTCGCGGCGGGAACGCGTTTCCCTTCCGCGCGGACGTTTCCGAGGAAAACGAGGCGCGCGCGCTCGTGCGCGCGGCCCAAGCGCGCTTCTCGCGCATCGACGCGCTCGTGAACAACGCCGGGATAGCGCTCGACAAGCTCCTTACGGATACCGACGCCGAGGAATGGACGCATGTGTTTGCGGTAAACGTGAACGGCGCGTTTCACTGCTCCAAGTTCGTTCTGCCGCACATGATCTCGCAAAAAAAGGGCAAGATCCTCAACATTTCGTCCGTATGGGGGATGGTGGGCGGCTCGTGCGAGGTCGCCTATTCCGCCAGCAAGGCGGCGCTCATCGGCTTTACCAAGGCGCTCGCCAAGGAGCTGGGGCCCTCGAACATACAGGTGAACTGCGTCGCGCCCGGCGTGATCGACACCGATATGAACGGCGCGCTTTCCGAGGCCGATCTTTGCGCGCTCTGCGGGCAGACGCCCTTGGGCAAGATCGGCAAGCCCGAGGATGTCGCGTCGCTTCTCGTTTACCTTGCCTCGGACAGCGCGGATTTTTTGACCGGGCAGGTCATAAGCCCCAACGGGGGGTTCGTGATCTAGCGGTTCACGGAGGGTAAGGACGTCGATACGCTGGTGGCCTTATCGCAAAGAACGAAAACGCGCAGCGCTTTTACCGCGCCTTGGAGCAAACGAAGATCGACGACGAAGGAATCTGGATCGACCTGTAAAACGACCGCTCACGCGAGCAACTCTTTTTTCCACGCGGCCCATGCCTTTTCAAAGGTGATACCGAACGATTCCGGGAAGGTAGCAGTATCCGGCTCCAAGCAGTATTGAAGAAAAGCCGAAAGCGAATATTTGCCGATCAGATAATCCGCAAAAGCATACGCTTCCTCGTAGGACAGCTCGCTGCCCGGTATGGGGAGCAGCGCACTTTTTGCCTCAGGGTACCGAAGGCGGGTCTCCACCATCGCTCTATAATAGACCGCCACATCAACTTCTTCCGGCTTGTCGGGTTGACCGGCATACTTGCGATATATCTCACCGGCGCTTGCCAAAAACGCACGGTAATCCCCCAAGTCTTCAGGCTCGCCAAAAAGCCATTCGTAAACATTGCACAGCGTTATATCCCCGTCGCGGTGCAGCGCGGAGGTTGCAAACGTAAACGGCAGGTAGTTCGCTATCGCCTCATATCGCCAAGGGTCGTCGATATATTGCGCGTTTAGCGGGGTCAGCGGCACGAGGATGTGCATCGTTTCGTGCAGAAAAGCATGCCCCCATGTTAAGTACACCTCGCGAAGGTGCACCACCGTATTTGACCTGCCGCCCCCGGACTTAAAGTAGTAACGAATGGGCTGGCTATAGTTTTCCAGCAAGGTCTTATAATAATCCGGCGCGTTCTTTTCGGCACCCGCGAAAATCTCGCGCATTCCCTCCTTGCCCAAATAGAGAAAATCCCGTATCTTCTTCGGCGTATCGACATCCTCCGGCAGAGGGAGCATATAAAACACATCCTGCCTGTCCGTGGTGACAATCAAGGGATAGTCCTTGGAGGAAGCATAGCGATACCCCGCAAAGCTTCCCGCCCAAGGGTCGGCATATTCGCGGTCTACGCCGAGCGAGGCCAGCCATTCTTGGCGATAATCGCCGTCGCCCGCCGCTAGAAACGCCTCCGCGCCGTAGTTCTCCACAATATATGCGGTCAGCGACAGCGCCGTTTCGCGCGCGATACGCAATTCCTCCTCGCTCGCGAACGCGCTTACGAAATAAGCCGGGAAAAGGCTTAAGATATCCATATCCCCGGTCTGCTTGTAGTATTTTTGTAACACCGTTTCATCGGCAGTTTCACCGAAGGCGTAAGCAATGAGCCCCTTAAGTTTCCACCATTCCGCCGAACCGTCCAAGTTAAGCGCCGCACATACGAGCGCTTCACGGTATACCCCGCTTTCCACGTCCTCCGCCGTGCAGTAGACGCGGTCGCCGATCCGTTCCGCGTTGCCGTGCAACGGCTTTTGCACAATATAGACCGCAGGCGGCGTTGGCCCTATAGGGGCGGCATCGGCGATAAACTTCAAGTCGCCCGTTACGGTTTCCCAAAGCTTTTCGGCTCCCGGCTCGTCAAAAAGCTTGCTTTCGATGTTCAGCGTAAAAGCGTCGTCGGATGCGGTGAGAAATGTAAAGACCTGGTTGTAATCTTCCGTTCGGCTATGCGTGCCGCCATCCGTAAAAAGAGGCGTCGGCGGCAATTCCCGCGTTGGGGCCGCGCTTTCCGTAACCGCGAACGGCGTCCGCCGCGCGGCACTTCCCGCGCAGCCCGCCAGCAGGAAAAGCGACGCGAGAAGCAACGAAACGAGCCTTTTCATAACCCGCCTCCCCGGCATTTCTAGATAAATGCTAACACCGTGCCGCAAACGATGTCAACCACCCGCACATAAGGCGCGAAGCAAAAAAAGGAGCCGCGGTGTTTTTCGCCGCGGCTCCCGTTTGTTGACTTTTGGTTCAATGCTTCCCGTACCGCTTCACCTTGATGCGGGTGGATGCGCGAAGCATGGCGACCTTCAGGCGGATCACGTCGTCCACATTCTTTGCCTCGCGGGCGCGCGCCTGCGCGCGGGCATAGGCCTCCTCCGCGCGGGGAAGATCGATTTCGTGCGGCCATTCGCACGCCTGCGCCAACAGGGTCACGCTGTCGCGGTTCACCTGCATGAAGCCCTCGGTATGCGTCGCCCGCAGAACTTCGCCCCCGCGCTTCACGATCTTGAGCACGCCCACGTTGAGCGCCGTCACGAGGGGCTCGTGGTTGGCGAGCACGCAGATTTGGCCGTCGATGGTCTCCACGGTGAGCGATTCGGCGTCGCCGCTGAAAAACTCGCGTTCGGGCGTGATGACGCTGAGGCGGAAGGTTAAAGCCATCGTTTACCTCACTTTTGCGCGCACTTCGTCGAGATTGCCCGCCATGAGGAAGGCGGTCTCGGGGATGTCGTCGGCCTTGCCGTCCACGATCTGCTCGAAGCCGTCGATGGTCTCCTCGATGGTGACGTAGGCGCCGGGCACGCCGTTGAACGCCTCCGCCACATGCAGCGGCTGCGAGAGGAAGTTTTGTATTTTCCGCGCGCGGTACACGGTGAGCTTATCCTCCTCGGAAAGCTCGTCCATGCCGAGGATGGCGATGATATCCTGCAGCTCATGGTAGCGCTGCAGGCCCTCCTGCACGCGGCGCGCCACGTTGTAATGCCTTTGCCCTACCACGTCGGGCTCCAAAATGCGCGAGGTGGATTCGAGCGGGCTTACCGCGGGGTAGATGCCGATCTCCGAAATGGCGCGCGACAGCACCGTGGTCGCGTCGAGGTGCGAAAAGATGGACGCCGGCGCGGGGTCGGTAAGATCGTCCGCCGGGACGTAGATCGCCTGCACGGAGGTGATGGAGCCGCGCTTGGTGCTCGTTATGCGCTCCTGCAAATCGCCAAGCTCCGTTGCGAGCGTGGGCTGATAGCCCACCGCCGAAGGCATGCGCCCGAGCATGGCGGAAACCTCGTTGCCCGCCTGCACGTAACGGAAGATATTATCGATGAACAAAAGCACGTTCTGGTTCATTTCGTCGCGCATGTACTCGGCCATCGTAAGCCCCGCGAGCGCCACGCGCATACGCGATCCCGGCGGCTCGTTCATTTGGCCGAAGGCCAGCGCCGTGCGGGCGAGAACGCCCGACTCGGTCATTTCCGCGATTAGCTCCGCGCCCTCGCGGCTGCGCTCGCCCACGCCCGTAAACACGGAGTAGCCGCCGTGCTTCGTGGCGATATTGTGGATGAGCTCCATGATGAGCACCGTTTTGCCCACGCCCGCGCCGCCGAACAGACCGATTTTGCCGCCTACGGGATACGGCGCGAGAAGGTCGATAACCTTGATGCCCGTTTCAAACAGCGTCGTCGCGGGCTTTTGCTGCACGAACGGCGGCGCTTCGCGGTGTATCGCCCAGCGCTTGCCCTCGATGGCGCCTTTGCCGTCGATGGGCCTGCCGAGGGAATCGACCACGCGCCCAAGCACGCTCTCACCCACGGGGACGGTGATGCCCTCGCCCGTGTCGATCACGCTCACGCCGCAGGAAAGCCCCTCCGTCGCTTCGAGCGAGACCGCGCGCACCACGCCCGGCCCTACCTGCACGGCGACCTCCATATGCACCTCGCGCGCGCCTTCGGTATACAAAAGCGCATGGATATGCGGCTCCTTCCCTTCCTCAAAGCGCACGTCCATGACCGGCCCCGCGATCTTTACGATGATGCCACGATTTCGTTGATCCGACATACGTTCACCTTTTTTCTCTGAAGGCCGACGAGCCGCCGACGATTTCAGCCAATTCGTTGGTTATGTTGAGCTGCCGCAAGCCGTTGTACTTCACGGTCAGCGTTTGTATCATTTCGTCCGCGCTGTTGGTGGCGCTTTCCATGGCCGTCATGCGCGCGGAATTTTCACTGGCGTTAGAATGCACGAGCGCGCCGTACACATAGCCCACGAGAAGCTGCGGCACGATCGCGCCGAGCACCGCGCCGGGCGACGGGTCGTAAACCACCTCGTAGTCCTCCGGCAACGGCATTTTAGCTTCCTCCATTAGCGGGAAAAGCCTTACGGGCAAAAGCACCGTATCGGTAGCCTTGCGGTGCAGAGAATTGTAGAAGCGCGTGTAGACCACGTGGAACTCGTTGATCTCCCCCGCGTCGTACAAAGCGGTGATGAGGCTCACAAGCCTGCGCGCCTGCGCCACGCTCGGGGCGTCGGCCATGTGCACAAAGCTGTCGTCCACCTCAAAGCCGTGCTTTTTCAGGGTGCTCGAGGCCATGTCGCCTACGGCGTAAATCTTTTTTACGTGCCCCGCTTTGATATGCTCCTCCGCGAGCGAAAGAACATCGTGGTTGTAGCTGCCCGCGAGCCCCTTGTTGCCCGCGATCACGATAAACGCGGTTTGCGGCTCCTTCTTTGGGCCGCGCTCCTTGGCACGCCTTTCCACATAGGGGTGCCGGGCCGTGCTGGAGCTGTGCGCGAGGATGTCGCGCATGGTCTCGGCGGCGCGCTCGAAATACGCGCGGTTCTGTTCGATGCGCTTCACGGCGCGGCGCATGCGCGACGCGGAAATCAGATACATCGCATTGGTGATCTGCCGCGTTTGCTTCACGCTTCGGATATGGTATTTGATATCGGTGATGGCCGGCATTTCTACACCGCCTTAAAGCCCTTGGCGTATTCCCCTATGGCCGCTTCGACGGCGCTGAGCGTTTCGTCGCTGAAATTGCCCGAGTTCTCGATCTCGTCGAGCTCCTTGGGGCACACGGTACGAAGCCGCAATAAGAGCCCGGCGTTGAACTCGCGTATGCGGTTGAGCGGCACGTCGCTTTGGTAGTCGTTCATGGCCGCCATGAGCAAAACCACCTGCTCGCACATTTTATAGGGGCTGGACTGCGGCTGCTTGAGCGTTTCCTGCAGGCGCGCGCCCTTGTCGATGACCTTTTTCGTAACGGGGTCGATATCCGCGCCGAACTGGGAGAATATGATAAGCTCCCTGTACTGCGCGAGCGTGAGCCTCAGCTTGCCCGAAACCCTGCGCATGGCTTTTTTTTGCGCCGAGCCGCCTACGCGCGATACCGAAAGGCCGATGTTCACCGCCGGGCGCACGCCCGAATGGAACAGCTCCGATTCGAGGTAAATCTGCCCGTCGGTGATGGAGATCACGTTCGTGGGGATATAGGCGGAAATATCGTTAGCCATGGTTTCCACGATAGGAAGCGCCGTGAGCGAACCGCCGCCGAGCCTCTCGCTTAGATGCGCCGAGCGTTCGAGAAGGCGGCTGTGCAGGTAGAACACGTCGCCCGGATACGCCTCGCGTCCCGGAGGGCGCTTGAGAAGGAGCGACATGGCCCTGTAGGCAACGGCGTGCTTGCTCAAATCGTCGTAAACGATGAGCACGTCGCGTCCCTTTTCCATAAAGCTTTCCGCGATGCTGCAGCCCGCGTAGGGCGCGATGTACTGCATCGCCGCGCAATCGCTCGCGGAGGCGGAAACGACCACCGTATAGTCCATGGCGCCGTATGCCATAAGCGTTTCGTGCAAGCGCGCCACCGTGGATACCTTTTGTCCGATGGCAACGTACACGCATACGACGTTTTTGCCTTTTTGGTTGAGCACCGCGTCGAGCGCGATGGTGCTTTTGCCCGTTTGGCGGTCGCCGATGATGAGCTCGCGCTGGCCCTTGCCGATCGGGATCACGCTGTCGATCGCAAGGATACCCGTCTGCAGCGGCTCATTCACCTTTTGCCTGTCGATGATGGAGGGCGAGGGGCGCTCCACCGGCAAATATGCCTTGGCGCGAAGCGGACGCCCGTCGAGCGGTATGCCCAAGGGGTTCACGATACGTCCCAAAAGCTCCTCGCCTACGGGAACCTCCACCACCCTGCTTGTACCGCGCACGCGGGTGCCTACCTGCACCTCGTCCACGCCGTTTAACAAAACCGCGCCGACGCCGCCCTGCTCGAGGTCCATCGCCATGCCGTACACGTCGTTGTCGAGCGCCACGAGCTCGCCGTAATGGCAGCGCTCAAGGCCGTCGATCTTCACCACGCCGTCGCCCGCGTAGGCAACGGTGCCGTATTCGTACACGACGGGCTTAAGCTCGTAGCCTTCGAGCCTATCCTTAAGATAGGCGCCGATCTCCTTCGCGTTTATGCCCAAATCAAACATGTGCTTACTCCTTATCGAGCATATAGCGGCCCATGTCCTTGAGCCGCACCGAAATGCTCGAGTCGTAGACCTTGCCGTCCACCATCGCCAAAAAACCGCCGATCAGGCTTTCGTCGCGCTGCACCTCAAACTCGACGCTCTGCCCCAAAAGGCGCGCGAAATGCGCCGAGACCTTATCGACCTCGGGCTTTTCAAACGGCCCGGCAACGTAAAGCTTACCCTTTAGCGCCATACTCAGCCCACCTTGCTGAAGTATTCGTCGATGAGGCGCGCGTTATCTTGCGCGCTCACCTCGCGCGCGAGAATCTTGGACGCAAGCTCCAGCGAAAGACCCGCGGCCTCGCCGCGCACGCCCGCAAGCGCTTCCGCGCGTTCCGCGGCGGCCCTTTCGCGCGCTTCCTCGATGATTTTCCTCGCCTGCTCCTGCGCCTCGCGAAGGATGGCCTCCGCGCTTTTTTCGGCGTCGCTGCGGCTTTGCTCCATGAGCTTGCCCGCTTCCGTGCGCGAATCGTTCAAAAGCGCGTCGTACTGGAGCTTTTGCCCCTGCGCCTCCCTGAGCGCCGCCCTCGCGTCGTCCTGCTGCTTTTGTATCCTGTCCTGACGCGCCTGCATAAAGTTTTTCACGGGCTTGTACAGGATCGCGCGCAGGATGATGAACAGCACGACGAGGTTGAGTATGTACTGCGCAAAATCCAGCAATTTAAATTCCATGGGACCCCCTCCTAAGCGCCTACTTCGCGCCCATCGTGAATATGATCATAAGCGCCGTAACGAAGCCGTAGATCGCGGTCGATTCCGTAAGCGCAAGGCCGAGGATGAGGATCGAGTTGATTTTGCCGGACGCCTCGGGTTGACGCGCGGTAGCCTCGCTCGCCTTGCCCGTCGCGATACCCATGCCGATGCCCGCGCCTACGCCCGTAAACACGGCGAGCGCCGCGCCGATTGCCACAAGACCGATATCCATTTTATGTACCTCCAGATTTTCTATTGTGTTGGTATAGCAAAGTTAAAACTTATGCCTTCTGTTTGGCGGCGTGCGCCTCGTGGTGCTCCTCTTCCATCTCCGCCGCCTCGCCGATGAACGTGAGGGAAAGCGTGATGAAGATAAACGCCTGTATCAGCGGGTGGAAGGCGTTAAAGTAGAGCCCCGCCACGGCCGGGATGCCCACGCCGAAGGATCCGAGCGCCATGTAGAGAAGGTGCATCACCACCATGCCGCCGAGCATGTTGCCGAAAAGACGGCAGGCCAGCGACACCGGGATGGCGATATCGGTAAGGAGCTTGAACGGCGCCACGATCGCCGTGGGGCGCGTATACTGCTTGAGCCTCCCGCCAAGCCCGTTCCGCTTGATGCCGAAATAGTTGATGAGGATAAACGTGCAAATCGCCATGGAGCCCGTCACCGTAAGGTCGGCGATGGGCGGGCGGAAGCTTAGAAGCTCCATGCACGCGCTCACGACAAGCAAAATGGCGAGCGTGAGGAAATAGGCGTTGAGGTTTTCGCTATCCAGACCGGACTTTTCTTTCACATAGCCGTCGATCGCCTCCACCATGGTTTCGAGCACGTTTTGTATGCCCTTGGGCTTATCGCCGAATTTGGGGATGGCGAAGACGCGTATCAGAACCGCTGCGAGGATGATGAGGAGCGACGCGGCAACACTCAACACGATCGACATGTTAAGATCCAAGCCGAAAAGCATGATGCGGTCGGAGGAAAGCGAAACGTGCAGGCTCTCGCCCGAGGGCTCGCGGAGAAGCCCGAAAAGGAGGCCGCTCGCGATCCAAAGCGCCAAAATACCGAGGTTGCGGAACCTTCCGCGCCTCTTTTTGACCGCCTTGAAATGCTCGTCCTCCTTGGGAACAGGCTTGATACTATGCCATTTGACCAATAAAAATACGCCGAGCGCAACGCACACGACGATCGCGGCGATGCGTATCCAATCATTCATGGCTGCCGTTTTCCTCCTTGTCGTTTTCCTGCGATGGTATCGCAGAGGCTTCCTGCCGTTTGAGCTTCGCGTTGTTTTTCATAAAGAGAACCATGGAGCCGATCACGAGCACGCTCGAAATGCCAATGCCGCAGTAGAGTATGTCCTTCCGGAAGAAGATCACGACGACGACGAAGGCGGCGATGACCACGGCGAGGTTCAAAAACACGAAAAGGCCCACCGAACCAGCGTTTTGCGGCTGCGAGACCGCGCGCACGGCGCGCGCCAAAGCATAGAGCGCCGCCAAACCGCACACAACGCCTATCAACGCACCCGCCATACCGTTCCTCCAAATAAAAGGGCCTTTCGCCATACTTTGTTCATTCTTATTATTATATTCGGTAAAATGCACTTTTACATTAGGCGACGCACATTTCCAGGCAAGCCATAATGTCTTTTACGCTCGAAATATCTTCTTCCCGCTCAATGATAACGTCGAATTCCTCCTCAACGTTCAAAAGAAGCTCCGTCATGTCGAGCGAATCGATGTTCAACTGCGCGGCCGTCGACTCGGGCGTGATGAGCTCCTCAGGTATGCCGGTTGTCTCGCGAATGATGGCGCGAACCCGTTCAAAACTGTCCATGCATGATTCCCCCTAAAAAACCTGTATAATCAAAATAATGCCAAAGGTTATGCAAAAATGACATTTCTAAGTTTATTCGTTCGCACCCGTAAAGTCAAGCACATAAAGTGCAAACGCACACGCATCGGCTAAGTATGGTGTTTCATAGGATTATAGTGTACAATATATGGAAATGTGAGGTGAATCGTTTTGCCAAAAAAACGCCGTTACGCAAACGGGAAGGGCCTATTCCCCGCGATCCTTACTGTGATCGTATTTTTATGCATCATTTTCGCGCTTTCCCGGTTCCCGGTAAGCGATCTCCCCGCCGGCGCGTCCGCCGCCTCCCCCTCGCCCTCCGCCGCGGCGCGGGCGACTGCTTCGCAAAAGCCCCAAAGCGGCGTGGAAGGGACGATGGACGTATTCGTCCTCGACGTGGGGCAGGGCGACTCCATCTTTCTGCGCTCCCCCTCCGGGAAAACCATGCTGGTGGACGCGAGCGAGGCGGACGAGTTCGGCGTGATCGACGCGTTTTTGAAGGCGCAGGGCGTTACAAGGCTCGACGTTGTGGTCGCCACGCACCCGCATAGCGACCATATCGGCGCCATGTACAAGGTGATCAACGCCTACGAGATCGGTACCTTCTACATGCCGGACGTTTCGCACACCACCGCCACCTTCGAAAAAATGATGGATGCGCTCGAGAAAAACGACGTGGGCGTGAAACGCGCCGAGGCGAACGGAGAGAGCTATATCCCGTGGAGCGACGAGGTTACGGTGCGTATCCTCTCCCCGCTCGCGGGCGGCGATTACGACGAAAACGAGCTCAACGGCTGGAGCGCCGTGCTCCACGTTTCGTTCGCCGGCTCCTCCATACTCCTTACGGGCGACGCGGAAAAGCCTTCGGAGCAGAAAATGATCGACGCCTACGACGCCTCCGTCCTTCGCGCCACGGTCTTAAAGGCCGGGCACCACGGCTCGAACACCTCGAGCTCGGACGCTTTTTTGGACGCCGTAAGCCCCGAGATCGCCGTGATCTCCTGCGGGTTAAACAACGATTACGGCCACCCGCACAAGGAGACCCTCGCGCGCTACGCCGCGCGGGATATGGCGGTTTACCGCACCGACCTCATGGGAACCGTGCACCTATCGTTCACGGCCGACGGCGTGCGCGTGGAGACGGAGAAATAGGGGTAGCGCGTCAAATACGCCACGACCGCCCTACGGAGCGAAAGATACTTTCCTTTCGAAGAGATGCGGGGCGTATCGAATACCGATACGCCTCGTTTTAGGTTCTCCTATGCTTATACCGAAAACGTGACCTCTGCAAGCAAACCATAATGGTCGCTTGGCGCGTATCCTGTTTTGGGCGATACTTCCTTGCCGAAAACATTC
>JAJFTZ010000121.1 GCA_021372675.1 Eubacteriales bacterium
AGAGCTTAACGGTGCGGTGCGCGTCGAAAAAGTCCTTCTGCTTGAAGTTCATCAGGTCGTGAAACATGGTGCCGTTCTTCATGTTGTGACCGTAGATGATGATGTGGCGCTGCTGGTAGCTTTCCGCGTTTCGAAAATCCATGAAGATGGCGCCGTATTTGCTTTTTTTCTTTTCTACGTCATGCCCGAGATAGTAGCTGTTGTCCGTGCCGCGAACCACCGGGTAATCGATGACCGTATCGCCGACGGTGATCCAGCCGATTACGTCGGGGTTTTTCGCCTTGGCCTCGTCGTAGGACGCGTGCGAGGGAAGCTCCTCGTTGGGGTCGGCTACGCCGTTGAGCTCCTCGGGGGCGTACTCATCCTCAGGGGGGTCGGCGTTGAGATTATCCCCGGAAGCGGGCGGCGGCGTGGCCGCCGGCGGCGCGGGCGAAGGAGACGGCGCAGGATCGACGGACGCGGACGGCGACGGCTCTATTTCCACGACCGGCGCAGGCTTACAGCCGGCAACCGCCAAAAAGCACAGCGCAAGCAAAATGGATAGGCTTTTCTTAAGTGTCACAGCCGCCCTCCTTTCCTCCCGCCAAGGCGGGTTGCTGTATGGATTATAGCCTAATCCGCTTCCAATCTCAAGCGAATACGCGCCATCCGCGTTTATTTTATAAAAAGTTCAATATTTCCCCGCGCGCACTTGTCCGCATTATGATAAAATGTTAGAATAGTTGAGCGTGTAGCTTCACGCTTAAGTAAGCGTCATCCTCCTTTTGGGGCTTCGCTCCGAAATGTTTACGAAGGGATAACATCGTATGGGTCTATTCGAGTTCAACGACGTCGGCATCGACCTCGGCACCGCCAGCGTGCTCGTTTATGTCAAGGGTAAGGGCATCGTGCTGCGCGAGCCCTCCGTGGTCGCCATCGAAAAAGTGACGGGCCGCATCCTTGCCATCGGCGAGGAGGCGCGCAGGATGCTCGGCCGTACCCCCGGCAGCATCGTGGCCATGCGCCCGCTTCGCGACGGCGTCATCTCCAATTACGACGTGACCGAGCGCCTTTTACGCCATTTCCTCAAAAAAGTGGTGGGCACGCATATCTTCTTCAAGCCCCGCGTGGTCGTATGCGTCCCCTCGGGCGTAACGGAGGTTGAAAAGCGTTCCGTGATCGACGCGACCGAGGAAGCCGGCGCGCGCCATACCTACCTCATCGAGGAACCCCTCGCGGCCGCCATCGGCGCGGGCATCGACATCAGCCAGCCGCGCGGCTCCATGATCGTGGACATCGGCGGCGGCACCACCGATATCGCCATCCTCTCTTTGAGCAACGCCGTTCTCTCGAGCTCCCTCAAGGTGGCGGGCGACCGCTTCGACGAGGCCATCGTGCGCTACATGCGCAAAAAGCATAACCTCCTCATCGGCGAGCGCACCGCGGAGGAAATGAAGATACGCATCGGCTCCGCCTACCCCCGCAAGGAGCAGGTATTTATCGACGTGCGCGGCCGAAACCTCATTTCCGGCCTTCCGCAGGCCATCGTGGTGGGCTCCAACGAAATGATCGACGCGCTCGAGGAACCCTTACAGGCCATTTTGGAGAGCGTGCGCACCATGTTCGAGCGTACTCCGCCCGAGCTCGCGAGCGACATCACCGAAAGCGGCATCTGCCTCACCGGCGGCGGCGGCCTGCTCTACGGCATCGATAAATTCATCGCCGATCAAACCAAGGTGCCCTGCTACATCGCGGAAGACCCCATCTCCTGCGTGGCCATAGGCACGGGCAAGGCGCTCGAGCATATCGATAAATACTCCAACGGCGCCATCTACGACTATAAGCGCGGCGATTACCTCGATTATCAGTAAGCGCCTCTTCCGTAATGAAACGAATCCGGACGGAGATGTGTTCCGCCCGGATTTTCTATTTTGGGGGAACCGGCGCGGCAAAAGCAAGCCCTTGCCCTACACAGGCTTTAAGCAAATCCAAATAACGCCCCGTTCAGGCGCGCACCGCCGCGCCGTGTGACCGGGCTTCATGGAGCAATCCATATAAAATAAGTCGCATCTGACGACATGTGCGTCAGGTGCGACACCCTGCAGACGGACGAGCGGTGAGCGAGTTCGGCTGAAAGTCCGCCGCAGCGACCTCTCCCAAGCGGCGGAACGACACTTGGGCAAAAGCGGAACGCTAGCGCAGCTCGCCTTCGCTGTACCTCGCGGCGATCGTATCGTCGGAGGAAAAATACATAAGCCGCTCCAGACGCTCCTCCAGCGTGAGCGGGCGCGTTTCGGGCAAGCGGGAATCGTCGAGCACGAGCGCGTGGAGCGCGTCGCCCGCCTGAAAGCCCGGCCCCGCGCCGAAATAGGCCTGCCCCGCGGAGGTGGCGAGGTAAAAAGCCTCCGCCACGGTAAGGAAGTCCTCCTTTTTATCGGAGAGAAGCCAGCGTATTTTGGAGGTGCGCACGGCCGACGTAGCCGAATCGCGCATGGATAAGAGCGCGCCGCCCGCAATATCGGTGCCGAGCACCACGTTTAGACCCTCCTCGAGCATCCGCCTTACCGGCGCGAAGCCGGAGGCGATGTTCATGTTGGAATCCGGGCAATGCGCCACGACGACGCCCGCCTCCTTCATGGCGGCGCGCTCCCGCTCGCCGGAGTACACGCAATGCGCCATGATGGTGTTCTCGATCCACAACCCGTACTTTTCGTAGGTTTCGTAATAATATTCGCTGTCGGGATGCAGGGCCTTTACCCATTCCACCTCCTGCCGGTTCTCGGAAAGGTGCGACTGCACGCGGACCCCGTATTCCCTTTGCAGCTTTCCTAGGCCCGCCATAAGCTCGTTGGAGCACGAGGGGGTAAAGCGCGGCGTGAGGATGGGCGTTAGATGCTTGTAGCGCCCCTTGCACTCCTCGAGGAAGCGGCGCGTTTCGAGAAGCGATTCCTCCGTGGTCTCGCGGGTATCGTCGGAGCAGTTGCGGTCCATATTGACCTTGCCTACATAACCCGTTACGCCCGCGCGCTCAAGCTCCTCCATGAGCACATGCGTGCTTTCGCGATGCACGCTCGAATAGACCGCCACGCGCGTGGTGCCTTTTTTGATGAGGGCGTCGGCAAACATGCGGTACACGCGCCGCGCGTAGGCGGTATCGGCAAACCGCGCCTCGGTCTTGAAGGTATATTTGTTGAGCCATTCGATCAGCTCCAGGTCCATGCCCATGCCGAGCATGGCGAACTGCGGCGCGTGCAGGTGCATGTCGCAAAACGAGGGGATGATGAGCTTATCGCCGTAATCCTCCACCCGCACGCCGCGGTATTCCCCGGGCAATACCTTAAATACGCCCTCGATCACGCCGTTTTTCGTAACGATATATCCGTTTTCGACGCATGTAAGCTCCGTTCGCTTCTGCGCGTAGACTACGTTCCCCTTAAGTACCTGAATGCTTCGCATGTTGTGTCCCCTTTCCATCCGATGGCCGATCGGCATGACGCCGAAAAACTAAAATGCCGGCGCACCCCGCAAGCTTACGCGACGGCGCGGAAAATTATGCCCCGTTTTGTTCCTTTGTAAGCTCCTTGAGGCGCGTAAGCTCGGCGACGCTGTCCACGTCGTAAAGCTCCAGCTCGTCCTCAAGCTCAAAAAGAAGCAAATCCTCGGAGTGGTTCCTTATGACCTCGCTGCCGCCGCTGTCCTCGTAAAGCCCCCGAAGGTCCTCAAAAAAGCGCTTGGGGAAAATGGCCGGGTTGCCGCGCCGTGTGCCGTGCCCCATGGCCACGAGGTTATCGGGGTTCGCGCGGAAATACGCGATTTCCGCCTCCACGCTTTCCCGCCTGAGCTTGGGCTGGTCGGCCACGAGGAACATCAGCGCGTCCGCGTCTTTTAGCGCGTCCATGCCGAGGCGTATGGTGCGGCTGATGCCGTCCTCGGGGCGGTCGTTCTCGATCGCCAGAAAGCCGCGGCTTTTCGCGAGCTCTATCACGCGCGGGTATTGCGTCACCACCGCAACCTTGTAAAACTCCCCCTCGGGGATCACGCAAAGCGCGCGTTCCGCGAGCGTTTTTCCCTCGAACATGGCGTCGAGCTTGTTGACGCCGAAGCGGCTGCCGCTGCCCGCGGCCATCAGGATACAGCCTAGCTTCATACCGTTTTTTGATACCTTTCCCGTGCGATGTATTTCCCCGCGCCGCTTCCCTTCAAAACGCCGTTCTCCACGACGTGCCTGCCGTTCAGCAGCACGTCGCGCGCGCGGCCTCTCACCGCAAAGCCCGCGTACGGGGAGTTATCACAATGATGCGCATGATCGGTATCGGTTATGCGCCCCTGCGCGTTCGGATCCCAAACCACGATATCCGCCGCCATGCCGGGCCGTATTTCGCCGCGGTCGGGCATGCCGAAAAGGAGGGCGGCATTTTTCGACAGGCTCTTCACCATCTGTTCGAGACTAAGCTTGCCGGTCAGCACGCCGTAGGTGTACATGAGCTGCGGCCGGTGCTGTACACCCGGCGCGCCGTTGGGTATTTTTGTAAAATCACCTTCCCCCATGGCCTTTTGCGCCATGGTGAAGGAGCAATGATCGGTGCCTACGGTTTGTATGGCGCCCGCCGAAAGCCCGCGCCAAAGCGCCTCGCGATCAGTCTCCTGCCTAAGCGGCGGGCTCATCACAAACTTGGCGCCGTCAAAATCTTTATACCGTTCGTCGGTGAGCAGAAGATACTGCGGGCAGGTTTCAAGGTAAACCTCCTGGCCGCGCGCTCTAGCGCGCTCCGCTTCAAAAAAGCCCTCGGCGGTGGAAAGGTGCACCACATACGCGGGCGTTTGCGCAAGCTCCGCGATGCGCAAAAACCGCGCCACGGCCTCCGCCTCCACGGCGGCGGGCCGGGAAAGCGGGTGGCCCTCGGGGCCCAAAATGCCGCGCGCCTTCACCTCGTCGCACATCCGAAGCAGCACATGCCAGTTCTCGCAGTGGGCGCCGATGAGCGCCCCGCGCTTTTTTGCCTCCTTGAGCGCGGCGTAGATCTGTCCGTCGTCTACATAAAGGCCGTTATAGACCATGTACATTTTATAGGAAGTAACGCCCGCGGCGGTCATATCGTCCATCTCGGCGGCGGTCGCTTCATCCCACCGCGCGATGGCCATGTGAAAGCCGTAGTTGCAGGAAGCGCCCCGCGCCTTTTTATGCCACATTTCGAGCGCGGCCTTGAGCGTGCCGTTTCTATCCTGCGTGGCGAAATCGAGCACCGTGGTGGTGCCGCCCAACACCGCGGCCTTTGAGCCTGTATCGAAGTTATCGGCGGTGACCGCGCTGCCCGTATCGAGGTCGAAATGCGTGTGCGTATCGATGAAGCCGGGCATCACGTACATGCCCGAGGCGTCGATAAGTTCCGCGCCGTCCGGCACGGGCATCCCCTTTTGCACGCTTTCGATGCGCCCGTTTTCCACGAGTACATCCGCCTCGAAGCGGGAATCGAAATTGATGACGGTGCCGTTTTGAAGAAGCGTTCGCATGGCGTAGTTATCTCCCCTCCGGAAAAAGAAGTATGCCCTGTGCTTTTCTTGGCAAACAAAAAGCGCCCGCGCAGAATATGCCCCATCTGCGCCGGACACCCATAGCAAGAGCCGAAGGCGGCTCCGTAGAAACTCCCGCGCCGTTTCGCGGAATTATATGAGAACCTGCTTACGGCATTATCTTACCATCCTCACGGTGTTTTTGCAAGCAACGGCGCGGCAAATTTCACCCTCTCTATACAATTTCCATATTTCTTTGGCCATAAAAGTGTGCTATACTGATTGAAATCAAAAAGTTAGTTTGCTTCATACAATTTTTGTAATGATTCGGCGATTTAGCGAATAAGGAGGGGAACGTTTGAAGCAGCACGAGCTGATCCAGGCGGCGCTTGAGGGCCGAGCGACCTATGCGATAAAAAACGCGCGCGTTGTAAACGTGTTTACCGGCGAGATACTCGAAGCCGACGTCGCCGTTTATGAGGATACCATAGTCGGCGTCGGGCGCTTCGACGCCGAGCGGGAGTATGACGCAAAAGGCGCATACCTCTGCCCCGGCTTCATCGACTCGCACGTGCACATAGAATCCTCGATGGTGATCCCCCCATCCTACGCGCGCGTCATCATGCCGCACGGCACCACGGGCATCATCGCCGACCCGCACGAAATCGCCAACGTGGCGGGCGTGGAGGGCGTGCGCGCCATGTACAAATTCAGCGAGGGGCTTCCCCTGCGCGTCTATTTTATGATGCCCTCCTGCGTGCCCGCCACCAAGTTCGAGACCTCGGGCGCGGAGATCCTCGCGGAGGACATGGCGGCTTTCTCCAAAAAAAGCCGCATCCTTGGCCTTGGTGAGGTGATGGATTATACGAGTACCATCCACGGCGACAAGGATATGCTCGATAAGATACGCCTGTTCGAAGGCCGCCCCATCGACGGGCATGCCCCGCTCGTATCCGGCCGTGAGCTCAACGCCTACCGCATCGCCGGCCCCTCCACCGACCATGAGTGCTCCAACTACGACGAGGTTTTAGAAAAGCTTCGCACGGGCATGCGCATCATGCTCCGGGTGGGCTCAGCCGCCAAGGGCATGGATGATATTTTCCGTAAGATCGCGCAAAATAAGCTTCCCACCGAAAATATGACCTTCTGCACCGACGACAAGCACATCGAAAACATCCGCGCCGAGGGGCATATCAATTGCATCGCGCGGCTCGCCGTTTCCTGCGGCATAAGCCCCGTGGATGCGGTGAAGATGTCGTCCTACAACGCGGCGCGCATCTACGGCCTCAAGCGCGCGGGGGCGGTGGCGGTGGGCTACCGCGCCGACATGGTGCTTTTCAGGGACCTTGAAAGCTTCGAGGTCGTTCAGGTGTTTACGGGCGGCGAACCGTATGTGGATAGGGAATTCCCCTACCCGCCCATCCCCAAGGAGGTGTTCGGCAGCGTGCGCATGGCGCCGCTCACCGCCGACTCGTTCAAGCTCAAGACCGACACGGACGTGATGCCCGTGATACGCATGGTGGAGGAGCAGCTCGTGACCGAGCTCGTCTACCGTAAGGCGCGCGTTGAAAACGGCGCGTTCAGGCCGGACGAAACCCTTACGAAGCTCGCGGTGATCGACCGCCATCACGCCACGGGCAGGATGGCGCTCGGCATCGTGGAGGGCCTAGGTATCGTGAACGGAGCTATCGCCTCCACCGTGGCGCACGACTCGCACAACCTCGTGGTGGCGGGCGATAACGACGCCGACATGCTGATGGCCGCGGATTCCCTGCGCGACTGCGGCGGCGGCTACAGCGTGGTGAGCCGAGGCGTCGTCATCGCGCGGCTGCCGCTCCCCGTAGCGGGCCTTATGACCGACGCGCCCATCGACGGCGTGGTCGAGCGCCAGCGCGCGCTTCTCGACGCGGCGTACAGCCTCGGCGCGAAAAAAGGCAGCGACCCGCTCATCGCTCTTTCCTTCCTCGCCCTCCCGGTGATCCCCGAGGTGCGCCTGACCGACAAAGGCCTGTTCGACGTGGCGAAGATGAAATTCATCTGAGTTAAAAATAAGTAAGCAGAGTAACCATACAACCAACCACAAGCATCCGGAGGTAACCGATATGGGCGCAGTAGGAAAAAGCGTCACCCGCGTGGACGCAGCCGATAAAGTAACGGGCCGCGCAAAATACACCGACGATATGGCCGATAAGCGGGCGCTTATCGCCAAGGTATTCCGCTCCACCATCGCGCACGGCATGGTGAAGCGCCTCGATACGTCCGAGGCGGAAAAGATAGAGGGCGTCGTAAAGATCGTCACCTGCTTCGACGTGCCCGACATCCTCTTCCCGACCGCGGGGCACCCGTGGTCCACCGACCCGCACCATCAGGACGTGGCGGACCGGCTACTGCTAAACAAGCACGTGCGCTACTACGGCGACGACGTGGCGGCCGTGATCGCCGAAAACGAGGTGGCCGCCAACCGCGCCATCCGCGCCATCAAGGCCGAATATGAGGAATATCCCTTCGTGCTCGACCAGATCGAGGCCATGCAGGACGGTGCGCCGCAGCTCCACGACCAATTTAAAAACAACATCCTCGGAAGCTCCGGCTACGAGGAGGGCGATTTTGACGAGGCCATCAAAGAGCCCGGTCTCATCTGCGTGGATAAGTGGTACGACACCCCCATGGTGCAGCATTGCCACATCGAAAACCACATCTGCTACGCCTATGAGGAGGCAAACAAGATCGTGGTCGTTTCCTCTACGCAAATACCGCACATCGTGCGCCGCGTGGTGGGGCAGGCGCTCGGCCGCCCGTGGGGCAGCGTGCGCCTCATCAAGCCCTACATCGGCGGCGGCTTCGGCAACAAGCAGGACGCGCTCTACGAGCCGCTTTGCGCGTACCTCAGTACGCAGGTGGGCGGGCGTCTGGTGAAGCTCGATATGACGCGCGAGGAGACCTTCATCTCCAACCGCGTGCGCCACGCCATACGCTACCACCTCGTTTCCTACGTGCGGCCCGACGGCACCTTCGTGGCGCGCAAATGCGACGCTTATTCCCAGCAGGGCGCGTACGCCTCCCACGGTCACGGCATCGCCGCCAAGGGTATCTCCGCGTTCAAGCAGATTTACAAATACGAAAAAGCCTGCCATGCGCATGCCTATACGGTTTACACCAACACCCCCTCGGCGGGCGCGATGCGCGCCTACGGCATCCCGCAGGTGACCTTCGCGCTCGAAAGCCACGTGGAGGATATCGCCAAGGCGTTGGGCATAAAATCCATCGACCTCCGCCGCAAAAACATGATGGACGTGGGCTATTACGACGCCTTCTCCAAAAATACGAACTGGTTCGACTCACTCAACCAGTGCATTGATAAGGGCAAAGAATACATCGGCTACGACGAAAAGATGGAGCGCTACGCGAATCAGGTTGGCCCCGTCCGCCGCGCGGTGGGCATGGCTATCTTCTGGTACAACACCGCCGTATGGCCGATTTCTCTCGAATCCTCCTCCTGCCGCATGATTTTAAACCAGGACGGCTCGGTGCAGGTGCAGCTTGCGGAGACCGAGATAGGCCAGGGCGCGGACACCGTGTTTGCGCAAATGACCGCCGAAACGCTCGGCATACCGTTTGAAAACGTGCACATGATCTCCGCGCAGGATACCGACATCACCCCCTTCGGCACGGGCGCTTACGGCTCCCGCCAAACCTACGTGGGCGGCATGGCGGTACGCGAAACCGCCCTGAAGCTGAAGGAGCGCATCCTCGAATATGCGCAGCACCTCACCCGCATGCGCGCCTACGACATCGACATCGTGGAGGGCAAGGTCGTTCATAAGCCCGACGGCAAGGCGCTTATGACGCTTGGCGAGCTCGCCACCGAGGCGCTTTACAGCACGAACCGCTCCGAGCACCTCACGGCCGAATGCACCTCGCAATGCAAATCGAACGCCTATTCGTTCGGCTGCTCCTTCGTGGAAATCGAGGTCGATATCCCCCTTTGCAAGATCACCGTGCTCAACGCCGTGAACGTGCACGACTGCGGAAAGCTCATCAACCCCGCCCTCGCGAAAGCGCAGGTGCACGGCGGCATGAGCATGTCGCTCGGCTACGGGCTTTCCGAACAGCTTTTGTTCGACCAAAAAACCGGCAAGCCGCTCAACGGCAACCTTTTAGACTATAAGCTCCTGACCGCGCTCGACCACCCGCATCTTGAGGCGCAGTTCGTGGAAAACTACGAGCCCACGAGCGCGTACGGCACCAAGGCGCTCGGCGAGCCGCCCGCCATCTCGCCGGCGCCCGCGATCCGCAACGCCGTCCTCAACTGCACCGGCGTGGCCATCGACAAAGCCCCCCTGAACCCGCACATCCTGTTCGCGCGCTTCAGGGAAGAAGGGCTCATCTAAGGGAGGGGAAGAAATCACATGTACGACATCAAGGCCCTGTACGAGGCGACTTCCGTACAAAACGCCATCGAGCTTTTGCTCGCGCACCCCGGGGCGAAAATACTCGCGGGCGGCAGTGACGTGCTCATCAAACTGCGCGAAGGCCACCTCGCGGGCGCGGAGCTTGTGAGCATTTACGGCCTCGACGAGCTTCGCGGCGTTTCCCTCGACCCCGACGGGACGATCCGCATCCTCCCGCTCACGAGCTTTTCGCACATCACGGCCAGCCCCATCATCGCCGAGCACATCAAGGTGCTGGGCGAAGCGGTAGATATGGTGGGCGGCCCGCAGATACGCAACATCGGCACCATCGGCGGCAATACCTGCAACGGCGTGACGAGCGCGGACTCCGGTTCCACCCTCACCGCCTACGACGCCGTGATGGAGCTTACCGGCCCCGAGGGCGTGCGGCGGCTCCCCATCCGCGAGTTCTACGTAAGCGCGGGCAAGGTCGCCCTAAAACCCGCCGAGCTTTTGACCGCCATCCTTATCAAAAAGGAAAGCTACGTAGGCTACAAGGGCCATTACATCAAGTACGCCATGCGCAACGCGCTCGACATCGCAACGCTCGGCTGCTCGGTGAACGTGAAGCTCTCCGCCGGTAAAAAAACCGTGGACGACGTGCGCGTCGCCTACGGCGTAGCCGGGCCCGTCCCCATGCGCGCCCCCTCCGCGGAGGCCGAGGGCCGCGGCAGGCCCGTTTCCGAGGAAACCATAGCGGCCGTCGGCAAGGCGGCGCTTGCGGACGTGAACCCGCGCACGAGCTGGCGCGCCAGCAAGGAATTCCGCCTGCACCTCGTGGAGGAGCTTACCAAGCGCGCCATGCGCGAATCCATTTTGCTTTCGGGAGGTGCACTCTGATGCAGTATAAGCACATCCATTTCACCCTCAACGGCAAGCCTTCCGAGGCCGTGATCGACGTGCGCGCCTCCTTGACCGATCTGTTGCGCAACGACTTCCGCATGACTTCCGTGAAGAAGGGCTGCGAGGTGGGCGAGTGCGGCGCGTGCACCGTGCTCGTGAACGGCGAGGCCTTCAACTCCTGCATCTACCTCGCGGTTTGGGCCGACGGAAAGGACATCCGCACCGTGGAAGGGCTTCTCGCCCCCGACGGCACGTTAAACGACCTCCAGCAAAACTTCGTGAACGAGGCCGCCGTGCAATGCGGCTTCTGCACCCCCGGCTTTTTGATGACCGCCACCGCCATTTTGGAAAGCGGCAAGGAATATACACGCGACGAGCTGAAAAAGCTCTTAAGCGGCAACCTGTGCCGCTGCACCGGCTACGAAAACATCGTTACCGCCGTGGAAAAGACGATGAGGGAACGGTTACTTTTCTTAAAAGAAAAGTAACCAAAAGAATTTTATGCTAGGGATTATGAAATAAACTTTGCATGCAAAAGCGCCCCGAAAGCGGGGCGCTTTTGACATGCTGCGGCTGGAATCATGTAGGGGTAAATCGACCTTAGTCCTTAGTCCTTGCAGCCACCCTCGTGCTCCCCGCAGGAGCCGTGGTGGTGTTCGCCGTGATGGTGTTCTCCATGATGGTGTTCGCCGTGATGCTCGCATGCCACATCGGGATCGTACTTCAGCCTTTTGGCGAGCAGATCAGCGACCGCCTCGTCCGCATCGCCGGAAACGCCGCCGTAAAGCGTGATACCCGCCTCCGCCAGCGCCCTTTTGGCGCCCGCGCCGATGCCGCCGCATATCAGCGTATCGGCGCCGATTTTTTTGAGGATGTCCGCCAGCGCGCCGTGCCCGCTGCCGTTGGTGTTAACGGTGGTGGCTACCGTTACCTCGCCGTTTTCCACGTCGTAAACCTTAAAACGTTCCGTATGCCCAAAATGCTGAAATATGTTACCGTTTTCATACGCTACCGCGATCCTCATTCTTTTCTCCTCTCCTTCTGATGCGCCGTTCCTTCCCGATCCGCCTCTTTCGGGCACCGCCCATGCCGGCAGCCCCGCCCGCAGCATCCGTCCCTGTGCTCGCAAACGCGGTATTCCCCGCCTTCTATCACAAGGGGCGCGCCGTTGACGATGCATGCCGCCAGCTTTTTTCTCGCGCCTGCGTAAATTGCCTGCGCGGTCGTTCTCGCGATCTCCATTTGGTCGGCGCATTGCTCCTGCGTCAAGCCCTCCAAATCGATCAGACGGATCGCCTCGTATTCGTCCACCGTCATTTTGATGGGGTCGCCACGCTCTATGCCTCCCGCGCCAAAGTCGGTATAACGCGGCATCGTACAGACCCTGCGCCACTTTCGCGGTCTCGGCATAGCATCACCTCCCGTACCGTTATCGGCATATGCTATTTACTATTGTGCGCGCGTTTCTGTCATATGTCAATAATTCTTTGAAATTTTATGGAGCGGGCACATCAAAACCGCTGTAAGGAACGTTACTTTTTCCGTTTTGCCATGGCGAGAAGCAGGCCGAGCACGATGGACAGCGCGGCGGAAAGAAATACGCGGTAGCTTGGCTCCAGCAAAAAGGTGACGGTGTGCGCGGGTATCCAAAACAAGGGAATGGCGCGGAACACCACAGCCTCGGCAAAGCCCGCCCAATCCACCGCCCTTACGGCCCGCATGGGGTTTAAGTTTTTTTCCGCAAAGAATTGCTCGATCATGGTATCGGTAATGCGGTGAAACGCCATCATCGCCACGCCGAACGTCGCGTTCATCAGTACGCTTGTGAACAGCGCCGTCAAAAACGGGCTGTCTTTGCCGGGGAGCAGCCCCGATGCCTGCACGGCGGCTACGCCGCCCGCGTATACGGGCATCAGCAAGGTGAGCATCAGGCCGATTGTTCCCCATACGGCCGCCTTTGCCCACACGCCTTTGGGGAAGGCAAACCTGCCTGCCGCCACCTTGGAAGCGAGCACCTCGCCCGTGGTCGCCAATAGCGCAAACTTCAAAAAGCCCATAAGGTAGGGCATTGCGGCCGTATATTCCAAAAAAACGGCCCTGCTCGACGGAAAAACAAGCACCGCCGCCATACAGAGCGGCACAAAAATCACCATAGCGGCAGCAAGCCGCCCCGTTTTCGGTTCCATTTCAGCTCTCCCCCAGTCGCATCTTCAGCAGCACGCCCTCTTCATACACCTCGGCCGCGGCGAAGCCCAAGCTTTCATACAGCCGCCGCGCCGCGTGGTTTCTGCGGTTCACGCCGATCGTAAGCTCCTTTGCGCCGCGTTTTTTCAAATACCCGATGCCGAAGCGCAGCAGTATTTTACCGTAGCCGCGGCCTTGGAAGCGGCGGTCTACAAGCAGAAAATCGATGCGGTATTCCTCCTTTTTCCCGTTTGCTCTCAGCGCGATCAGGCCGATGGGGCGGTTCCCCTCCACGAGCACGAACGGCTTGAGATATGGGCGCTCAACGTAGCAGATCGCGACGCAGCTCTTTGCATCCGGCACGAATTCCATCTGCTCCGGTTCTATTTCAAGCCGCATCGCGCCGTAGCCATAGCGCTTGCCGCAGCTCACCACGCGCGGCGCACGCGGGAAAGTGGACGCCGCCTCCACCTCGCGGCGGAGCTTGGGGCAGAACGCCTCGTAGCTGCCGCCCACATACTCGCCGCTTTGCTCCTCGTTAAAAAGCACGATATGGCCCGATGCGCTTTCCTGCGAAAAATAAAGGAAGGGAGCACCCGCGGCGAAGCCCGCGTCGGCATCCGCCACATAGGTGCCGTCCGCGTCGGAAAATCCTATGCCGATGCCCTCCGCGCTCATTTTGAGCGCGTTCTTCCACGTGGCCTTGCTTAAGAGCGCGCCGCTCATAAACGCGGCGAGAAGCTTTTCCATATCGCCGAGCGTGGTGGTAAACGCAGGCAGCGGCGCGTCCTCCGGCATACGCACGAGCGTTTTGCCGCTGATTCGCCCGTAATAGGCGGTATCCCCCGCGCGGCCCTCCACGGTTTCGCGCATGCCGAGCGGATCGAGCACGCGCGCCTTGAGGCAGTCGAACAGCCGCATTTGGGAGGCGCGCTCGATAAGCTCCCACAAAAGCACCTGCTCCGAGGGGTTCATCCCCATATCCGTACCGGGTTTGAATGCGAGCTCCTCGCCGCCGATCTCCGTAAGGAGCCGCGCGAAGCCCACGCGCTCGGAGGAGAGAAGCCTCTCGCGCGCGAAGCGGGCCTCCGCGCTGAGCGCGCGGTGCGCCTCGTCCGCGTCGAGCCGCTTGAACCACTTGCGGGCGAGATAGTCCGGCACGCCGGAGCTCCCTTGGAAAAGCTGGCGTACCGTGATGCTTTTCGCGTGTTTATACTCGGGCAGAAACCTATCGAGCGTGTCGTTTAAGCCGAGCTTTTTTTCGTCCGCGAGCGTTAAAGCGCACAGCGCCAGAAGATAGCGCGCGCGAAGGTCGAACGCGAAGCGCGCGTCAAGCCCCATGGGCGTTCCCTTTTCCCTGTCCTTATAGCCGTAGGCCGCGCGGAACAGCGCTTCGCCGTTTTTGTAAACGCCCACGACGCAGGACGCGTCGCGCTGCTTCGCGAGCGCGTCGACACGCGCCCTCAGGCCCTCGGTATCGTATGGTTTCATAGCGCCTCCGTTGTAAAAGAAATGCCCCTTTCGAGCCGTGAAAGGGGCATTTTTATATGCTCGGATGTACCGTAAGTATAGCGTGGCAGGCCGGGCCGCGCAAGCCCGCGTCCTAGCTTTCGCCGGGAACCTCGCCTTGCGCCGTTTCTTCCGGCGCCTTTTGCTGCGCCGCGGCCGCCGCGAAAAACAGCCTTACGTCGGGCGCGTTGATGGCGGACTTGTTGGTTTCGATGGTCGCGTCCATCAACTCCTTGCGGAAGATTCTTGTCTCCTTGGGCGCGGTGATGCCGATGCGCACGCGGTCGCCCTCGACGCTCAAAATCTCCACGGAAATATCCTTGCCGATGAAGAGGACTTCACCTGCCTTGCGTGACAGCACCAGCATTGGCTTTTCCCTCCCCGATCAGTTTTTGCATGATGATATCGTAGATGGGAAAGCGCAGCGGAAGCGTTGCGGCGTCTATGACAAGCTGCTTTCCTATGCCGCGCTTGGCGTTGATGACGATGGGCGAGGCGAGGTTGGCCGTCATCTTTTTGACGTCCTCCGGGATCACGACCACGCACAGGATCAAAAGGTCGTCCGGGGCCTCGAGGTTCAGGTCGGAAAGCTCGTTTTCGCGCACATCCACATAATAATCGCCGATCAGCTCGAACGGGATCACCACCGGCAGCGCGATGTGCTTATTCTCGATGGATTGCAGCCACAACAGCGGCTTGTTTTCCTCCGTCTCCAAGAGGATAAAGCTTCGAAGCTCCTCGAAGCCCGGTATCCCGTTAGGAAAACGAAGGGTCTTTTTATCCTTCAGCTCGAAAATGCCGAAGCGTTCCGTTTCGATTAACATAGTGCTTACTTGTCCTCCCCCTAAGTCAAACCTTCTCGTCCACCCTGTCCCCCACGCCGTTTCTAAGCGCTTCGCGGTTTACCCTTATCACGACGGACGGCTGCTGCTTGAGGCGGATCTCCACATAGTACGGCTCCACCTCGATGACGGTGCCCTCGCCCATGTTCCATTCGATATCGATGCCGGGTTTCGTCCACTGTACCTCGAAAACGCCCTGATCCCACTCGATACTGGCCCGCTTTTCCGCAACGCGGCGCTTTTTTACCTCCTGCGGCTTCGCGAGCGTATTGCTCCTTTTCACGATCTCGCCCAGCGCGCTGCCGCCCAAGATGGTTTTTAAGGCCTCGGTGCTTTCGGTTTGGGTATCCTTCACATTGCCGATGGCGCCGCCGAACTGGCGCGACAGCTGAAGGGTCGCGGACTGCGAGCCCGTACCCGGCAGCTCCTCCCATTCGATATCGAATTGGGGCATCTGCCGTACGACGCGCATTTCAGGCCTCGTGCGGTTGACCACGAAGGTAGGCCTCGCGTTGCTGATTGTTACCTTGGCGGGCTCGGTATGGATCTCAAGCTGCGCCCGCTCGGTATGGATCGATAGCACATTCATACGCGGCATCCCCAAAACCGATGTTGCTTTCCCTCCCAGAAGTATTCCCCATTTTATCAGCGCATGTAATCGACCAAGGAATTTTGCAGGATCGACGAGCCGATCTTGAGCGCATACTCGTAAACGGCCATCGCCGTTTTCCATTGTACCGTGACCTCCGCCACGTCGATATCCTCCACCTTGGATTTTATCTCGGTAAAGTTGACCTCGTCCACCGAGTAGCGGTTTTCCAAGAGCTTCAAGCGGTTGGTCTTGCCGCCGATCTCGGCGAGGTTCGAAAGCGTTCTGCTCTGCGCGGCGGAGAACTTTTCCGTATATTCCGCGAGATCGCTCGCGGAGGCGCCGCTTTCCAGCGCGTTATAGTAATCGTTCATCAGGTTGTAAAGGTTATCCTCGCCCACGCCCAAAAGCTGTATGCCCGTTATGGAAACGTCCATCCTCAGGTTCAAGCCGAGGGAATATTCGATAACCTCTCCGCTTTCCACGCCGAGCTGCGCATTGGCGGAATCGCTCATATCCACGCCGTTATAAAGGAGCTTACCCGTTGCGCTATCCACCGTAAAGGGTTGCACGGAGGTGTTGTAGCCCGCGAAAATATACTTATCGCCGAACTTCGAGTTGCCCACGGTGACCAAATGATCGCGCATTTCCGCGATCTCCTCCGAAATCGACTTCCTGTCTTCTTCGCTTAGGGTATCGGTGGAAGCCTGCACGGAGGATTCGTACACCTTTTTGAGCACCTCGTTGAGCTCGTTGAGTGAAGTCTCCGTTTGCGTGAGCCAGCTCTGCGCGCTTTCGACGCTATCCTGATACCGCTCGAGATTGGCGAGCTTCACGCGCGCCTGCATGCTTCTTACGATACCGATGGGGTCGTCGCTCAGTTTGGTGAGCCGCTTCTGGGACGAAAGCTGATATTCGTACTTTTGAAGCTGCGTGAGGTTGTTGTTGATGTTGCGCATGTATCCACCGGATATCATGCCTGTCGTAACGCGCATGAGTTACCCCCCTTACCCGCGGCCCACGATGCCGGTTCTGTTGATGAGCGTTTCGAGCGCCTCGTCGATGGCTGTTATGATGCGCGACGAGGCCGAATACATCTGCTGGGCCTTTATGAGATTTACCATTTCCTCGTCCACCGAAACGCCGGAAACGGATTCCTTGCGCGTTTCGAGGTTTTCGACCACCGCGTTTTGGGTGTCGAGCATGGTGTTTGTATTCCCCGCCTCGATGCCTATGCTCGTCATAAAGCCCTGCAAATAGCCTTGAAAGCTCGAGACAGAGGTGAGGCCGAGCGAGTTGGAGCTGCACAGCTCGTAAAGCAGCAGCGCCTTGTTGGCGTCGCCCTGGTTGGCCTGCGTGCCGTCCTGCGAGACATAGGTCGGTTCCGAGGACGCGGCGAACATGTTGATATCGGCGAGCACCTCGGCGGAAAGCGAGAAGTTACCCGCCGTGATGCCGCTATAACCGCCCGAGGGCACCTCGAAAAGATTTATGCCGTCGGTCGAAGCCTTGCCCGCGGTGGCCAGCGTATAGCCCGCGGAATGTATGGCGTTCATTTCCCGCGCGAGGCTCTGCGCGAGCAGATCGAGGCTATGCATCAGGTACGGGATGCCCATATCGTCGGCGGCGTCGCCGTCGCGCATCTGCCTGTAGCCCTCGAGCTCGCCGCTCGTATAGTTGAGCGCGTCGCCCGAACCCGCGAACACCACGTCGTAAAAGCCGTCCGCGTTCGTCTCCACGCCGAGCCCGTTGACGGTGATATGGTTCAAAAGCTCCTGCGTGCCTGTTTTGATGGAGAGGTACCCGTCGGAATCGTAGGAATACTCGATGTTGACGAACTGGGAAAGCTTGTCGAGCTCCAAGTTTCGCTTATCGCGAAGGTCGTTCGCCATTTCGCCGCTGAGCTCGTAGCTTGCGATGCTCTTGTTGTACGCGGCGATGTTTTTCAGCGTGCTGTTGATGCTCTCCACGGTCGTCGCCATCGAATCGTTCTGGGCGGCCTGATACTCGGCGAGCTGCTCGTAGAACATGTGGAACGCGTCGGTGAGCATGATGCCGCTCTGCCTGAGGTTCGTGCGCATTTCCGTGCTCGAGGGGTTTTCGGAAAATTCCTTGAGTGCGTCGATAAAGCCATCCAGCGACTTGGTGAGGGAGCTCGAATCCGTTTCGTCGAACATCGTTTCGATGTAATTGAGCGAGTCGGCGCGCTTGGACCAATAACCCTGGCCGCTGTACTCGCGCCGAAGCTCCTTATCGATGAAGGCGTCGCGCACCTGCTCGAGCGACTGCGTGCGCGCGCCGCCGCCCACCCTGCCGTTTGCGGCCACCGTGAAGCGGCTGATGTAGGACGCGGGGTCGATGGCCTCGCTTACCACCCTCTGGCGCGTATACCCGGCGGTGCTGGCGTTTGCGATGTTGTGACCGGCAAGGTTGATCATCTTTTGGCTCAGGAACAGGCCGGTCCTCGCGATTTCAAGCCCATAAAAGCTCATATATGTACCTCAAACTGGGGGTCGAACCGTCGCGCCCCTCCCCCCCGGGTCGAGGCGCGCGCCTTTGTTATCGCGGATCGCCGCGGATTACGCTTTCGTATCGATAAGGCTTTTGAGCGCGGGCACTTCGCCGCGCACATGCCCCGTGTTCTCGTAGGTATCAAGCCCTTGGGAGCCGCCGGCGAGCATCGACAGGCAGAATTCGGTGTATTGTATCTGCGTTTCGATGAGCCTTTGGTTGAGCGCGTTGACCCCGGCAAGCTCCGCCACGGCCTCGCGGAAGGAGTTTTTAAAGCCTACGGCCTCGGCGCGCCTCTCCTCGGGAAGGAGCATTAACACGTCGTCGAAGGAGAGCTCCTCCAACGCGCCGTGCTCGAGCGCGATGGCCCTAAGCGCCTCCTGCCTCCGCTTCGCGGCGGTTCTGAGCTTTTTTACGGCCTCCGATTCGGCGCGCACGGTAAGGTTGAGCTCGGTTACCCGGTTGTAGACGAGTTGGTCCTTTTTTGCTTTCCCGAGCTCCAAAAGCCGCATGCAAGCATCCCGCTCGGCGGCCATAGCCTCCATGAGTTCCCCTAAAAAAGCAGACAAATCAAGCACCTCGCGCCGCGCGGCAGCTTACATGCCGAGCATCTTCTCGGCTACGGCAACGCCGGGAATGTTGTAGTCGTTGTTTTCGATGCGCCTTTTAACGCTCTCTACCTTGGCGGTCGAGGCGGCTTCGTCCATAGTACCCGCCTTGGCTGCGCGAAGAACGGCGGAAAACGTTTTTGCGCCGTCCGTCAGCTCGACCTTATCCGTTCCGAGAGACGGCCTGGCCGCGGCCGGGCGGATATCCCTCGCGCTGTTGACGTATTGCAGATAGAGGTCCTTTGGCGGTATGGAATTGATTCTCACGGTGCACCCCTCCCTTTTTATGCGGTATTACCCCTTGCGGTAGCGGGAATAGATCATTCCCTGCCTGTCGTCTTTTCTGGAGCTTTGCTTTTGCGGCGGCGTTTTTTTCGCCTCGCTCTCGGCGGGCTCCGCGCCTTTTCGCACCACGTTCGCCGCGGGCGTGAAGGCCTTCAGAAGCTGGTTTTTACATTCGTCGCAGAAGCGGCCGCCCGTGATGGGCTTTGCGCAGCGCTCGCAGCCGAGGAGCCCGCTCGCCTTTTCCAGCACCAGCCTCTCCTCGCGCAAAAAAGCGAGGATGTTCTTCTCGGGCACGCCGGTCTTTTCCACGACCTCGGGTATGCCCGCCTCCGGGTGCGCGTAGATGAAATCGCGCACCTTCACGAAGCGCCGGTCCATTTCATCGTTGCATTCGCCGCAAAGCGGGTTGCCCAAGCTGTGAAAGAGCTTCCCGCACGCTTTGCACTGTCTGATATCCGCTGCCATCTACTTCCCCCTGCCTTCGTTATGTGCGCAGGTTGTTGGCCATAGCGTCCATTTCATCGGCGGTGGTCAGCGCCCGCGCCGCGAAGGAAAACGCCCTTTGCGCGCGGATGAGCCGCGTCATTTCGAGCGCCAGATCGACGTTGGAGCTTTCATAAAAGCCCTGCAGCACCGTCGCCTTATCGGACGACTTGGCCGCGCCCGAGGCGGCGGTTTCCACAAAGCAGTTGCCGCCCACGGACTCGAGCCCGCCGGGGTTGGGAAACTCGCTCACGCCGAGCGTCGCAAACGGCGTTTTGCTGCCGTTTATAAAGAGCTCGCCCTTCTCGTTGCATACGAGCTGCTCCGCTTTGCCCTCGGCCGGCAGGGAAATGCTGTTGCCGGATTTGTCGAGCACAAAAAGCCCCTGCGCGTTCACGAGGTAGCGCGTGCCGTTGACGTTAGACACGGCAAAGGTGCCGTCGCGCGTGTAGAGCTTGGCGCCGTCGGCCCCCTTGAGGGTGAAAAAGCCCGCGCCGCTGAGGCAGAAATCGAGCGGCGCATCGGTGCCCACGGGCACGCCGTTTTCCATGGAGAGAGAGGTGGCGCCTACCATCACGCCGCTGCCGAGCTGCAAATTCGCGTTATCTTCCATTTCCTCGGTGCGCTTGATGGTGTTGTAAAGCGTATCTTTAAAATCGACGCGGGAGGACTTGAACCCCGCGGTGTCGAGGTTCGACATATTGTTGGCGATGACGTTGAGCCTGTTTTGCTGCGCGAGGAGCGCGGTCTTTGCCGAAAATGCAGCCTGTACCATGTTATACCCTTCCTACTTCGTTGACGGCCTTGCCGAGCGATTCGTCGAGCATTTTTACCACGCGCTGGCTGGTTTCATACGAGCGCGAGGCGCTCATCATATCGATCACCTGCGCGGCGATGTCGGTGTTGGAGACCTCGAGGTAGCCCTGCCTTACGCTGTAGCCGGTAGCCGACGCGACCGTTGCGCCGCCGTAGTTGTAAAAGAGGTTGTCGCCCGCCTTGCGAAGCGCCGCCGTATCGGAAAAGCCCACGAGCTTGAGCTTTGCGACGTTTTTCCCGTTCACGAGCACGTTGCCCTGCCCATCCACGGAGAATCCCGCGGCATTAATCTGGACGCTCGAACCGTTTTCACCCTGCACGAGGTTGCCGCTGCTCGTGACGAGATAGCCTTCCGCGTTGATGTGAAAGCTGCCGTCGCGCGTGTAGCGATCCCCCGCGGGGGTGGAGACCACGAAAAAGGCGTTTTCGCCGTTGATGGCGAGGTTGGCTTTCTCGCCCGTTTCCTCCATGGCGCCCTGCGAAAAATCGGTTATGAGCTCATCCACGTGCACGCCGGTGTTGAGGCTGCCCACGCGCTCGGCCGTGCGGAGGACGGCCGGGTCGTCGAGGCGGCTTAGGAGCATATCGGAAAACGAGCGGGAAACAAGCTTATCGTTCTTGTAACCGGTCGTATCGGTATTGGCGATGTTGTTGGAGATCACGTCCACCTTGGCACGCTGCACGATCATGTTGGTCGCGCTCAGGTAAATGCTGCGAAGCATTATAACCCTCCTTCTCCCGCTGAAGACGCCTTTTGTATACACCTAGCGTACTATCCTACATACTACATCGAACGAAATGCTTTTTTCTTTAGTAAAAAATGCGTGAATACATAAAGTTTTTAAAGCGCGGACGGCGATCGCGCCAAAAAATACCCGGCGTGCGCTTAAGGGCGCGCGCCGGGCGAAAAAACGCGTTTTGCTATAAAGCTCTTATTTCCCGATGCCCAGAATAAGCTCCACCTCGCCGCGCGAAATGGCAAGCGTTCGGGCGATCTCATCGGTCTCCATGCCCTCCTCGCGCATCTTGCGGACCTGCTCGGCCCGCGGCGAGCGCCGCCTGACCGCGCGCTTTTCGTCCGCGCGTTTGACCTCCCGTTTAGGGGGCTCCGCCTTAACGGCCTCCGCCCTCGCCTCGGGGGCGTTCAGCGTGGAAAGCTCGGCGCGTACGCGCCCGATTTCGGCGCTGAGCGCGGCGCTCATGCCCTCCATGCGCTGCAAAAGCCCCTCCATGCGGGAGAGCTTTTCATCAGCCTCCTCGCGCGCACGCTTCACGTCGTCGTCGAAAGCGAGCATCTCCTCGTCGAGGTTTTGGTAGAGCGCGTAGAGCCTGCGCTCCCGGTCGTCGCGTGAATCGCCTTCGCTGCGCGATCTTTTGAACATGTGGTTCAAATAGAGCACGGCGGCCAGCAGCAAAAAGACAAAACCGGCGAAGAGATAATATTCGTATGCCATACCGTTCCTTTCCCGCCCCGCGCGTTTTCTCGCCGCGCAGCTAGATGCGGATATCGAGCAGGTGTTTTTCCGTGCCCACGTCCGCTTCCGCGATGATGATATCGTCGGCCTCTTGGTTCGCGTCGCTTCCCCCGCGTCCGCGCCGCGCGCCGCCGTCTTTTTTCTTGGGGTTATCGCGGGAGATAGCCGCGGCCTCAGCCTTGTTCACGTCCTGCACGGTCGACTGAAGCGCGTTCGCCTGCGCGTTCGCCGCCTTTTGCGCGAGCGCCTGCGCCTGCTCGGCGGATTTGAGCATATTGCTCGCCTCGCGCGAAAACTCCGTGGCCTTATGGATCATGATCTTCGACGGCCCCATGCCGAGGTTAGCCATAAGCGCACCTCCTCTCGCTTATGCAAGGAATTATAGAACTCCTTACGGGTAGTTCGGAGGGCCAAGGCCCTCCGGGTGCTCAATTCCGGCTTTGGCGACGGCCCGCAGGCCTAGTGCCTCTAGGCGTGTCCCGCCTAGGGGCCGACATGCGCGCGCCCGGCGAAGCCGGAGCCCTATGGGCCAAGGCCTGCGGCCTTGCGTGCCAAAACGGATGAAAACCGAAGGTTTTCGTTCCTTGCACGGTTTGCCGCCCGAAAATACCGCAGTATTTTAGGCAAACCGTGAAAAACCCCCTCGCGCAAATGGCGCAAGCCATTTGTGCGAAAGCGAAGCGCCTACCCTTCCTCCACGTCCCCCTCGTAAGCCGCGGCGACGATGGCACCGTCGCGGCACTTGTAGGTTACGCTGAAGGCGCGCGAGCGCGTGACGATGGCAATGCCGTCGATGGATATCTTCACATCCGCCGCGACCTCGCCGCGCACATGAAGCTTGCCGTCGGAGCGCTTTTTGATCTCGGCCTTGAGGTTATCGATCTCGCGCGCGAGCTCGTCGAGGTTTATGATCACCATGTCGCGGCTCATCACGAGCTTTTTCCGCATCTCGAGCCGTTCGGGGCTCTCCGCGCGCGGCACGGGGACGCGCGCGAGGTTATCGATCTTCTCGAGCTGCGCCTTAGTCTGCGCACGCTTTTCCTCAAGCTCCAGAAGCTGCCTGCGAAGCTTGGGCGACGAGCCGATCTCGATCACCGTTTTTTCGCCCGATACCGCGCCTATGGCGGTTACCCACACGCGCGACGAGGCGCGCAGCATCCCCCCGAATATTTTTGCGTGACTCCCCATCATGCGCACCGTGCCCATGACGCTTATTTGCGAGCTCACGATATAGTCGCCGTACAAATTGCTGTCGGCCTCCACGCTGGAGCGTATGATGTAACGCGCGAAGATATCGCCGCCCGCGCGCAGCGCCCCGGTATCCGAGCCCTGCATGCCCTGATAGAGCACGAGGTCGCGCCCCGCGTCGATGGCGGCGGCCTCCACCGCGCCCGCGATCTCGATATTGCCCGTGGCACGCACGATCATGCCGCTTTGCACGTTGCCACTGATGAGCACATCCCCTTCAAAATCGATATCGCCCGTGCTTATATCCACGTTGCCGTCCACGGCAAGCACGTCCGAGACCATCACCCGGCCGCCCGAAAGGTAGGGCCGGCCCTCCCGCGCAGCGCGCAGATAGATGCCGTCATCCGACGGATGCACGCCCCTTCCCTCGGGAAGGCGGCAGTCACGCCCCTCCACGGCGGGGAGCGTCATCCCGCGCACGGTAATGCCCGCGGCGCCCTCGTTATGCGGTATTTTTTCCACCAAAATGTCATTTTCGTGCACGATGGAGAAAAACTCGTTTTCGTTGTATTCCGGAAGCTCCGCGCGGCGCGCGTCGTCGAGTATGCTCGTTTTGAAACGGTAAACGAGCCGAGCGTCCGTGCCCGTTTCCGCGGGCTTGCCCTTGGCAATGGGCACCGGCTCGAAGTATAAGGCGTTTTCCACGGTGCGCAGCACCGCGCTTTCGTCGAGCCCGTAGGTGATCTCAAAGCGTTTCTTCACGGCGGCGAGCGTTTCCTCGAAGCTTAAAACGCGGCCTTGCGCGCTCGGCGGCAGAAGCTGCAAGCACGCGGTCATCTCGTCGCGCGTCATGTGCACGTAAACGCCGCCGTCCACCTGCCTTTCCTCCTGCGCCGGCGCGATGCGGCAGCGCATCTCGCCCAGCAGCATCATCTCGTTGAGATCGGAGGTATCCGCGTTTTCGATGCCGCGGCGGGAAATATCGTAAATTACAAGGTCGCTTTTGAGCGGAGAATTCAGCCCCGTGTTGTAATAAAAGCGCACGTACACGCCGTCCGGTTCGAAGCTGAAATCGTACCACGGCAAAGAAAGGCTTTTTTCTTTTTCCCTTTTCATGTCGTCCGGCTGCGGCGCGTTCTTTTTCCCAAGCCCGAACAACCCTCGTTTTTCTTTCTCCATCACGCTGCCCTCCTTACAACAGAATCCCCCCGCGGCCTTCCGGCTACAAGCCCAGGGTAGGCTGCAGCTTCATGCGGAACTTGAGCATCGCCTTGGAATGTATCTGCGAGGCGCGGCTCTCGGACACCCCGAGTACGCGCGCGATCTCCTTTAAGGTCATTTCCTCGTAGTAGTAAAGCGTGATGACGAGCCTTTCCTTTTCGGGGAGCGCCTCGATCATCTCGCCGAGCACGCGCTTCAATTCCTTGCTTTCGAGGCGTTCCTCCGGCGTTTCCGACGTATCGGGCACCACGGCGGCCACGCTCATCTCCCCCGCCACCATTTCCTCGAAGTGCAAAACGTTGAAGGTATGCGTTTTGTCGAGTATTTTCTGCAGCTCCTTTTCCTCCATGCCGAGGAAATCCGCCACCTCGCCGTCGGTCGGCTCGCGCAGTAGCTCCTTTTCGAGGCTCGCGTAGGCGTTGCCAACGGCCTGAATCTTTCGGCGCAGGCTCGACGGGGCCCAGTCCTGCCTGCGCATATGGTCGATGATCTCCCCGCGGATGCGGAGCTTTGCGTAGCTTTCAAAACGTATGTCGCGCGATATGTCGTACTTGTTGATGGCGTCGATCAGCCCCAGGACGCCGCAGCTCAAAAGATCGTCGAAATTGGAGTATCCCTCGTAAGTGGGCATCAGGCGATACACGATGCTCTTCACAAGGTATACGTAGTGCATGACGAGCTCGTTTTTGTTTTCAACCGAACCGTCGCGCTTATATCTCTCCCATAGCTTTTCCGCCGCGCCGCTGTTGATCTCGGCCATACCGCACCCCCCAATTCGGGATTCGTATCAGGAATCCTCGCGCTCCGGCCGCTTCATCTGCCGCTTCATGATGAATTTGCGGATGTAGGCCGTTTCCACGCCCGTAAGCTCGGTGAACTGCGCGCCGATCACATACGCGCCTTCCTTTTTGATGAGCGGCTCACACCTTAAAACCTCGGCCGCAAGCACCATGAAGCCCATCTCGTCGAGCTCCATCTGAACGCTTATGCGCTTGCCGCGCGGCAGGCGCTCGCGGCAGGTAAAGCATACGCCGCGTTCGGAGATGTTGATGGTCTCAGCCGGGTAGCCCATGGCGGCCATGTTAAGCTCCCGCGCCCTCGGGCGCACCATGATGCCGAGCTTCGCCGGCAGGCGGTAGAAATAGCGCCTCTGCTCGCGCTCGATCTCGCCGAGGAGCCTCAAAAGGCATTGCTGCCTTCCCTCCCGTATAAAGGTCTCCTCCACGGCGGCGCTCATGGTGAACACGCCGTTGTTGCGAAACACCGAGAGCTTCGCGCGCTCGTTCTGCGCGATGATGAGCGGCCTTAGCCTGTACTCGGGTTGATCCACGATAAAAAGCTTGTCGCCTAAGATATCGCGGAGCGTCGTTCTGGTCGCGATGCGGCCGACCTTGAACTCCAGCGTTTCGCCCACGCGGGCCAGCTCCGTCAGTTTCATGCGTCACCCTCCCCTGTTTTGCCGAACAGCCGTTTGATGAAGCCCCGCATGCCCGGCACATCCGTGACGGGGCTTTGCAAAAAGTTCGCCGCAAGCCTGTCGAAATTGTAGGCGGCCCTGCTGTTAGGGTAGCTTATAAGAAGCGGCACCTGCAGCTTTACGGCGCGCACCATGTTATCGTCGCGCAAAATGTACCCGAGCGGGTCGATGGTCATGCCGGTGTACTTTCCCGCGATGCGGACGAAGCCATCTATGGCCGCCTCCGCCTCCTTTTCGGTTTCCGCCCGGTTCACCACGAGCCTCAGCGAGGGCTTCAGCTCCCGCTTGCCCACGATCTTCACGAGCGCGTAGGCATCCATGAAGGAGGTGGGTTCGGGCGTCGTCACAAGAAGCGTTTCATGGCTCGCGCAAATGAGCCTTAAGATGTTTTCGTTGATGCCCGCGCCGGTGTCGAAAAGGATGCAGTCCGCGATATCGTCGAGGCACATGAGGTTTCTGATGATGCGCTGCAAATCGTGGTCGCCTAAGGTTAAAAGCTCCTCGATCCCCGAGCCGCCCGATATGAACTGCACCCCGTAAAGCCCGCTCACCACCGCCTCGCGGATATCCGTCCGGTCCTTGATGACGTTGTACAGGTCGTATTTTGGCTTCACGCCGAGCATCACGTCGATGTTGGCGAGGCCGAAATCGGTATCTACGATGAGCGGGCGCTTGCCGCGGCGGGAAAGCGCGATCGCCAAATTCACCGCCACGCTCGACTTGCCCACGCCGCCCTTCGCGCTCGTTACGGTGATGACGCGGATGGCGGAGTCCTCCGGGGGCTGCATCATTTTTTTTAAATTCTTTGCCTGCTCCATTACATACCAGTGCTTTCCAAGATGTTTGCCACGGCCTTGCGCGCGTCGAAGCGCTCGATGTCGTAGGGAACGTTCTGCCCCATGGTGACGTAGGCGATGGGCCGCTGCGCGAGATACGCGATGTTGAGCACGTTGCCCCAGGACGCGACCTCGTCGAGCTTGGTCACCACGAGCTTCGCGTTTTTCAAAAACGCAAACTGCTCCAAAAAGGATTTGCAGGCGGAAAAACCCATGGAGGCGCTCACCGTTAAAAGCACCTCGTCGGCGCCGCTTTGGCTCACGTACGCCTCGATCTCCTTCGCATATTCCTTGTTGGCCATGCTCTTGCCCGCGGTGTCGATGAGCACCACGTCGCGGTCGTCGAGCTCGCTTAAAGCGCTTTCCGTTTCCTCGGGCGCGTACAGGGTGTGAAGCGGTATGTCCATGATCTCCGCGTAGGTTCTGATCTGCTCCTGCGCGGCGACGCGGTAGGTATCGGTATTGATGAGCCCCACCTTGAGGTTTTGGTCGATGGTGAAAAGCCCCGCGAGCTTCACGAGTGTGGTGGTCTTGCCAACGCCGGTGGGCCCCACGAGCGCGATCACGTTCATGCGGTATTTCTTGAGGCGGATGGCCGCGCTCTCGCCGAGGGTTTCCAAAATAAGGCTTTGCGCCACCCGCGAGGGGTCTTCCCCTACGCGCGCGGATAACTCCTGGGTTTGGCGGGCGAGCTTGCGCGCGACGCTAAAATGCACGTCGTGCTCCACGAGCGTTTCGTAGATGCGCGTGACCTCGGCGCTGAGCTTCTGCGGGGGTTTTTTCCCCGGCGCGGAAGCGGGCGTATTTATTTTTTCGGCAACATCCGCCACAACTCCTTTTATTTCGCTCAGGCGGTCGTAGAGCTGCTTGAGGTTTTTCCCGTCCTCGGAAGGGGCCTCCGCGCGCTCCGAAGAAAGCTTTTCAAACTGCGCGGGCCTAAAATTCTCCTCGGCACGCTGCGCGGGCCGGGCCGGGGCCGCCGGCGCGGGCTTTGCCTCCTGCGGCGCGTACTTGCGGGGGGGCGCTGCCTTCTCGGGGACGAGGCGCCTGTCCGGCGCGGGCTCGTAGGCCACCATCACCTCGAGGAGCGGTTTTTTGAACCAAGCTGCAACGCCCTTTTGCTTGATCTCGCGGTTCGATAAGATAACCGCTTCCGGCCCCAGTTCGCGCCGTATCTTCTCCATGGCCTCCGACATATCCTTGACAATGTAGCTCTTGACGAACATGCCTTAAATGCTCACCACCCCGTCCGAAAGAATTTCCACGTCCCGCTCGAGCTCGCTGTAGGAGAGCACCACGAGATCGGTATCCATCTGATCCACGATCTGGCGGAAAAACCGCCTGACGGCCGGCGCCGTAAGCACGATGGGCGAGGAGCCGCCGCCCACCGCGCGCTCCACCGCCTTTCTGGTGTTGAAGAGTATTTTCTGTATCTGCACGGGCTCGAGCGCCACATACGCGCCGTGCTCGGTCTGGCGTATGTTATCGGCGATGAGCTGCTCGAGCGCCGCGTCGAGCGTAATGACGCGCGCCTTGTTATCGGGCACGAAACGGCGGCTCACGGCGCGCTTCAGGCCCTGCCGCACGTATTCCGTGAGGATGTCGAGATCGCGCGTGATGGTGCCGTAATCGCCCAGCACCTCGAGGATCGAGCTGATGTCGCGGATGGAAACGCCCTCCCGCAAGAGGTTCGCGAGCACCTTTTGCACCTCGCCCACGCTGAAAAGCTTGGGTACGACCTCCTCCACGAGCGCGGGCTGCTGCGCCTTGAGGTTGTCGATGAGCACCTGCACCTGCTGGCGGCCCATGAGCTCGTGCGCGTGCTTTTTGATGACCTCCATCAAATGCGTGGCGATCACCGACGGCGCGTCGATGGTGGTGTAGCCGTAAAGCTCCGCCTTTTCGCGCTCGCTTTCCGCCACCCAGAGCGCCGGAAGCCCGAACGCGGGGTCCACGGTTTCGATGCCGTCGATATCGCCGTTTTCCTCGGCGTCCGCGGGGCGAAGCGCCATGAAGTGATCGGGGATCACCTCGCTGGCCGCCACCTCGATGCCCTTGATTTTGATGGAATAGCCGTTGGTGGGGATCTGTATGTTATCCCTGAGGCGCACCACCGGCACGATAATGCCAAGCTCCAAGGCGCATTGGCGGCGTATCATCACCACGCGGTCTAAAAGGTCGCCGCCCTGCGAGGCGTCAATGAGCGATATGATGCCGTAGCCGAACTCCATCTCGATAAGATCCACCTTCAGAAGCGAGGTGACGCTTTCGGGCTTGCGCTTTTCCTCGGCCACGGCGGCCGTGGCGGTGGTGGCCGCCGCGGCTTCTAATTTTCTGCGGTTATTGAGCGTGAAATAGCCCGCCGCCGGAAGCCCCGCCGCGAAGAACAGCAGCGGCAGCGTGGGCATGCCGGGCACGACGCTCAATAGGGCGAGCATGCCGCCGATCACGAAAAGCACCGAGGGCTTCCCGAAAAGCTGCGCGGTGAGCGTGGCGCTGAAGCTTTCGGCGTTGGAGGAGCGCGTTACGATGATGCCCGAGGCGGTGGAAACAAGAAGCGCGGAAATCTGGTTTACGAGGCCGTTGCCGATGGCGACGGGGAGATATCTCTCGATCGCCGCGGAAAAATCGAGGCTGCCTAAGACCCCCACGACCACGCCGCCGATCAGGTTGATGACCACGATGAGGATGCCCACGATGGCGTCGCCCTTGACAAACTTCGACGCGCCGTCCATGGAGCCGTAAAAGTCGGACTCGCGCTGCACGTCCGTGCGGCGCTTGCGCGCCTGCTCCTCGGTGATGACGCCGGTGTTGAGATCGGCATCGATGGCCATCTGCTTGCCGGGCATGGCGTCGAGCGCGAACCTCGCCGCCACCTCCGCCACGCGCTCGGAGCCCTTGGTGATGATCATAAACTGCACGATGATGATGATGATGAACACCACCACGCCCACCACGAGATTACTTCCCGTGACGATGCCGCCGAACGCCTGTATGACGCTGCCCGCCTCCCCGCTTTCACCGAGGATGAGGCGCGTGGCGTTGATGTTGAGCGCGATGCGGAAAAGCGTGAACAAAAGAAGGAGCGTGGGGAAGGTGGAAAACTCCAGCGTCTCCGTCATAAAAAGCGAGGTCAAAAGCACGATGAGCGAGAGCGCGAGGTTGACGATGAGAAACAAATCCAGCACGCCTGCGGAAAGCGGGATGAGGATGAGCAGCACGATCACAAGCACCGCGACCGCAACGATGATATCGGTGGCCTTTATGCCCTTCATGCCTTTCCCCTCCTTCCGCAGCCGGCGGGCGCGTCCCCCGGCGCCGGCTTCGCCGGCGGATATGACCCTCGGGCGGGAGACGTCCCCAGGCACCAGGCCTGCGGGCCGTCGGAATCCGCCCTCATAAGATGCTGTTGACCCTACGCCCTCGCACGGCGGCCGACCCTGTGCTTCAAGCGGTAGACGTAGGCCAGTACCTCCGCGACCGCCTGATACATATCCTCGGGCACCTCTTGGTTGATGTCGCAAAAGAAGTACAGCCCGCGCGCGAGCTCCCTGTTTTCCACCACCGCGATACGAAGCTCGGCCGCCCGCTCCCTGATCTTTTTAGCGAGATAATCCGTGCCCTTGGCGACCACGACGGGCGCCTTGTTAACGCCCTCCTTATAGCTGAGCGCCACCGCGAAATGCGTGGGGTTGGTGATCACCACATCGGCTTCCGCGACCGCCTGCATCATGCGCGCGCCGCTCATCTGCCTTTGCTTTTGGCGGATGCGGCTCTTGGTCTGCGGGTTGCCCTCGGTAAGCTTGTACTCGTCGCGCAGCTCCTGCTTGGTCATGCGAAGCTCCCGTTCGTAGCTCCACCACTGGTACAGATAATCGAACGGCGCGAACACCGCGAGCGCGATGGCGAGCTTGAACCCCATGGACAGGAGCATTTCCATCGTCTGCGACGCCGTGAGGGCGACCTCGCCCCGCATGAGCTGCGGGGTCATCTGCACCTGCAGCATGTATTGATCGTAGCCGACCTTCACGAGGATGGCGAGACGGAGGATGGATTTTAAAAGTTCGACCAAAGTCTTTCGCGAAAAGATGCGCTTGAACCCCTCGATCATGTTGATGCGCGAAAACTTCGGCGCGGCCGCCTTGGTGGAAAACAGAAAACCCACCTGAAGGTAGTTGAACACCAGCGCGCCCAAAAACGCGGCCGCGAGCGGGATTAAAAGAATATAGGCCATGCGCAGCACCACGCCGCCGAGGAGCGAGCGCATGGAGGCGATGTCGTAGCTTTTCGGCAGCGACGCGCCCGCGCCCAGAAAACCCTTGAGCAGGCCCGAAAGCCCGTTCACCATCGTGTAGCCGAACGCCGAAAGCGCCAGAAAGATGAGAAGGAGCGAAAGCGCCGTCACAAGGTCGTGGCTTTTGATGATCTGCCCGCGTTCCCTTGCCTCTCTTCGCTTTTTTGGTGTTGCTCTTTCTGTCTTTTCCCCGCCCTGCTGCGCCATTACGCCACCCCCGCCAAGCCGCGTATCATGTAGTCGACGGAGCTGAACATCTCCTTAAAAATATCCTGGGTGAACGAAACGTACACCGGGAGTATCATCAAAAGCACGATGAAGCCGAGGATGATCTTGAGCGGTATGCCCACCACGAAGATGTTGAGCTGCGGGGTGGTGCGTACCACGAAGCCCATGAACACCTCCGCGATCAGCCCCGCCGCCACGACGGGCATGGCGATATTGATCACGAGCCCGAACGAAAGGGCGAACACCTCGAGCGCGCTGTAGCCGAGCATAGGGTTTAGGCTCACCTCGCCCACGGGGATGTTGCGGAAGGTGGAAAGCAGAATGTAGATGAGCTGCCTGTGCGCGTCCACCGCAAAAAACGCCGCGAGCAGCACGATGTAGAGGAAGTTGCCCATCATGGGAACGCTCAGGTTACTCTGCGCGTCGAGCACGTTTACCATGCCGAAGCCCATCTGCATGTCGATGGCCTGGCCGGCCGTCTGCGCAAGCGAGAAGAACAGCGTGGTCACATACCCGAGCACCAGCCCGAACATGAGCTCCTTCACGCACAGAAGCGCGTATTCGAACACGCCCCTGTACTCTAAAACAGGTACCGTTTCCCACGTGGAATACAATAGGCCCGTGAGCGCGATGCACAGCGCAATCTTCACGAGGTTGGGGAGGTTCTTACGCCCGAAGATGGGCGAGGATACCACGAGCGCGCTCACGCGGATCAGCACCAAAGCGAAGTAATCCGCGTGGTTGGCGACGGCGTAGACAAGCGCTTCCATACCGCCCTGCATCCTTAGTGGATCGACTGCACGTAGTCGAAGACGCGGTAGGTGAAATCCGACAGGTTCGTGAGGATGAACCCGCCGAACACCACGATCGCCACAAAAATAGCGATGATCTTGGGCACGAACGAAAGCGTTTGCTCGTTGATCTGCGTGGTGGCCTGAAAGATGGAGACGATCACGCCCACCACCATGCCCACGATGAGCATGGGCGCCGAGACCACCATCACCGTGGTGATGGCGTCCTGCAAAACCTTGATAATCATGGCCTGGCTCATGGGGTATCTCCTTTTTCCGGGTGTATAGAAACCGTTGCGAGTCACTCGCGGGCCGGCGGCCGCTCGGCGGGGTACGCCTCGCGCCACTAGGCCTGCGGGCCATCGAGGGCGTCGGCCCCTATGGGCGGGGTAGGCGGCCGGGCCGCCTTTAATTAAAGCTTGTGATCAGCGTTTTTACCGTGAGCGTCCACCCGTCCACCATCACGAAAAGCAAAAGCTTGAACGGCAGCGAGATCACCGTGGGCGGCAGCATCATCATGCCCATCGCCATGAGCGTGCTCGCCACCACCATGTCGATGACGATAAAAGGAACGTAGAGGAAAAAGCCTATCTCGAAGCCGTGCTTGATCTCGCTCGTGATGTACGCGGGGATGAGCGTCGTGTTTTTGATCTCGCTCAGGTCGTCCACCGGCGCATCCTGCCCCGCCGCGCTCATGAAAAACTTTAGGTCGCTCTCGTAGGTCTGCGCGAGCATGAACGTGCGGATGGGCGCCATCGCGCGATCCGCGGCCTCCTCCTGCGTGATGCGCCCGTCCACATACGGCTCGTAGGCCGTTTCCTTGATGGTATCGATGGTGGGCGTCATGATAAACAGCGTAACGAAAAGCGCGAGGCCGATGAGCACCTGGTTGGGCGGCATCTGCTGCATCCCGAGGCCGTTTCGCACGAGCGAGAGCACGATCACAATGCGCGTGAAGCAGGTGAGCATGATGAGGATGGACGGCAAAAGCGTGAGCACCGTGAGCATCAAAAGGATTTCCACGCTTTCGCTGCGGTTGCCCAAGATGCCCCCGAACGGGCCTTCCTCCTGCTCGACGCCCGCCGTGTCGCCGCCGTTATCCGCCAATACCGAACAGCCCGCGAACACGAACAGCGTGAGAAGCGCCAACAGTATCACGAGCGTTTTTTTGATCGCCCGCTTGTTTTTTTCCACGTACAGCCGCGCGCGCAACTCGTTCATCATGCGTCGCCCTTCGTATCGTCGAAAAGGGATTCATCTAAGATTTCCTGAAACTCAGGCTTGCGGTTTGCGGTGCCGTAGCGCTCGCTGCGCCTTAATTTCATCTGCTTGAGAAGCGCGTCGAGCTCGTCCTCCCGCCCGGTCTCTTTACGCGTTTTCGCGCGCGGGGCGAACAACGAAAAACCGCCCTTTTTACCGCCGGAAAGACCCATCGCCTCGAGCACCCCCCTCGCCCCCTGTTTTTGCCCCGTTTCTTCTTCCTCGAGCTCGCCGAGCGCCTCGCGGCCGACCGCGGCGATGAGCTGCACGCTCTGCCCTGTGACGCCGAGCAGGTAGAAGGTTTCCTTTGTTTCCAAAAGCACCACGCTTTTGTCCTTGGCGAGCATCACGCGCTCCTTCACGCGCATGTGCGCGGCTCTGCTAAGGCCCCCGCTTTTTTTGGCGATGTAGCGCGTCGCGTAATACGCGAGCAAAAGCACCGCCAAAAGCACCGCGATAAGCCCCAGCGTTGCGCCGAAATTATCTTGGAGCACGAGCGCCACCCTGTGCGGCGCGAAAAACGTTGCGCTTCCCGTCAAGCAAATACCCTCCGATAATCGAAAATGCCCCGGCGGTACGTCCTGCGCCGCCGGTTGCGCGAAGATACGCCAGCCAAGGCATCGTCTTTTTCAACCACCGTGCATCAAAGCTGCATACGCATCACTTCGTTGTACGCGTCGATCACCTTGCTGCGCACCTGCACCGCAAGGTTGAATGTGAGCTCCGCCTTCTGCGCCTCGATGAGCGCGGTGTGGATCTCGGTGCTCTCTCCGCTCAACAGCTCGAGGCTGTTAGCGTTGTTTTCGGCCTGTACGTCCTGCACCTGCCCGATGGCGTCCTTCAAGAGCTCGGAAAAGCTTGTGCCGGCGTTTTCCGCGCTCGTCTGCGACGTTGCGTTAAGGCTGTTGAGCAGCGAATTGATGCCGGATACGGATTCGATCGCCATAGAATTACCTCCCCGCGAGATACGGCTTACTTGCCGATCTCAAGCGCCTTGAGCATCATGCTCTTCATGGAATTGAGGGCGGTCACGTTCGCCTCGTAGGCGCGCGTGGCGGCCATCATGTCGATAAGCTCCGTAACCTCGTTCACGTTGGGATAGTGCACATAGCCGTCCGCGTCCGCGTCGGGGTTGGTAGGGTCGTACTCGAGCTTGAAATCGGAATCGTCCTCCACGATGCCGGAGACCTTCACCCCGCCGCCCGTGGTGCCGAGCGCCGAGTTGAGGTAGCTCGAAAACGACGCCTTGTTTTCAGAAAGCACTGTGACCTGCCGCCTGTACGGGCCGCCGTCCTCCGTGCGCGTGGTGGAGGCGTTTGCGAGGTTTTGCGCGATCACGTCCATGCGCATGCGCTGCGCGGTGAGCGCCGAGCCGCTGATATTAAAAGCGTTTAAAAAGCTCATTCCGGTACTACCTGCCTTCCGTGATCGCCATCCGCAGCATGGAAAACTCGCTGTTGAGCTTTTCCACGAGCGTGTTGTAGTAGAGCGTGTTCTTGGCGAGCTCCACGTTTTCGTAGTCGATATCCACGTTGTTGCCGTCCATCCGCATATCGGTACCGCTGTTTTTCACCACCGTGGGGACTACGCCGTCGGGATCGACACCCGAAAAGGAGATGTGCTTATCGCGCGTCATTTTATTATCGAAGCCGTTTGTATCGTCGAGCGCGGCGGCGAAAACATCTTCAAACTCGACGCTCGAGCTTTTGAAGCCCGGCGTTTCGGCGTTGGCGATGTTGTTGGAGATCACCTGGTTGCGAAGCCACGCCGCGTCGAGCCCCTTCTCGAGGTACTTGGTGGACGCGAAAATGTCTTTTATCATATTACTCCCTCCCTAAACGGAAGCGTACGCGCTGTAGTAGGAAAGCACCTTATCGACATAGGAGCGGACGGAGGGGCTTATTTTAGCGTACTCGGAGGCGTTGTCCGCATCGGCGATGCCGTAGGAGGCCACCCGCGAGGGGCCAGTGTTATAGGCCGCGAGCGCCAGGCGTATATCCCCGAAGCGGTCAAGCTGCTGGGCGAGATACTGCGTGCCCGCAAAGATGTTCTGCGTTGCGTCGAACGAATCGGTCACGCCCAAGGAATTAGCCGTACCCGGCATAAGCTGCATAAGGCCCTGCGCGCCCGCCGACGATACGGCGCTTTTGTTGTAGCCCGATTCCACCCGTATGACCGCGCGGATGAGATCCGCATCAAGACCGTAGCGCGAGCTCGCCGCCTCGATGACCGCATCGTACGCGGCGGAGGACGTTACGGAAACCTCCGACGTACCGGCATCCGCGCCGCCGACGGCCTGCGCGAGAAGGCTCGAAAACAGGGGAGCGTTGAGGCCTGCCCGCGCCGCGGTGCTATCGAGCTTCGACTGCACCTCGGTAAGCTTTTGGTAATAGATGGTGTTCACTGTGGAAATTGCTACCACCCCCATGGTATTCATAAAATAGTATAACAACAAAAGATACCTTATTCAACAATATTTTCGTATTTTCCCACATCCTTCCGCTGTATTTTGTGTAGACCTTGGATTGCGGCCACAACAATTTGTCGTTTCCCGCCGCGCGGGATTTATAAAAATACGGACGTACGGCATATGCCGCGCGTCCGTGCATTCCATCACCCCACTCGTCCAAGGTGGGTAACCCATGCTGCCAAAACAACCATGGGGTCCGGGGCCGCGGCCCCGGGGGCCCTAATCCACCGACAACGGCATGCGCGGTGGCGGTGGGGGGTGCCCAGGTCACCCGGCCCACAGGCCCCGCAGGTACTTCCTGTAACCCTCAAAAAAGTGGCGCGGCCAATTTTTTGACGCGAAGCTATTTCATCTTTTCGTCGCGCCACGCATAAACGTCATGCGCGATGGCGTTGAGCGGCAGCTCCTTATCGACCGCGCCGAGGCTCATCGCCACCGCGGGCATACCGTAGACCACGCAGGTCGCCTTGTTTTGCCCCACGGTGTGCGCGCCGCCTTTTTTCATCTGCAAAAGCCCGTTCGCACCGTCGCCGCCCATGCCGGTGAGAAGGATGCCCATCGCCTTTTTTCCGGCGGCCTTCGCCACGGATTCAAACAGAACGTCCACCGACGGGCAGTGGCCGCTTACCTTTTCGCCCTTTTGGCAGCGCACGCGATAGCCGCCCGCGTACTTTTCCACCGTCATATGGAAATCGCCGGGCGCAACGAGCGCGGTACCGGGGCGCAGCACGTCGCCATCCCCGGCCTCCTTCACGGCGAGACGGGTGGTGTTGTTGAGCCTTTCGGCATAGAGCCGCGTGAATACCGGCGGCATGTGCTGCACGATGACGATGCCGGGAAGATCGTCGCGGAGCGCCGACAGTATCTGTGCTGTGGCCTCCGTGCCGCCCGTAGACGCGCCGAGCGCGATCACGTGGCCCTGCGTATCCCGCAGCGTGGGGGCGCCGGGCTCCTGCCGCTGCGGCGAATTTTTATGCTGCCCCACTTTGGCGATGGAGGCGATCTTCAATTTAACGATGAGTTCGGAAACAAACGCCGCGCGCCCTGCCTCGCCGCTTTCCGCGGGCTTGGTCACAAAATCCACCGCGCCGGCCTGCAGCGCGTCGAACACGACGCCGCTCACGGAGCTGACCACGAGCACGGGCAGCGGGTGCTGCGGCATGAGCTGCTTCAAAAATTCTATGCCGTTCATCCCCGGCATCTGCACGTCGAGGGTCATCACGTCGGGGTCGAGCGAGAGCACCTTTTCACGCGCCTCGTAAGGGTCGCTCGCGGTGCCCACCACCTCGATGGCGGCGTCCTTGGTGATCTCGTTGACAATCAAGGTGCGTGCGAACAGCGAATCATCCACGACGAGCACGCGTATTTTTTTAAACGGCATGGTCTCACACAAGCCTTTCGTACGATTCTAAAATAAAAAGCCGGCGCCTTTTATTCGGCCGCGCGTAAGCGGCAGAAATCCGCCCACGCCCCCGCCGCTGCGCGGTGATGCCGATCTCGTTGAAGCGAGCTCCGTATCATACTTTGTGGTAGATGGAGGGCATCACATAGGAGAGCCGCGTGGCGCTGCGGTCGAGCGATTCGGACTGCCCTACGATAAGGTATCCGCCCGGCGCGAGCGCGTCGTAAAAACGACCTACGAGCTCGATCTTCGTTTGGGGTTCGAAGTAGATCATCACGTTGCGGCAAAAGATCACATGGAACTTCTTTTTGAAGGGGAAACTCTTCTCCATGAGGTTGAACGGGCGAAACAGCACTTCCTTCCTGAGGCTTTCCTTCGCCTGGTAGCGCCCGTCGGGCAGCTTGGTAAAGTGCGCGAGCTTCCAGCCCTTGGGAAGCGGCTCCACCGCCTCCGCGCTGTACGCGCCCGCGGTCGCGAAGTTGAGCACCTTGCGGGAGATGTCGGTGGCGAGCACCGTCCTATCCCACGATGGCGCGTCTGCGCCGAAAAAATCGCCCGTGACCATGGAGAGGGTGTATGCCTCCTCGCCGGTGGAGCAGCCCGCGCTCCAAAGCCGAAGGTCGTGATCCTTCACGGTTTCTTTAAGCTCCGGCAGGATGCGCGTGCGGTAAAACTCGAAATGCTCCCATTCCCGCATGAAAAAGGAGTAGTTGGTGGTGAGGTAGTTGAGGATGTTTGAAAGCTCCGCGCCCGTAGGGTCGGCAAACACCGCGTCGAGATAGTTCGTATAATTATCGTAGCCGTTGCGCACAAGGTACTGGTTGAGCCTCCCCTCGATGAGCACGCGCTTTTTTGTAAGGTTGATGCCGAAGCGGTTGCGGAGGTATTCGGTGAGCCGCACAAAATCGCCGTCGCTGATGCGGATGACCCCCAAACCGTCCGTGCTCTCGTTGCCCACAGGATCCCTCCTTTCAAAAAGATGGCCACGGACATTTTTACGCCCGTCCAAGCTTAAAGCGGCCGATGCTCTGGTTCAAAAGCTCCGCCTGACCCGAAAGCTCCTCGCTCGCGGCGGCGGCCTCCTCGGCGGTGGCGGAGTTACTTTGCACCACCTGCGACACCTGCTCGATGCCGCGGTCGATCTGCGATATAGCCGCCGCCTGTTCCCCCGAGGCCTTGGCGATATCGCCCGTAAGGCGCACGGCCTGCTCCATGCCGCTCACGATGGAGGACAGCGCCGCGGCGGTCTCGTCCGCGATGCGCGTGCCCGCCCCGGCCTTTTTCACGGAGCCCTCGATGAGCTCGGCAGTCTCCCTCGCGGCCTTCGCACTTCTGCCGGCGAGGTTTCTCACCTCCTCGGCCACCACGCCGAAGCCCTTGCCGTGCGCGCCCGCCCGCGCGGCCTCCACCGCCGCGTTGAGCGCGAGGATGTTCGTTTGGAACGCGATATCGTCGATCACCTTGATGATCTTCGATATGCTTTCGGACGATTCGTTGATCTCCGCCATGGCGTTTTGCAGCTTGCGCATTTTCTCGTCGCCGTGCACGGCGCCGTCGCGCGCGGCCACGGAAAGCTCGTTGGCGCGGTCGGCGTCGCCCGCGTTGCGGCGCGTCTGCCCGGCGATAGCGGAAATGCTCGCGGTGAGCTGTTCGATGGAGCTCGCCTGCTCCGCGGCGCCCTGCGATATGGCCTGGCTGCCTGCGGATACCTGCTTGGTGCCCGCGTTCACCTGCGCGGCGGCGGTGTTGATATCTAAGATCACGGCGCTCAGGGAATCGACGATGCGGTTGATGGAAACCTTCAGCGAGTCGAAATCGCCCACAAAGCTTTCCTCGACGCGCACGGTGAGGTCGCCTCCGGCGATGCTTCCTAGCACCGCGTCGATCCTGCCGATGTGCGCGCGGAGCGTGTCGGCGGTGGTGTTGAGCGCGTTCTTGAGGATGGCGTGATCGCCCTCGTACTCCCCGAGGACGCGGGCGTTCAGTTCGCCGCGCGAGAGCCCCCCGAGCGCACGCGTCGCCTCGGCGACGGGATCGATCACCGCGTCGAGCGTGCGGTTGACGCCATCGACCATGTCGTAATAATAGCCCTTCATATTGCTCGTGTCGGCGCGCGTAGAAAGCCTTCCGTGCGTGGCGGCATCCACGAGGCCCACGATGCCGTCGTACATTTCGTTGAGCGTGGCGCGAAGCTTCACGATGTTTTCGCTTATCAGGCGGAATTCCCCGTGCAGCGTGGCGGGATCGACGTCCGCGGCGTCCGTCCCCTCGGCGAGGCTCTCGATCTGCCCGGCCGTGATGAGGAGCGGCCTTACGACCATGCGCGTGAGCGCAAGGCCCAAAACGATCGCAAGTATATCGCATACGGCGAGCACGGCAACGAGCACGGTGATGTTTCTTTGCCCCTTCGCCTCGATATCCGCATAGACGGAGCCCGCGCGGCCGACCACGGATTTTTCAAGCTCCGTAAGGGTATCCTGCACCCGCGTTGCGGCCTCGTCCGCTTCGGCGGACATGAGTATCTCATACCCGTCCTTGCCGCTCAATTCCGCGTTTACGGCCTGTTCGTTGTAAGTGCGCGCCGCTTGGATCTGCTCGCCGACGGCGGCGAGGATAAGCTTATCCTCCGCGCTCAAAAGCGGCTCCATGGCGGCAAGCGCCTCGTCCGTGAGCGTATACTTTTTTTGCAGGTTCTCTCTCTCCGCCTGTTTGGCATCCTGATCGTCGAGAAGGATGATATCGCGCACGATCACGCGCGTGCGCTGGTAGAACTGCATCGCGTCCATCAGGTGCGTTTCGGCCAGGGTATTGTTGTTGTAAAGGCCGTCCGTTTCCGCGAGGATAACCTTCAGCGTCTGCACCGCCTGCACCCCCAACGCCGTTAGAAGAAGCGCGATAAACAGGAAGCTGCCCAGCACCTTGTAGATCGTTTTCACACGCCGAAAAGCCTTACTCATAGCTTACCTCCACGAGCATTCTACATAAGAGGGGCGGAAACGGCTTCCTCCTCGTCGAGCAGCTTGTCCGCGTCGAGGATGAGCGTTACGCGGCCGTCGCCCGCGCCGATCCCGCTGATGTAGCGGTTCTGCGCGTTCGCGCCGTATTCCGGCGGCGGGACGATCTCCGCTTCCGCTATGGTGAGCACCTCGCTCACGCTGTCCACGATAAGCCCTGCGCTCAGGCCGCCCGTTTCCATCACGATGATGCAGGTGCGCTCGTCGTACTCCGCGGCGGGCTTTTTGAACTTGAGGCGCAGGTCCACAACCGGCACGATCTTGCCGCGCAGGTTGATGATGCCCTTCACGTGGGACGGCACCTCGGGCAGCCGCGTGATGGGATAGATGCCGATGATCTCGTTGACGCAGCTTATCGGGACAGCGAAGGTCTCCTCGCCCACCGGAAAGGTCAAATACCGGCCCTGCTGCGTGTCTTCCTCCTCGCCAATGCGTTCGAGCTTACTCTCTTCCATGGGAACCTCCGCATTTTTCAAATTTACAGGAACATATCCACGATAAGGCCGCGAATGTCGTCGGCAATATCCAAAAGCTTGATGCGGTCGGACTCGTTCTTGAGCACCTCGGCCGCCATGTCGTCGAGCCGCTTGTTCACCTTGCGGATCACCGCGTAAACCTTGTGCCGGCCGCGCGCGTCGAACTGGCTCAGTTTGCAGAAAGCATAGGAATTGCTGATGGTCTCGCTGATGAGCTCGCTGATGAGCTCGCGGTATTTTTGATATTCCGAAAGGTCGGCGCGCTTGGCGACCATTTCGCCCTGCTTGTAGATCTTTTCCTTGAGCTCGCCGATGTACTGCTCGTAATCGGCGCGGCTCCTATCCTGCATGCTGTGCTCAAAATCACGGGAAAAGCCCGTATCCGTTTTTCTGTGGCCGGATGCGGGCAAAACGCCGTTCGTCGCCTGCAGCTTTTCGATCTCTTTTATATTCATGCTTTTTAAGGCTTCCCGCCCCGCGCCCTACCTCACTCGGCGACGGCGACGGACGCCGCGCCGCTTTTGGAGACCTGCGCCCACGCGCCGCGAAGCTCCTCGAGAAGCTCCATCGTGCCGAGGACGGGGGCCTTTTCCTTTTTCAGGTTGCCCTCCACGATCTGTTCGAGCATGAATTCGTAAAGGCGCATGAGGTCGTGCGCCAACTCGTAGCGAAAATCGAGGCTCGTGATGAGCTCCATGATGATGCGCTGCGCTTTTTGAAAGCTGACGTTCGATTTCTCGTAGTTTTTATCGTCCAACGCGAGGCAGCCGAGCTTAAGCTGCTTGATGCAGCCGTCGTAGAGCATGACGATCAGCTCCACGGGGTTGGCCGTAAGGATGCCCTGCTGCCGGTAGGCGTCCTGGGGATTCGGTTTCGCGTACATTTCCCTGCCTCCGCTTTCAGTTTTAGCTGCCCAGAAGGGCGCTGATCCAGCTCGTTTGGCTGTTGAGCTTCGCGAGCGCGGTCTCCATGACGGTGAAGCGCTTGTAATAGTTCTCCTCGTTTTCGGAGAGCCAGTCCTCCAGATCGCTCATCTTCGTCTCCGCGGCGGAAAGGTCGCGCTGGTTGTTATCGAGCGTGTACGCCGTGACGTAGGAGGTATAGGAGGCCATGGTGTTGTTCAGCCGGGTTATAAGGCCGCCGGACTGCGCGCCGCTTTCGGAACCGTCTTCCGATGCGCTCGAGGCTGTGAAGAGGTTTGTAACCTGCGCGGGATTTTTTTCGAGGGCGGCGCGCAGCTTTTCCTTATCGACCACGATCTTGGCGCCGTCGGTATAAGTGCCCGTGGTGAGGCCGATCTCGGCGGCGCTTTTGCCGGCGCTCTCCACCACGGTGTAAAAGGAGCTTCGCAGGGAGGAGATGAGGCTCGAGAGCTTGCTATCGCCCTTCAGCAGGCCGCTTTTTGCCTTTTCCTCCCACTGCTCGGCCTGTTTTTCGGTGAGCTGGCCGCGCTCGGTATCCGTGAGAGGCTCGTAAGTGCTGTAGACCGTTTCGTTGAGCTTGCCCTGCAGGCTCGTGATAAGCTCGTTATACGCATCGATGAAGCTCGCGATCTTATCGACCACCGCGTCCACGTCGCGTTCCACTTCGAATTTGATCTCGGTGTTTTTGCTTTCCGCCTTGAGCAAGTAGGTGATGCCGTCGATGGTGAAGTTGTTGGAGTTCCTCTCCACCTCCACGCCCTCGATGGTGAGCTTGGCGTTTTGGCCGCTCTTCTCGCCGCCCGTAATGCCTACGGCGCTGTTTTCACCGAAGAAATTGCCCGTGAGATTTTCGATGTTGACGGCGCTGCCGGCACCCGTGGTGTTGCCGGTAACGGTGAAGCCCTGCTTGAGGGTGCTGTAGCTCATGGTGACGCCCGCCTTGGCGCTGGCGTTGACCGTGCTGATCACATTGGAAATGGTGGTATCGGCGTCGAAAACGAATTCCGCACCGTTGATGGAGAAGCTGAAGGACCGCTTGACCGTCGCGGGCGTGACCACGTTGCCTTCCTCATCGAGCTCGGCGGGGGCGGTCTCCGTCTCCTCGAACTCCATGCCCGCGAGATCGCTTATTTTCGTGTTGACGTTGACGTCGGCGCCGAGCTTCTTATCGGTGCTCGAAAAGCTGGCCGCGGAGGCGAGCTGATCGATGCTGTTGATGGTGTACGCGCCCGCCGTCACGCCGCTGGCCGCGGTGATTTTCACGGCGGAGGTATCGGTAGTGAGCGTGGCTTTGGAAATATTATAGGCCTTTGAGGTGAGCATGTTATCACTCGACGACAGGCGCATATACTTTTCGCGGAAGTTCTTGAGCTGGAGGTTTACGGCGCGGTACGCCTCCCCCTGCCATTCGAGCTTGGTGACGGCCTTAAACTGCTTGTCGACCTTGAGCTGGTCGATCTCGAGCAGGCTCTTGACGATGCTTTCGGTGTCGAGGCCCGAGGTAAGGCCCGTAAGCCTGAGCGTCGACGAATTCAAACTGTTGACTGCCATGGCGGTTTCCTTTCTGCCGGAGCGGCACGACCTCTGTCCCACATGCGGATCGCGTGCTTTGAATGGTTGTGGGAAAAAGGGCGTAACCCCGCTTCCCGTCGTTATCTATATCGGCATTTTTCCGATAAACTGAATGGCAAAATTGGGAAAAAACGCAAATTCACGGGATTTTGCGGCAACGCGGCGGCACGAAAAAGGCGGGATGACGACCATCCCGCCCTATAGGCTTTTATATGTCCGCTTCCGCCAAAGCTACACGGCCGAACGCAAAACGGCTTCCTCGTCCGCGCGGAACAGCTTTTCGCAATCGAGCAGCAGCTTCACGTTGCCGTCCGCCTTGCCGATGCCGCGGATGTAGCTGTTGTGCACCGTGGCGCTATACTCGGGCGGGGGCACGACGTCCGCATCCGCGATGGCGAGAACCTCCGCGACCTGATCGACGATGAGCCCGGCGACCAGATCGTTCGCCTCCACCACAATCACGCAGGTACGGTCGTTATATTCCATGGGAGGCTTTTTGAATTTAAGACGCACGTCCACCACGGGAACGATCCTGCCGCGCAGGTTGATGACGCCCTTGATGTGCTCGGGCGCCTCGGGGAGCTGTGTGATGGGTTGGATGCCGATGATCTCCGTAACGTAACGAATCTCGATGCCGAACACCTCCTCGCCCACGGCGAAGGTCAAATACCTGCCGTGCTGGGTATCCTCCTGCTCCTCGAGCAGTTCCAGTTCTTCAAGTGCCATGGCCGCTTCCTTTCCGCCCGGTGGGGCGCGCTATCTTTTTTTATCGATATAGATACCGTCGGACTGCCGGTACATCTTCGTATAGCCCGTGACCTGTTTGCCGCTTTTTTTGAGCGACTTGAGCTTTCCGCGGTACTCCTCCATCAGCGCCTTCGCCTTTTCCCGCGCGGCGCCGTCCGCGGCGCGCACGTTTCTTAAGAGCTGCCGCGTTTCCTCTTCGAGACCCTCGAGCGCCGCGCGCGCGCTCTCGGAAGCTCCGGCCTTCGCGGCGGCGTAAGCCGCCTCGAGCGCGTCCATCCTCTCGATGAGCTTCTCGCGCGCCTCGAGCGTGCTGAGATACGCCGCGGCGTCGCCCTCGTCGAGCGCTTTCGCGCCGTTTTGCGCCGCCTCGTACAGCCCTTCGGCCGCCTGCTTGCGCTGCGCGCGGTTTTTGTAGAGCGCGCCTTCCTCCGCGGCGGTCATGAGAGCGCCTCCGCGGCGGCTATCGCGCCCGCGCCGTTTTTGGCCACCTGCGTCCAAGCGGCTTTGAGCTCGCTCAAAAGCGACAATACGCCCTCCAGGCGCGCCGCGTCCTTCGTTTGGTTGACGAGAACGATCTCGGCCGCCATATACTCGTAAAGCTCCATGAGATTTTTTGAGATATCATAGCGCATATCGAGGCTCGCCGCAAGCTCGGCAATGATGCGCTGCGCTTTTTGGAAGCACGCGTTCGCCCGTTCGAAATCCTTTTTCTCCGCCGCGAGCGCACCGAGCTTGAGCTGGCGGATGCAGCCGTCGTACAGCATGACGATGAGCTCCGCGGGCGTGGCCGTGAGCACGCCCTGACGCTTATAGGCGTCCGCCGGGTTTTGATTGGGATACATAGGGAGTCCTCCTCGGTGGATAATTATTCGCGCCGCCCTACGCGTGGGCGTAATAAACGACCTGATCGAGGCTTTCGCCGTACACGCTTTTTATGGAGCCGTAGCTGAAAAGCCGCCTGCCCGCCTGCGCCACCGCGACCCCGCGCGCCTCGTCGTACGCGCCGTCCTCCGACGGAACGACCACCTGCACGTGCCCGTGCCCCGAAGGGTTCTTCCACGCGGTCACGACGGGATGCCCGTCGTTGGCGAGCGATTGCGCCGAAGCGGCCGATACCTGCTTCCAGCCGTAGTCGCCGCCCTTTTTCGAAAGCCAGTCGTAAATGCCGTTGGCGTTGAGCTCCTTCGCGCCGGAAACATCCGGCCAATCGCGCGCCTCAAGCGTGGCGGCGTCCACATAATGCGGAATTTCGGCGCCCATGGCGCGCGTTACGTCCCAAAGGTAGATGTTGCAGTAGGTGTCGCCCGTGCCGCCCTTGTTGACGGCATAGCGCGGGTTTGACTCCACCTTGAACTGCGCGACGACCTTTTCGTAAAGCGAGGCGCTCCTGTTTTTATCGTCGCTCGTGACGAGCGGCGTCACCGCCTTGGAGGCGTTGTAAGGGTAGTTTGCGTCCGAGGTGTTGGAGGAAAAAAGCGCGTCGTTGGCCTGCGTTAAAACGCTCCGCGAAAAGCCGCCCGATAAAAGCGCGGCCCGGAGGCTTTCGGCCGCGCCCTCCGGCGCGTTTTTCAGCGCCGAGGAAAGGCTTGAAACCGCCGCCACAAGCCCCGCGCCCGAAACGCCGGAGCCCAAAAGCATGCAGAAGCTCTCGAGCGCCCCGCCGAGCCCGTCCCCGCCCGACTTGTCGCCGAGCGCCGAGTATAGCGCCGTCATGCCGAGCAAGGGGGCCGAGGAGGAGCTTGAGAAAAGGCCGTCCTCCGTATCGGAGGCGCCGAAAAGGGAGCCGCCGTTAAGCTGCGCGCCCAAGAGGTCGTAAAATGCCGTGGCCCCGCTAGACGCGGCGGATGAGGAAGCCGTGCCCCGGGTGCCCGACGCGGATAAAAGCGCGGATAATTCGTTGAGGGAGATACCGTCCATAGAACCTCGTTTGCGGGTTTTCTTCTATAAATCATTACCGCGGACGCATGGCGCCGCGATCCATTTTATACAAAAACGCGAGAACCTCGGCCACCGCCTGATAAAGCTCCACGGGGATTTCCTGTCCGATGTCGAGCTTAGAAAGGCTTCTCACGAGCGCTTCATCCTCCTTCATGGGGACGTTGTGCTCCTTGGCGGCATCGAGCATTTTTTTGGCGAGGTGCCCCTTTCCGAGGCCCACCACGCGCGGCGCGGCGTTTGAACCCGCGTCGTACTTGAGCGCGGCCGCGCTCAGCTCGCGCTGTTTTTTTTCACGCTCGCTCATATCTTCACGTCGATGGAAGCGCCGTTTTTCCGCGCGTCGCCGCTCAGAACGGCCTCGGCGTTTTCCACGGTGGTACGCTCCCCCAGGGGGTTCACGCGCATTTCGCCCAGGCGGTAGGGCGTGCTTGCCGAAAGCGACTTGCGAAACTCGCGCATGTTTTCCTTGAGCGCGTCAACGCCGCCCTGAAGCTCCACGGAAAACGTCACGGTGAGGGAGCCGTTTTCCGTGCGCAAAAGCGTTTCCACCCTGCCGAAGCTTTCCGTGGGGATGCTGATGAGCACGGAGGCGTTGTCGGCATCGATCTCCCTTTTGCCCCTCGCGCGGCGGTATACGTAAAGCTCCGCGGTACCGTATTCCCCGTTGTGCACGGGGAGCTCGAAGCAAACGAAGCGCGTCACGTCCTGCGCGAGCTTTGCCTGCGCCTGCGCCTGCTCGAGCCGGGGCTGCACGGCGCGCATATTTTCTCCATCGTACTTTTCGGCCATAAACTTGAGCGCCTCGAGCTTGGCGTTCGACTCGGAAACAAATTTTTTAAGATCATCCGCGTCCTCGCCGCCCGTCAATTCCAGAAAAATATCAAAAATGCGCGAAGGGAGCTCCTTTAGTTCGGCCCGCGCCGCGCCGCTTTCGCTTTGCGCGGCCCGCGGGATCGCGTCCGGCGCGGCCCCGCCCTGCGGCATGGCCTGCCCGGGGGCATTTGCGGCCTCGCTTCGGGCCTGCGGTACGGCGCGTTCGGGGACGTTTACGGCTCCATTTTGCGTGGCCGGATCCGGCAGTTCCGCCCGTACGGGCGGCGCATTTTCCCCGTGCGCCGCCGGTGCGGCAGGGACGCCGGGGCCACCCCCGGCCGGCATAACGCCGTTATGTCCGGGGGCTGGTAGATCCTCTACCATATGCGTAGTGCCGCCGTCCCCCCGCGCATCCGGTTGCGCAGCTTGCACGCCGCCCGTGGCCTGCGCGGCCCGCGGGGCGACGTCACCCGCCCGCGCCGCGCCTTGCGCGGCTTGGTCGCCCGTTGTCTGCGCCGCATCCTGCATCGCGTGCCCGCCCACTGTCTGCGCCATCCCCCCCTGCGCCTGTGCGGGGGGCTGTGTGGTACCGGGGGCCGTATCGCGCACCGTGTCGGGGGCGGGCGCTCCGGTCCCGCCCTGCAAGGCAGGGGCATCCCCCTCCGCTTGCGGTGCGGCGGCGCCGCCACCGTTTTGCGTTTGCGGCGTCTGCTGCGTTTGCTGCAATTGTGATGCCTCGGCCGTTTGCGCCTGATGCGCGGTTTCCGGCTCCGGCCCGTTTAAAATCCCGCCGAGCGCCTGCGCTGCCTCGTAGAGCGTTTCGCCCGGCCCCCTCCCTGAGGTGAGGGCCTGGTACGCCGCGAGGCGTTCGGGCGTCGCCTCCATGCGGTTTAACGCAAAAAAGAGCGCCGCCTTGGGCGCAAGCCCATTTTGGCGCATCAAAACAAGCGCGGACACAAGCATGCGCGCGTCTGGCTTTATGCCGGCCTGCTCGAACGCCTCCAAAATGGAAGCTTCCGCCGCGCTCGCGGCCGACAGCGCGGTATTTTTTTCCGCCTGCGGCTCGACGTAAACGATGCGCAGGAGGATGCCCTCCTTGCCGCTTTGCGCCACGAGGAACTCCACTTTATCGTTTTGCCTGAGCTCGGCGTTTTCCGCAAGGCGCGCGTTAAAAACCTTGCCGTCGGAGGTTTTGAGTACGACCGCGTCGCCCTCCGCCTTCTGCACGGTGGCCGTAAGCACGTCGCCCGCCTCGAGCCGCGGCGAAACGCCCGTCGCGGCTTGCGCGTTTGTTTTTTGGATGCCGATGCCCTCAATCCTCATCGCGCTTAAACAATCCTTTATTTTTTCGATCGGAAACCGCCGGAGGCCGTTTGCGCCTATCGCCTATATCGCGAGATCGATGTGGTGCAATGCGCCCGCCTGCCCGTTTTCCTTCAGGTATACGGAGCTTTTGCGCAGCTCGCCCTGTACCTCCCGCCCCTGCTTAAAGGAATACTGCGTATCGGCCGAGCCGAGGTACAGCGCGCCCACGCCCGCCTCGCCCAAGGATAGGAGCGTTGCGGTTCCGTCCTCGTTCATATTGAAAACTTTAAGGTTCTTGAAAACGGAATCCCCCTCGTCGATCCAGCCGTTCTTATCCTCGTCGTATACGGCGAGGTCCTTGAAACCGTCGCCCGAGCGCGTGCCGAAAAGCTCCGTGCCGTCGCTGATTTTGCCGTCGCCGTTTTTGTCGAGCGCGAGGAAGCCCGCGCCGCCCGTGAGGAAGGAGATGTTTTCGGCCGCGCCGTCGCCGTCGAGATCGAAGGAGAACTTGGCGTTTGTAAGGCCGATCGCATCGCCCCCGAGGTTGATGGCGAGCGGGTCCACGGTGTGCGCGGCGTCGCCCAAGCGCAGCTCCGTGCTGTGCGCTTCGTAGTACGAGCGTTCCATGGCGAGGCGCATGTCGAAGGAGATTTTCCTTCCGTCGGCGGTCTCAACGCTGCCCGTGGCCGCGAAATTCACGCTTTCAGCCTCAAAGTACGTTTCGGAGCTGCGGAAGATGATGCCGTAGCCCTGCGCCTGCATTAGGCTTGGCTGCGCGTAGCCGTCTTCGGCGTCGTCCATGCATTCCGAAGGGTCCTTGATGCGGATGCGCTTGCCGGTGAGCATGTACATGAGCTCCTCTATAAGCTTCAGCCGCGCGTCGGAGTAGGCGTCCTTCGCGTCCTTGTGCTCGCGCCTTGTATCCTTGGTGCGGGTGATGGAAAAACTCGGGCGCGAGAAGCGCCGCGCGCCGAGCTCCGCCTTATAGGCGCGCTCCCCTTCGGCCATATCGTGTGCGCCATCCGCGCCGCTTAAGCGCGCGGAACCCCGGTTTGTTCCCCAGATGGTGAGGCTCGTCAAGCTTTTTCGCTCCGAGACGAGCGCGTGGCTGCTCCTGAGCGCCACGCTCGAATTGGTGATTTTCATATGCCCCGCCTCCATGCAGTATTTTTTGCCCTCCCCGGGCGTATGAAAAGCCGTCCGTGGCTTTCCCCATATCCACAATATCGTTTTTTTATCGCAAACCCTTAATGTTTTTAGTGAAAAAGCACGATATTTGTGAGTGACAGAATCAGCCTTTTTCCGTATAATGGAAGCTGTTTAGGAATCTCCTTTTTGGGATTTTGCGCAAGAACGCTCGAAAGGAAGGTATGGAGCCATAAAAGATATCTCTCCCGTTCAGCTCGATTTCTTCAAGGAGCTCGAAAACATCGGCGCGGGCCACGCGGCCACGGCGCTCGCGTCCATGCTCGGCCGCCCCATCGCGCTCAGCGTGCCCACGGCGAAGCTTTGCGATTTCAACAGCATCTGCGGCCTTTTGGGCGGACCGGAAAACCTCGTGGCAGGCATGCTCGTGGGCATGAACCAGGACCTCGACGGCTCCATCCTCTTCGTGCTCACCATGCGGGACGCGAGCGACCTCACCGCAGCGGTCATCGCCGCGATGGGCATGGAGGAGGAGCGCACGGAGGATTCGCTCACCGAGATGCAGCAATCCGCGCTCATGGAGCTCGCCAACATCCTGTGCGGCTCCTACATCAACGCCATCAGCGAGCTCACGGGGCTTTTTGTGAACTGCACCGTGCCGAGCCTCGTCATCGACATGGCGGGCGCCATCATGAATCTGCCGGCCGCCCTGTACGGGCAGTATGGCGATACGGTGCTGCTGCTCGAAACCGTTTTTTCCGACGATGAACGGCAGATCACAGGCCATTTTTTCCTGATGCCCGAGGTGGAGTCACACCGTATCCTGATGCAAAAGATGGGAATCGCTTGATATGTCCAACACCATGGTGGGGATTGCGGAGATGGCGGTCGCCAAAGCTCCCGAAACCATAACGACGCTCGGCTTAGGCTCCTGCGTCGGCATCGTACTTTACGACAGGGTGCACAAGATCGGCGGACTTGCCCATGTGCTGCTGCCGTGCGCGCCCGAAGGCGCGGACGATGTGAACATCGCAAAATACGCCAACACCGCGGTGGACGAGCTCGTCCGCCGTATGGCCGTTTCCGGCGCGAACCCGCGCCTTCTAACCGCGAAGCTCGCGGGCGGCGCGCATATGTTCGGCATGGCCGAGCAATCGGACGTGATGCAGGTGGGCAAGCGCAACGTGGAAAACAGCCGCGCGGCCCTCAATCGCCAGTCCATCGCCGTGCTCGCCGAGGATGTGGGCGGCACGAACGGGCGCACCATCGTGCTCGACTGCGAAACCGGCGCGCTTACGGTGCGCACGGCATGGCCGCGCACGGAAAAAAACATTTAACCTCGGGCGTTCCTTAAGTTTCAATTCATAAAATACGAAGTAATTAAGTAAGGCACAGATACAGGGAGGTTCAAGGCATTATGAAGAGGGTTCTTGTGGTGGACGACGCCGCTTTCATGCGGGTTTCTATCAAAAACACCATCACCAAGCACGGCTACGAGGTCTGCGGCGAAGCGGAAAACGGCGCCGTGGCATTCCAGAAATATTCCGAGCTTTCCCCGGATATCGTGACCATGGACATCACGATGCCCGAAATGGACGGGTTGGCATCCCTCAAAAAAATACTTTCCATCAACCCCAAGGCGAACGTCATCATGGTTTCCGCCATGGGGCAGGAAAGCATGGTGCGCGAGGCCATCATCTCCGGCGCGAAGGGTTTTATCGTAAAGCCGTTCAAGGAGGACGTCATCATCAGCGCTCTCAACAACATCAACGTTTGAGCGGCGCGTATCGCGGCGCCCGTTTCCTTATATAGTAGGAGGTGTTCTCTTGTCACAAAACGATTCGCTCCTTGAAGTCTATGTGTTTGAAAACCTTCAGCTTCTCGAGCAGCTCGAGGGGATTCTTCTCGTTGCGGAAAAAAGCGACCGCTTTTCGGCCGAGCAGGTAGGCGCGGTATTCCGCATCCTCCACACCATCAAGGGCTCCTCCGGCATGATGAGCTACGATACCCTCATGCGCCTTTCCCACGCCGTTGAGGACCTTTTCGACCTCATCCGCGAGGACCCCGCGCGGCCCTACGACCACCGCCTTGTTTTCGACCTCGTATTTGCCGCGCAGGACTTTTTAAAGGGCGAGATCGAGCGCCTGCAGGAAGGCGTGCCCCCCTCGGGCAACGCCGACGCGCTCATCAAAAAGATCACCGCCTACCGCGAAACGCTTTCGAACGGCAGCGCGCCCGAAAAGCCCGGAAAGCCCGCGAAAAAGAAAAAGACCGCCGACCCGGCGAAGGAAGCGCGGGCCGAGGAAGCGTTTACGCCCGCCGAGTCCGCGCCTGCCTGCGCGGCCTACCGCGCCAAGATATACTTTGAGCCGGACTGCAAAATGGAAAACGTGCGCGCGTTCGGCGTCGTCAAATCCATCGAGGAGATATGCCTGAGCCTTCACACCGTTCCCGAGGACGTTTTAAGGGAACAAAGCGAGGATTGGATCATAGAAAACGGCTTCGAGCTTTTCTTTGAGACCGCCGCGAGCGCGGAGGAGGTCAAAAAAAGGCTTTTATCCAACTTCTTCATCAAATCGCTTGAATTCGGCGCGCTCGCCGCGGCTGCGCCCGCGCCGGCGCCCGTAGCCGTATCCGCCCCCGGGGAGGAAGGCGCCGCGCCCAAAAAGGCCCGCGCAAAAACCGCGCGGGAGGAACTGCCGCCCGTCGCGCAGGAGGCCGAGGCCGCTTTAAAAAACGCCGCGGACACGCAAAGCCTGCAGCAAAAGCAAAACTACATGAGCGTGAAGCTCGATAAGCTCGATAAGCTGATGAACCTCGTAGGCGAGATCGTCATCACCGAGACCACCGTGACCAAGAACCCCGGGGTGGTGGATCTGCACCTCGATTCCTTCGACAAGGCGGCGCGCCAGCTAAGGAAGCTCACCGACGAGCTGCAGGACACCGTGATGTCCATCCGCATGATCCCCATCTCCGCCACGTTCCACCGCCTAGAGCGCATCGTGCGCGACATGTGCCGCAAAACGGGCAAGCAGGCCGATCTCGTAATTGTCGGCGAGGACACTGAAATGGACAAGAGCGTGATCGACAACCTCGGCGATCCGCTCATGCACCTCATACGAAACGCCATGGATCACGGCATCGAGCTGCCCGAGGCGCGCGTGCAGATGGGCAAGCCCCCCGCGGGGAGGATCGTCGTGGAGGCGCGCAACACCGGCGGCGACGTGGTGATTTCCGTGAGCGACGACGGCAAGGGCCTCGACCGCGACCGGCTCATACAAAAGGGCATAGAGCGCGGCCTCGTTAAAAAGCCTGAAAACGAAATCACCGATAAGGAAGCATATTTGCTTATCTTCACGCCGGGCTTCTCCACCACCGAATGCGTAACGGAGTTTTCCGGGCGCGGCGTAGGCATGGACGTGGCCCTTCGCAGCATCGAAAAGATGGGCGGCGCCATCTCCGTGGACAGCGCGCCTTTTAAGGGCATGTCGGTGCAGATGCGCATCCCGCTCACCCTCGCCATCATCGCGGGCATGCAGGTGAACGTGGGCGGCAACGTGTTCATCGTGCCCCTTTTAAGCATACAAAAATCCTTCAAGCCGAGACCCGGCGAGGTATTCAGCGACCCCGACGGCAACGAGATGATCCTTGTGCGCGGCAAATGCTACCCGGTGGTGCGCCTCTATAAGCTTTTCGGCATCGAAAACGCGCGCACCGATCTGGAAGACGGCATCCTCGTTTTGATCGAGGCCGACCAGCAAAGCTGCTGCCTGTTTGTGGACGAGCTCGTCGGCGAACAGCAAACGGTCATAAAGCCCCTGCCTCCCTACATTGCACGCTACCGCCGTTGGACGCGCGGCATCGCGGGCTGCACCATTTTGGGCGACGGCGGCGTGAGCCTCATCCTCGATATCAACAGCCTGTACGCGGGCGCATAACCTAAAAAAGCACGCTTTCGGCGGCGCCGGCAGGAGATGATATCCTGCATGCGCCGCCCTTTTATCGGGCGCAACAAACGCACATTCGGCTTGCGGGCCGCGATATTTGTTGTATAATGGGAAATGTAGAAGGATTGGGAATGGATTCCCTTTCCCCGAAAGGCCGATACCCATGAGGTTTGTCCCCGCGAATTGCCTGCGGACGGGGCAGGTGCTGGCATCCGATCTGGTGCTTAACAAAAACAGGATTCTCATCGGCAAGAACGTGCGCCTCAACGAGGCGCTGATCGGCAGCATCAATGCCTTTGGCTTTCAGGGCGTCTATATCGACGACGAAATCTCCGAAGACCTCCGCATCGCCAACGTCATAAGCGACGAGCTTAAGACCAAGGCCAAGCGCGAGGTTCGCACCATGTTTGCAAGCGTGGAAACGCCCTCGGGCAAGCGCGGCGTGCGCAACATCGATACCCTCAAGGACGTTGTGACCAACATCGTGGAGGAAGTCATCTACAACCGCCAGGCCATCGTCAACGTAGTGGACATCCGCTCCTACGACGACTATACCTACAGCCACAGCCTGAACGTGGCGGTCATCGCGAGCGTGCTCGGCGGCGTATTGAACCTGAGCCGCAAGGATCTCAACGAGCTTGTGACGGGTGCACTGGTACACGACATCGGCAAGGTGTTCATCGATAAAAACATCATCAACAAGGTGAGCCGCCTCACGCACGACGAGCTTGAGGACGTGCGGCGCCACAGCCGACTCGGCTACGATTACATCCTCACCAACAGCAAAATCTCCGAGGCGTCCAAGATCGCGGTGCTCACCCACCACGAGCGCTTCGACGGCTACGGCTATCCCGCCGGCCTCAAGGGGGAGGAAATCCCCCTGTTCGGCCGCATCATCTGCGTGGCGGACGTGTACGACGCGCTCGTTTCGGACAGGCCCTACCGGCGCGCCATGCTCCCATCCGACGCGATGGAGTACATCATGAGCGGCTACGGCACCATGTTCGACCCGGATATCGTGGACGCGTTTACCAAGCGCATCGCCCCTTACCCCGTTGGCACCTGCGTACGCCTGAGCTCCGGCGTGATCGGCATCGTGGTGGGCAACTACGAGCATTCGCGCCTTAGGCCCATCATCCGCGTGATCGACGAGGGCAGGCTGACCTCCACCTACATCGACCTCGCGGAGGATTACAGCACGCTCAACACCACCATCGTGGAGATCGTAAATATTTAGCTCCGAGAAAAATGGAACGGCCCGCGGCAGTATGCCGCGGGCCGTTTGGCGTTTTCTTTGTTATTTCTTATATCCGTTTTTCGCGCCTCCGCAGCGGCAGATAGCCGCAAAACGCGCCGAATAGAAGCAAAACAGGCCATAGCGGAAGGCCCCCACCGCCGCCGGTATTGGGCACGCCGATCGTTTTGGCCGCGCCCGCGAACACCGCGAACGGGGAAAGGCCCGTAACGGTAAAGACCGCTTTCCCATCCGCCACCGTGGTGGTATAGGTTTGCAGTATACCGTTCACGCAGTGGAGTATCGTCACGATCTGCCCGTTGTAGGCGGCGTCCACGGG